>NZ_JBEZZJ010000005.1:0-262484 GCF_040639095.1 Micromonospora sp. NPDC023966 | reverse complement strand
GGTTCTGCGCCGGGCCCCCCCGCGCTCGCCCCACCCCCCCTCACTGTCGTCCCCTCCCCGCCGCCCCCCCGGGGGGGGGGGGCCCGCCCCCCCCCCCCCCCCGCCCGATCGTCGCCCCGGAGGGTCAGCCCTTGAGCAGCTGGCGCGCCATGACGATGCGCTGCACCTGGTTGGTGCCCTCGTAGATCTGGGTGATCTTGGCGTCGCGCATCATCCGCTCGACCGGGTAGTCCCGGGTGTAGCCGTAGCCGCCGAGCAGCTGCACCGCGTCGGTGGTGATCTCCATGGCGGCGTCCGAGGCGAAGCACTTGGCCGCCGCGCCGAAGTAGGTCAGGTCGGCGTCGCCCCGCTCGGACTTGCCGGCGGCGGTGTAGGTGAGCTGGCGGGCCGCCTCCAGCTTCATGCCCATGTCGGCCACCATGAACTGGATGCCCTGGAAGTCGGCGACCGGCTTGCCGAACTGCTTGCGCTCCTGGATGTAGCCCTTGGCGTAGTCCAGCGCGCCCTGCGCGATGCCGACCGCCTGCGCGGCGATGGTGACCCGGGTGTGGTCCAGGGTTCGCATCGCGGTGGCGAAGCCGGTGCCCTCGGCGCCGATCATCCGGTCGGCCGGGATCCGGACGTTGTCGAAGTAGACCTCGCGCGTCGGCGAACCCTTGATGCCGAGCTTCTTCTCCGGTGCGCCGAAGCTCACCCCGGCGTCGGACTTCTCCACCACGAAGGCCGAGATGCCCCGGGACCGGGCTGTGGGATCGGTCACAGCGAAGACCGTGTAGTACTCCGAGACGCCCGCGTTGGTGATCCACCGCTTCACGCCGTTGAGCACCCAGTGGTCGCCGTCGCGGACCGCCTTGGTGGTCATCGAGGCGGCGTCGCTGCCCGCCTCCGGCTCGGAGAGGCAGTAGGAGAACATCGCGTCGCCGGCCGCCACCGGGGTCAGGTACTTCCGCTTCAGCTCCTCGGAGCCGGCCAGGATCAGCGGCATGGTGCCCAGCTTGTTCACCGCCGGGATCAGCGAGGACGAGGCGCAGGCGCGGGCCACCTCCTCGATCACGATGGCCGTGGCCAGCGCGTCCGCACCGGCGCCGCCGTACTCGACGGGGATGTGCGGGGCGTGGAAGTCGGCGGCCCGCAGCGCGTCGTAGGACGCCTTCGGGAACTCGCCCGTCTCATCCGCCTCAGCGGCGTGCGGAGCGACCTTCGCCGCACAGACCTCCCGGACCGCCTCCCGGATCGCGTCGTGCTCCTCCGGCAACCGGTAGACGTCGAACGACTGCTCTGCGGGCATGTCAGCCCTCCCCTTTCACCGCTATCATGCGCAGACTGTGGCGCCCGGAGGCTGCCGACTGCCGCAGACTGAAGGATAGCCACCAGGGTTCAGCCGGACCTTACCGGCGGGTAGGCTCGCGCACGAGCGGGGGCGACAGGCCACAACTACCCTCACACTCAGAGTTCCCCTCGGTGCCGGCCCTGGCGCCCCAGCAGAACGCGACGCAAGGAAGCGCCGCCAGTGCGAGCGGAGAAGACAGGCGTGACGATCCCGTACCCGAACACCCAGCCGATGCCCGCCATCGCCGCGGTGACGCCGCCCTCGGGCGCAGCCCGACCCCGGGTGACCTTCCTGGGCACCGGCTACCTCGGCGCGACGTACGCCATCTGCTACGCCGAGCTGGGCTACGAGGTGCTCGGCTTCGACGTGGACGCGGACAAGATCGCGAAGCTGAACGCCGGCGAGGTGCCGATCCACGAGCCCGGCCTCGACGAGCTGCTCCGGCGCAACCTGGCCACCGGCCGGCTCCGGTTCAGCACCGACATCCAGGAGACCGCCGACTTCGGCGACGTGCACTTCATCTGCGTCGGCACCCCGCAGCGGGCCGACGGGATGGGCGCCGACCTGTCCTACGTCGAGGCGTCGGTGACCAACCTCGCCCAGCACCTGAGCCGCAAGGCCCTGATCGTCGGCAAGTCCACCGTGCCGGTGGGCACCGCCGAGTGGGTGGAGCAGCTGGTCGGCAAGCACACCCCGGCCGACCTGGGCGTCGAGGTGGCCTGGAGCCCCGAGTTCCTCCAGGAGGGCTTCGCCGTCGACGACGTGCTGCGGCCCAACCGGATCGTGGTCGGGGTCAAGAGCGAGTGGGCCAACGGCATGCTCTACGCCGCCCACAAGGGCGTCTTCGACCTGGCCGCCACCGAGGACCGCGAGGTGCCGCTGGTGGTCACCGACTTCGCCACCGCGGAGCTGGTCAAGGTCGCGGCGAACGCCTTCCTGGCCACCAAGATCTCCTTCATCAACGCGATGGCCGAGGTCTGCGAGGCCGCCGGCGGCGACGTCACCCAGCTCGCCCGCTCGATCGGCTACGACCCGCGGATCGGCAACCGCTTCCTCCAGGCCGGCCTCGGCTTCGGCGGCGCCTGCCTGCCCAAGGACATCCGGGCCTTCCAGGCCCGCGCCCAGGAGCTCGGCGCCGGCGAGGCGCTGCGCTTCCTGCACGAGGTGGACCTGATCAACCTGCGCCGGCGGACCCGGGTGATCCAGCTCGCCGCCGACCTGCTCGGCCGCCGCTCCGGCCCCGCCGGCCCGGACCTCTCCGGCACCCGGATCGCCGTGCTCGGCGCCACCTTCAAGCCGAACACCGACGACGTCCGGGACGCCCCGGCGCTGGCAGTCGCCGCCCTGCTCGGCAAGGCCGGCGCCGACGTGCACGTGTTCGACCCGCAGGGCGTGGGGAACGCCCGCCGGGCGGTGCCGGAGCTGACCTACGAGGCGACCATGAACGACGCCGTCCGCGGCGCCGACCTGGTCTGCGTCCTCACCGAGTGGGCCGAGTTCCGCAACGCCGACCCGGTCGCCCTGGGCGAGCTGGTCAACGGCCGCAAGGTGGTCGACGGCCGCAACTGCCTGGACTCCACACTGTGGACACAGGCCGGGTGGGAGTACCGCGGCATGGGCCGCCCCTGATCCCGTGAACCGTCGGCCGGCCGGCCGGGGACCCGTTCCCCGGCCGGCCGGTCCTTTTTGTTGTCCGGAACGCGCCCGCAACTGTCGAAATCCCGGCCCGGTCAAGGCATGCTGCGACAGGGAGGCCCACCGCGCGGGGGCCGACCGGACGGGAGAGAGTCGTGCAGACCTTCAGGTGCGCCTCGTGCGGGCGGGAGATCAAGCCCGCCGTCGTCTGCCCGCACTGCGGCGCCGACCAGCCACAGTGGGCCGAGCACCTGGCCGAGATCGAGCGCTCGATCGCCGAGATGAAGGCCCGCGACGCCGAGATCGCCCGCGAGCAGCGGCAGATCGCCGCCAAGATGCAGGCCGCCCTCTTCCAGCGGGACATCCTGGCGCACGCCGGTGAGGAACGGATTAAGCAGGCCACCCGGCCACGCCGCGTGCTGCGCCGCCGGCCCGGCCGCCGCCCACCGACCGCCACCACGGGCGCGCCGCCCCGGGTGCCCCGCCAGGGCACCCCGCCGACCGGTCCGGACGACCTCCCCCCGCCGCCGCCCCGCAGCCGCCCGCAGTGGCTCGACGCGGACGACCCGGAGCACCCGCCGGAGGCGTCCTCGCGGGAGGTGCAGAACATCCCCCTCGGGCTCGGCGCGCTGCTGCTCGGCGTCGCGGCGGTGGTCTTCGCCGCGGTGGCCACCAGCTCGATGGACGCGCTGGCCCGGCTCGGCGTGCTGCTGCTGGCCACGGTGCTGATGCTGCTCGCCCCGCCGGTGCTGGCCCGGCGCGGGCTCACCTCGACCGCCGAGACGATCGCCGCGGTGGGCCTGCTGCTGGTGCCGCTGGCCGGCTACGCGCTCTGGGCCGTCGACCGGGTCGGCGGCGGCACCTCCGGCGCCGCCTTCTCCGGGTCCATCTTCCTGGTCACCACCGTGGTCGCCTTCGGGTACGCGTACGGGACCGGGCTGCGGGCGCCCCGCTTCGCCACCGTGCTGGCCGCCCAGCCGGTGCTGCCCCTGCTCGCGTACGAGCGGATCACCGGGCCGGCCGGCTGGGCGCTGGTGCTCACCGTGGTGGCCGTGGTCGACCTCGCGCTGGCCCGCTCGGCGGTGGTGCTCGAACGCCCCGTCCGGCGGGACCTGCCGATCCCGCCGCCGGAGCCCGCCCCGCCCCGGCAGCGCGCCGCCGACGACCGGCCCGAGTCGGCCCCGGAGGAGGCCGCCGAGGTGCTCGGCGGGGAGCCGCCCCCCGGCGCGGAGCCGGTCCCGCCGGCGCGCCCGGTGCCGTGGCTGCGCGAGCTGACCTGGCTGCTGCACGGGGCGGCGGTCGCCGTCGCCCTGGCGTACGCGGTCACCGCCCTGCTGCGCGCCACCACAGTGCCGGCCGCCGCCGGGTCGGGCGCCGTCCTGCTGCTCGCCGCGCTGGTCGGGCTGGCCGGGACGCTGGTGCTGCGCCGGCCGCCGCTGCCGGACGTGGGTGCCGGCATCGTCACCCTCGCGGTGATCGGCGCGCTGGGCCGGGTCGCCTCGGTCGCCTACCCGGGCCGGTCGCTGCTGCTCATCGCCGCGGTCATCGCGCTCACCGGGTTCGCCGTCCGGGGCGTACCGGAGGCGGCCCGGCGGGGTCCGCAGCTCGCCTCGGCGGTGGCGCTCACCGTCAGCGGCCTGGTGGTGGCCGGCGGCGCGCTGCGCGCCGGGCTGGCCCCGGTCCGCGCGGCGCTGCCCGCCTGGTCGGCGGAGCTCAGCGGGTGGCACGCCGAGCTGGCGGCGGGGGTCGGCCGGACCGGCTGGCAGCTCGCCGCCAGCGCCCTGCTGCTCACCATCGCCGCGGTGGTCGCCCTGCCGGCGGACATTCGGCGCGAGTTCGCGGTGGTCGGGGCGGCGCTGACCGCGCTCGCCGTGCCCGCCTCGCTCGGGCTGGGCTGGGCGACCGCCTGCTGGCCGATGCTGCTGACCGCGGTGGCCATCGGCGTGCTCGGGCTCACCGCCGGCACCGAGCGCGCCGCGCTGGCCCACTCGGTGACCGCCGCCGGGCTGGGACTGATCGGGGCCGGGGCCGCACTCGCCCGGCCCGCGCTCACCGCCGCCGCGCTGACCCTTCTCTTCCTGGCCGGCGCGCTGGTGTCGCTGGCGCCCCGGGTCCGGATCGCCGCCGCCGCCGCGGACACCGTCTGCGCCTGGGCGGCCGGCGGGGCGGCGTTCGCGTTCCCCGGTGCGGTGGCCGCGTTCGTCGCCGCCACGGTGCCGACCGCGCCGGCCGCCACCTCCGCGAACCTGCGCGAGGTCACCGTCCCGATCCTCGCGGCGAGCTTCCTCGGTGTCTGCGTCACGCTCGGCTACGCCGCCCTCGTCCAGGTCGCGCAGCGGCGCCTCAGCGTGCCGCACGCGCTCGGCACCGTGCTGGGTGCGGTGGCGGTCGCGGCGGCCGCATTCGGGGCGCCCGGCGCCACCACCGCCGACGCCTGGGTGGGCGGGCTGCTGCTGGTCGCCGCCGCGCTGCTGGCGCTGGCCCCCCGGATCGACGCGGGCCGCCGCGCCGACCTGTCCCTCGACGGGTCCGACCTGGCCCTCGCCGCCGCCACGGTGGCACTCATCGCCACCCTGGTCCGGATCGCCGCCGTGCTGGCCCCCGGCGGCCAGCTCGTAGTGGCCGCCGCGCTGGTGTCCGTGGTCGCGGTCGCCGCCCGGGCGATGCCCGAGGAGTGGCGGCGCGGGCCGGTCCTCGGCATCACGGCCGGCGGCACGCTGATCGGCCTGATCGCGGCCTGGAGCGCGCTGCGCGGCGGGGTCGGGGTGCTGGCCACGCCGGGCCCGATCTGGGCCGGCGACCTGAGCGGCTGGCCGGCCGCCCCGACCGGCGGGTCGACCTGGCAGGCGCCGATCGCGCTGGTGCTGCTGGCCGTGGCCGCCGCCATCCTGCTGCCGCCGCCCTGGAGGTACGACGTCTCCGGCGCGGCCGCCGTGCTCGCGACCATCGGCGCCCCGGCCGCGTTCGACCTGCCCTGGTGGTCGCCGGTGCTGGTGGGCGCCATGGTCGCCACCGTCTTCGGGATGGCGGCGGTGGCCGCGGCCGACCCGCGGGCCGCGCTGTCCCGGGCCACGGTGGCCGGGGTGGTCGCCCTGCACGCGGCCGGCGCCGGGCTGGTCCGCCCGTGGACCACCGCGCTGGCGCTGGGCAGCATCGCGCTGATCGGGGTGACGGTGGCCGCCCTGGCCCGGGGGCTCGCACCGACGATGACGGAGGACGTCCGCACCGAGGGGATGCCGGCGCACCTGGTGCAGATCGGCGGCGCCGCGGCCGGCGCCGCCCTGCTCGCCCTGCCCGGGGCGGTGGCCGCCCTGGCGGCCGAGTTCGGCCGGCCCCCGCAGGTGGTGCTCACCGCCGCGCTGGCCGCGTCCAGCATCGGCCTGGCCGCGGTGGCGGCCGTCCGCCGGCAGGTCCCGCAGTACCTCCCGTACGCGAGCGTGGCCGTGGTGGGCGGCGCGACGGTCAGCGCGGCCGCCGCCGTGATCACCCACCTGCCCGCCGGGGTGTACGCCGCCGCGGCGGCGCTGCTCGGCGTGCTCGCCGAGCTGATCCGGGCCGCCACCGTCCCGCCGGCCGGCTCGGCCCAGCCGGTCCGCCGCTGGTCGGTGCTGCTCAACGGGGCGCTGCGCCGAGGGCCGGACGATCCGGCCGAGCTGCGCTGGCGGGTCAGCCCGGCGGCCGGGGCGCTCGCCGCGGCGGCGCTGCCCACCGCCCTGGCCCTGGCCACCCTGGCGCCGGCGCTGGTGGTGGCGCTGGTCGAGCCGCTCCGGGTGCTGTCCCGGGTCTGGCAGGGGCCGCCGCCGGAACTGCTCACCCCGCCACCCGAGGCGGTGGATGCCACCCACGTGCTCACCGCGCTGCTGCTCACCGCGACGGCGGCGCTCGCCGCCACCGGGTTCAGCGGCGGGCGACGGTCCCGGGCGGTGCCGGTGATCCTGCCCGGGGCGGCGCTCACGCTGCTGATCACCCCGGTGGCGCTGGGCCGCGGCTGGCCGGTGACCGCGCTGGCCGGGCTGGCCGTCTTCACCGTTTCGATGCTGGGGCTGGCGCTCACCCCGCCGCCGGCCGTGGCCGAACCGGCCCGCTCGATCCGGGTCGCCCGGGTCCTGGTGTTCGCCATCGGGCTGGCCGCCGGGAACGCCGGGCTCGCCGGGAGCCTCGCCACCCGGGAGCTGACCTTGTTCACGCTGGGCGGCGCGGTCGGCGTGGGCACGGTCGCCGCGCTCTTCGGCACCACCCAGCGGGCCCGCATCCTCGGCTGGCTCTTCGCCTCGCTGATGGCCCAGCTCTTCGTGCTCACCCTCGGCCTGGTGGCCGGGCTCGCCGCGGTCTGGTCCGCGTTCGGGGTGCTGGCGGTCGGGGCGGCGCTCCAGGTCTTCGCCGCCGCCCTCCCCCGGCTGCGCCGGCCGGAGGCGTACCGGGAGGCGGCCACCGTCGAGTGGAGCGGCCACGCCGCGGCGCTCATCGCGCTGGCCCTGGCGTACGACTCGCCCCGGCACATCGCCGCGCTGCTGGCCGCCTGGGGCGCCGTCCTCGGGATGGCGGCCAGCCGCCCGGGCCGCCGGCCGGTGGAGCGGAGCCTGTTGATCTGGGGCGTGGTGATCTGCGAGATCAGCGCCTGGTGGATCCTCATGCGGACGGCCGACGTGGCGCTGCCCGAGGCCTACACCCTGCCGTTCGCGGTGCTCGCCCTGCTGGTCGGGATGCTGCAACTGCGCCAGCGGCCCGACCTGTCGAGCTGGGTGGCGTACGGGCCGGCGCTGGTCGCCGCGTTCGTGCCGACGCTGGCGATCGTGCTGGCCACCGAGTCCAGCATGCTGCGTCAGGTGCTGCTGCTGCTCGGCGCCGTGGCGGTGCTGATCTTCGGCTCGACGAGCCGGCAGCAGGCGCCCGTCATCGTGGGCGCCTCGGTCACCGCGATCGCCGCGGTGCACGCGCTGGTCAGCCTCGGCCCGTGGCTGGTGCTGATCCCGGTCGGCTTCGTCCTGCTGGTGCTCGGCGCGAGCAACGAGCGCCGCCGCCGCGCCCAGGAACGCCTCCAGACGGCCCTCCGCGGCATGAGGTGAACCCGGTTCAGCTGAGCGAGGCGCGCAGGTTCGCTTCCTTCTCGGCGACCAGGTCCTCGAGGCCGGCCTGGTAGGCGGCCATCCGGTCGCGCAGCGCCGGGTCGGAGGCGCCGAGGATGCGTACGGCGAGCAGCCCCGCGTTGCGGGCGTTGCCGATCGACACCGTGGCCACCGGCACGCCGGCCGGCATCTGCACGATGGAGAGCAGCGAGTCCATCCCGTCGAGGTACTTCAGCGGCACCGGCACGCCGATCACCGGCAGCGGGGTGACCGAGGCGACCATGCCGGGCAGGTGGGCCGCCCCGCCCGCCCCGGCGATGATCACCTTGACGCCGCGGTCGGCCGCGGCCCGGCCGTACTCGATCATCTTGACCGGGGTGCGGTGGGCCGACACCACGCCGACCTCGTACGGCACGCCGAACTCGTCCAGCGCCTCGGCGGCGGCCTTCATGACCGGCCAGTCCGAGTCACTGCCCATGATCAGCCCGACGGTGCTCATGCTGTTCTGCCTTCCGTTCGCGACTGCGGGACTCGCAAGCTCACTCCTCGCGCTCACTGGCGCCTTCGCGCAGCCAGCGGGCGGCACGCGCGGCCCGGGCCCGTACGTCGTCCAGGTCGGTGCCGAGCACGGTGACGTGCCCGATCTTGCGGCCCGGGCGCACCTGCTTGCCGTACAGGTGGACCTTGGCCCCGGGTTCGGCGGCGAAGAGGTGGTGCAGCCGCTCGTCGATGGACATGCCGCCCGGCTCGCCGCCGAGCACGTTCGCCATCACCACGACCGGCGCGGTGAGCGAGGTGTCCCCCATCGGGTAGTCGAGCACGGCCCGCAGGTGCTGCTCGAACTGGGAGGTCCGAGCCCCCTCGATGGTCCAGTGCCCGGAGTTGTGCGGCCGCATGGCCAGCTCGTTCACCACCAGCCCGGTGGGCGTCTCGAACAGCTCCACCGCGAGCAGGCCGACCACGCCGAGCGCGGTGGCCAGATCGATGGCGAGCTGCTGCGCGGCGACCGCCCGCTCCTCCGGCAGCTCGGGCGCCGGGGCGAGCACCTCGACGCAGATGCCGTCCCGCTGCACCGTCTCCACCACCGGGTACGCGGCGACCTGCCCGAACGGCGAGCGGGCCACCTGCACGGCCAGTTCCCGGCGCAGCGCCACCCGCTCCTCGACGATCAGCGGGGTGCCCCCGGCCAGCAGGGTGGTGGCCAGCTCGGCGGCCGCGGTGGCGTCGTCCACCATCCAGACGCCCCGGCCGTCGTAGCCGCCCCGGGCGGCCTTGAGCACCACCGGCCAGCCGATCTCGGTGCCGAACGCGACCAGGTCGGCCGGCGCCTCCACGGGACGCCAGGCCGGGTTCGGCGCGCCCAGCTCGGCGAGCCGCTCCCGCATCACCCGCTTGTCCTGCGCGTGCACCAGTGCCTCGGCCGGCGGGAAGAGCTTGACGCCCTCCTCGGCCAGCGCGCGGATGTGCGCGTTGGGCACGTGCTCGTGGTCGAAGGTGACCACGTCGCACCCCTTCGCGAAGGTGCGCAGGGCGGCGAGGTCGGTGTGGTCGCCGTACTGGACGTCGGCGGCGACCAGGGCCGCGCCGTCGTCCGGGGCGAGCGCCAGCACGCGCAGTGACTGGCCGAGGGCGATGGCGGCCTGGTGGGTCATCCGGGCGAGCTGTCCGCCGCCCACCATGCCGACGACAGGCAGTCCGGTACGGGAATCCATAGCGCCGCCAGCCTATCGGGGCCGGTGCCGGCCTCCCGCCCGAGGGCCGGGACTCGTCCCCGGGGGGTCGATCCGGGCGTGACCGCGGTTGACAGGATCACCCCCATGACGACCCGCGACACGCTGCGCGCCCTGCCGGTGCTGGCTCACGACATGCCGTCCTTCGACCCGACCGACGTTCCGGCGGAGCCCACCGCGCTCTTCGCCGACTGGCTCGCCGAGGCGGTCGCCGCGGGCGTGGACGAGCCGCACGCGATGACCGTCTCGACCGTCGACGCCGACGGCGCACCCGACGCGCGGGTACTGATCCTCAAGGACCTCGACGCCGCCGGCTGGCACTTCGCCACCACCTCGACCAGCGCCAAGGGGCGTCAGCTCGCCGGCAACCCGCGGATCGCGCTCAGCTTCCACTGGCGGGAGCAGGGCCGACAGGTGCGGGTACGCGGCACCGCCCGGCCTGCCGCCCCCGACGTCTCCCGGCGGGACTTCCTGGCCCGGCCCGAGGGCTCCCGGATCGCGACCCTGGCCGGCCGCCAGAGCGCCGTCCTGGCCGACCGCGCCGAGCTGGACCGGGAACTGGCCGAGGTGCGGGTCCGGTTGGCCGCCGATCCCGGGCTGGTCGCCGAGGGGCACACGGTCTACTCGGTGACCCCGGCAACCGTCGAGTTCTGGCAGGCCGACCGGGAGCGCCGGCACGTCCGGCTGCGGTATCGGCGGGTGGCCGAGGGGTGGACCCGCGAACTGCTCTGGCCGTGACCGTCAGCCGCGTCGGGCGATCAGATCCTTGCCGAGGTGACCGGGCGGTCGCAGGGGCCGTCCGCCTCTCGGGGTGGTGGCCGCCCCGCCGGCCTGCCGTCGGTCCCGGCCGTCGGGAGGGGTGGGTCAGCTCGCCGTGGAGATCGCGGTCCGGCGCGGGGCGCGGGCGACCTCGCGGGCAGTGGTCCGGGCGATCAGCAGCGAACCGAGGACCGTCGGGGCGAGCCAGGCGACCAGGTGCCCGCCGGTCATCTGCACGGCGAACCCGGTGACGAACGCGATCACCGTGCTGCCCATCAGGTTGAGGTGCCAGATCCGCCAGCCCCGGCCACCGAGCCCGCGGGGCCGACGCCGGGCGAACCAGAGCCCGCCGACCAGCCAGCCGAGGGTGAGCGCGCCGAGCACGGCCAACCCCCACAGGCGCGCCGGGTCGTACGCGAAGAGCCCGAAGGCGCTGAGGCTGAGGCTGACGGCGGCGCCCGCGTAGATCCGGCCGAGCAGGGTGTGCCGGCCGCGCCGCTTCGGCGCGAGCAGCACGGGCAGCGCCAGCAGCAGCCCGGCGGTGCCGCTGGCGGCGTGGAGCACGACGAGAACGGTGTGCACGGGTCCCCCTCCCGCGACATCCCAATGTGGGAGGTCGATGAGTTCAGCATCGGACCTGACACAATGGGATGTCAAGGAGATTCGCGAAGGAGAACCGACCGATGCCGGACCGGCCGTTGAACGCCACCGCCGCCTCGCTGCTGGGCTTCCTGCACGACGGCCCGATGACCGGCTGGGACCTGGTCACCGTCGCCCAGCAACGGATCGGGGCGTTCTGGTCGCTGACCCAGAGCCAGGTCTACCGGGAGCTGACCGCGATGGCCGCCGCCGGACTGGTCCGGGCCGGCGAGCGGGGCCGCCGCGACCGGCAGCCGTACGAGATCACCGAGGCGGGACGTCGGGCGTTCACCGAGTGGGCGGCCCGTCCCCCGGCGGACGAGACGATCCGCTTCCCCCTGCTGCTGACCGTGCTCTTCGGCCGGCACCTGCCGCCGGAGCGGCTCGCCGGCTACCTCGGCACCCACCGGGCCACCCACGCCGCACGGCTCGCCGACTACCAGGCCGCCGCGGCGGCGCTCCCCCCGGAGGCGGACGAGATCGAGCCCTACGCGGTGGCCACGCTGCGCTTCGGGCTGGCGTACGAGCGGGCGGTGCTGGAGTGGTTCGACGCGCTGCCCGAGCCGCTGCGCCCGGCGGCCGGGGGCGAGGAGCCGGTCAGCTGAGCTGGGCGACCAGATCCTCGACCGTGGTCACCGGCCGGTCGCAGACGAACCCCCGGCAGACGTACGCGGTGGGCCGCCCGCCCAGCGCCGGCCGGTCGGCCAGCAGCGGCACGCCGGGCTGGTCGGCGCGGCCCGCCACCACCACGGCCCCGGGCGGGGCATGCCGGAGGGCGGCGGCCACCAGCGGGTCACCCACCGGGTCGTCGGTCACCACCGCGATCTCGTACGGCCCGGAGAGCAGCGCCTCGCCGACCATGGCCGCGTAGCCGGTGAACCGGGCGTGCCGGGCGACGATCGGCGCAACCGTCGACAGGGCCGCGTCGGCCGCCTCCCGGTACCGGATCTCCCCCGTCAACGCCGCGTACGCGACGAGCGCCGCGACGATCGCCGAACGGCCGGCGGGGGTGGCGTTGTCGGTCGGGTCCGCCGGCCGGGTGACCAGGCGCTCCGCGTCGTCGGCGGTGTCGTAGAAGCCGCCGTCCGGTGCGGCGAACCGGGCCAGCGCCACGTCGAGCAACTGCCCGGCCAGGACGAGCCAGCGCCCCTCGCCGGTCAGCTGGTGCATGGCGCAGAACGCCTCGGCCACGCAGCCGTAGTCCTCCAGCACGCCGGCCGGCTCGCCGACCGTCCCGTCCCGGGACACCCGGCGCAGCCGGCCGTCCACCACGTGCACGGCCGCCAGGTGCTCGGCAGCGTCCCGCATCGCGCCGTCGGCCACGATCGTGACGCCCTCCATGAGGTTGGCGTCCTCGTCCTCGGGGGACGCGTAGAGCGCGGCGACCTGCTGGAACTCGGCGATCGCGGTGATCGTCAGCCCGTTCCAGGCGGCCACCACCTTGTCGTCGCGGGCCGGCTGGGGGCGGGTGTCGCGGGCGGCGAGCAGCCGGCCGACCACCTCCTGCCAACGCCGGCGCACCGACGGGTCGGCGTCGTCCACGTCCCGGGCCAGCCGGAGCACGCTGCTGCCGTGTTCGAAGGTGCCCTGCTCGGTCACCTCGAACAGGTCGGCGGCGAAGCGGCCGTCCTCCTCCCCCAGCACCTCGACGAGCTGCGCCGGGGTCCAGACGTAGGTGAGGCCCTCGACGCCTTCGGTGTCGGCGTCCAGCGCCGAGACGAAACCCTCGCCGGCCCGGTGCATCTCGTCGGCGAGGAACCGGGCCGTGTCGCGGGCCACCCGCCGGGCCAGCCGGTCCCCGGTGAGCCGCCAGAGCTGGGTGTAGACCCGCAGCAGCAGCGCGTTGTCGTAGAGCATCTTCTCGAAGTGCGGCACCGTCCAGTGCCCGTCCACCGAGTAGCGGGCGAAGCCGCCGGCGAGCTGGTCGTGCACGCCACCGCGGGCCATCGCCTCGCAGGTGTGCCGGACGATCTCCAGGCTCCGGGGCGAGCCGGTGCGCTGGTGGTGCCGGAGCAGGAAGAGCAGGTTCATGTGCGGCGGGAACTTTGGCGCGCCGCCGAAGCCGCCGTTCGTCTCGTCGTACTCCGTGGCGAGCTGGTCGGCGGCGGCGTCCAGCACCTCGGCGGTCAACGGGGCGGTCAGACCGCCCACGGCCTGCGCGCCGCCGATCGCCTCGACCACGGCGGCGCCCTGCCGGAGCACCGCCTCCCGCTGGTCGCGCCAGGCGGTGGCGACCGAGCCGAGCAGCCGGACGAAGTTGGCGCGCGGGAAGTAGGTGCCGCAGAAGAACGGGGTGCCGTCCGGGGTGGCGAAGACCGTCATCGGCCAGCCGCCCTGGCCGGTCATCGCCTGGGTGGCGGTCATGTAGACCGCGTCGACGTCGGGCCGTTCCTCCCGGTCGACCTTCACGCAGACGAAGTCGTCGTTCATGAGCTGGGCGACGCCCTCGTTCTCGAACGACTCGTGGGCCATGACGTGACACCAGTGGCAGGCCGCGTAGCCGACCGAGATGAGCACCGGCACGTCGCGCCGCTTCGCCTCGGCGAACGCCTCGTCGCACCACGGCCACCAGTCGACCGGGTTGTCGGCGTGCTGGAGCAGGTAGGGCGAGGTGGCATCGGCGAGTCGGTTCACCCGACGACCATAACCACCTCCGGCGTTCGCCGCCGCCAGTCACCCGTCCCCGGCGCGGGTCGTGCGACCCGGGCCGGGGACCGGATCAGGCGTACGGTCGTCGGGCCGACGTCGACCTGGACGAACTCGTCGTAGAAGGGGTCCGGCCCTCGACCCGCGCCGCGTCCCCTGCACGGTGGCCGCACCGTCCCTCAGCGCGATGGTGCCGGTCTCCGCCACCGTGGCCCGGGGGTCCAGCAGCGGCGGGGCGGGCGGGTTGGTGAGGTGGACGCGACCCCGGGGCACGATCCGTCCTTCCGATATTCATCTTTGTTGATTTGAATCAGCGCATGCCCGGCGCCGCCGGGCCGTCCGAAGGAGACGGTTCATGCGCAGATTCCCCGCCCTGCTCGCCCTCGCCGCCCTCGCCGGATCCGTGCTGGTCCCCGGCGCCGCGTCCGCCGCCGTGCCGGCGGACACCCGGTACTCCGCCACCACCGGCGTCGGCGTCCACAACGCGTACGAGCGCGGCACCTACCCCTACCTTGCCCAGGCGCTCGACGCCCGGCCCGGGCTCATCGAGCTGGACGTCTGGCCGGACGTGCTGACCCGGCAGTGGCGGGTCAGCCACTCCAACCCGCTCGGCAACGACAACAACTGCGTGGCCGCCACCAGCGCCGCCCAGCTCTACACCGGCGCCCGGAACCGCAACCTGGAGCACTGCCTGGACGACATCCGGCTCTGGCTGGGCGCGCACCCCGACGCCGGTCCGCTGGTCCTCAAGCTGGAGCTGAAGACCGGCTTCAGCGGGCGTACCGGGCAGGGGCCGGCCCAGCTCGACGCGGTGCTCGCCGCACGGCTCGGCGACCGGGTGTTCCGCCCGGCCGACCTGCGCGGCGGTCACCCGAGCCTGGACGCCGCCGCCCGCGCCGATGCCTGGCCCAGCCGGGCGCAGCTCGCCGGCAGGGTGATCGTCGAGCTGATCCCCGGCACGGTCGAGGAGGGCAACCCGACCGACACCCTGTGGACCGACGTCGAGTACGCCCGCCACCTGGCCGGCCTGGCGGCGGCCGGCACGCTGGGCACCGCCCGCGCCTTTCCGGCCGTGCACCGGGCGCAGGCGGGCGACCCACGCGGCCGGTACGCCGACGCGAGCCTGCGGCCCTGGTTCGTGCTCTTCGACGGCGACGCCACCGCGTACGTCACCAGCGGCATCGACACCGCCTGGTACGACGCCAACCACTACCTGCTGGTGATGACCGACGCGCAGAACGTCCCGCCGGCCGTTGGAACCGGCGACGCCGAGGCGGCGGCGGCGCGGGTGGCCGAGCTGGCCCGGGCCCACGCCAGCATCGCCTCCGCGGACTGGGCGGCCCTGCCCGGCGTCCTCGACGACGTGCTGCCCCGGGGCTGACCCGCGCCCGGCCGATCCGCGCCGTCGGGGCGAGCGGTCCCGGCGGCGCGGGACGGTCAGGAGGCGCCGTCGGCGCGGAGCGGGAAGACGTTGTTGCCGCGCGCGGTGTCCACCAGCGACCCGAGCACCGCCCCGATCTTGTCCGCCGGCATCGGCTTGAAGAAGTGGTAGCCCTGCGCGGCCGTACAGCCCAGCTCGGCCAGGGCGGTCCGCTGCTCGGCGGTCTCCACGCCCTCGGCCACCACCCGCAGCCCCAGTTCGTGGGCGAGCCCGACGGTGGTCCGCACGATCGCGGCCGCCTCGGGCGAGTCGGCCATCCGGATCACGAAGGAACGGTCCACCTTCAACTCGTCGACCGCGATCCGGGTCAGGAAGGTCAGCGAGGAGAAGCCGGTGCCGAAGTCGTCGACGGCGAGCTGCACACCCATCGAGCGGAGAGTGGCCAGCACCTCGTCGATGACCTCCAGCTCGCTCATCACCACCGTCTCGGTGATCTCCAGGACCAGCCGGCGCGGCGGGACCTGGTGCCGGCGCAGCGCCTCGCCGATCTCGGCCGGCAGCCGCGGGTCGAGCAGGCTGCGCGCCGACAGGTTCACCGAGATCGGAATGTCCAGCCCCTCGCGCGCCCAGTCCGCCGCCACCGCCAGGGCCTTGTCCAGCACGTAGCGGGTGAAGCTGCCGAGCTGCTCGCTGTTCTCCACCGGCCGGATGAAGTCGGCCGGGCTGAGCCAGCCCCGGCGCGGGTGCCGCCAGCGGATCAGCGCCTCGACCCCGGTCGGGGCGCCGGTGGCCAGGTCCACGGCCGGCTGCAACGCCAGCACGAGCTGGTCGTCGGCCTCCAGTGCCTCCCGCAGCTCCGCGAGCAGCGCCAGGTGGTCGGTGCTCGCCGCATCGCGCGAGCTGTCGTACGCGGCGACGCTGCCGCCGCCCTCCTTCGCCTGGTACATGGCGATGTCGGCCCGGCGCAGCAGCTCGGTCAGGTCGGCGGTGCCCGCGTCGGCGACCACCACCCCGACCGCCACCTCGACCGACATGCGCACCCCGGCCACCTCGGTCGGCGCGGCCAGCCGCTCGGCGATCTCCCGGGCCTGGCGCATCGCGTACGCCAGCGGGGCGGCCCGGTCGTCGACCACCGGGACCGTGGTGAGCAGCAGGGCGAACTCGTCGCCGCCGAGCCGCCCGAGCAGGTCGCCCGGACGGGCCATGGTGGTCAGCCGGCTCGCGGCCAGCCGCAGCAGCTGGTCGCCGGCCGCGTGCCCGAGCGTGTCGTTGACCTCTTTGAACTGGTTGATGTCGAGCAGCAGCAGCGCCACCGGGTGGTCGTGGGCGCGCTGCCGCAACGCCTGGTCGCCTTTGGTGAGCAGGGCGGCCCGGTTGAGCAGCCCGGTGAGCTGGTCGTGCACCGCCTCGTACGACGAGCGGGCGGTGACCAGCCGCAGCTCGCGGTGGGTCGCGGCGTCGTGCAGGGCGGCGGCCAGCGCGTCGCCGAACGCGGCGACCCCGTCCCGCTCCCGGGCGGTGGGCGGGGCGGACCGGGAGAACCGGACCCGCAGCCGGCCGACCTCGGCGCTGCCCACGGCGAGCCGCCGGACCAGCTCGTGCTCGCCGGACCCGGTGGCCGACGGGGGCTCCACCTCGCGGTCGCGCACCTGGGCGCCGGTGTCCGTCCGGTAGCGGCGCCAGCGCCCGTCGCCCCGGGCCACGTCCACCTCCACCAGCTCGGCGCCGAACAGGGTGAGCGCCCCGGTCACCGCGGCGGTCGCCACGCCCCGCTCGTCGAGCTGGTTGAGCGCGGCGGTGGCCTCGGCGAAGGCCCGCCAGGTCCGCCGCTCCTGGTCGGCCCGGAGCCGGTGCCGGTAGGTCTGCTGGAGCAGCCAGAGCGGCGGCGGCAGGAGCAGCAGCCAGCGCGGGTCGAGCTGCACCAGGCTGACCACCACCAGGCCGACCGCCACGTTGCCGACGAACATGAGCAGCTTGCCGCGGAGCGCGGCGAGCAGCGGCGGCCCGATCGGAATGCCGTGCTGCAGGGCGATGCCGGCACCGCTCAGCCAGGCGGTGGTGAGCAGGTAGACCACCGCGCCGGCGGTCAGCGCGAGGGCCAGCTCGGGGGTGAGCGCGGCGAGCAGTGGCCGGCCCGGGGCGCTGGCGACCGCGGCGGCGAGGGCGGTGGCGGCGCTGAGCGAACCGGTGATCCGGACCAGCTCCAGCGCGGGCCGGCGGTCGGTGACCAGGGACATCGTGGTCCACGCGGTCCCGGCGCCGAGCAGGGCCGCGGCCGGCAGCCAGCCGGCCGGTACGAGGTAGAGGCAGACGACCAGGGCGGCCTCGCCCCAGGCGATGCTGACCATGCCGGAGGCGGTGCGGAAGCGCAGCCGGGCGAGCTGGGCCACGGCGAAGACGACGACGGCGACGCCGAACCGGACGAACCCGGGCAGTGGATCGTCGGGCGGCAGGTGCGCGGGGACGGCGAGGCCGACCACGGCGGCCGCCGCGGCGGTGACCGCGACACCGAAGGTCAGCAGGAGGACTCCGACCGGCGCGCCGCGCACGCCCAGCCGATCGGGGGGATCCCCGGCCCGGCCGGAGGTCACGGCCCCACCCCGTCGGACGGCGGCCCGAGGGCACGCTCGGGGGCGATTGCTGCCATCGACATCGGCGCCCCCCTTCCGCGCACGGCTCGGGGCCTGTCGGTCCCCCCGGCGGAAGGCTAAGCCAAAGCCGGTGGTCGCAACAGGGGTCGACGACCGACTTCGGCGTGATTCACGCGCTGTTCAGCTGTTCCGGCGCTGCTGGGAGCCGTTGGGGGCGTTCGTCGGCGATTCCTGCACGGTGGTCCCGTCTGTCGGATCGGCGACTGTCGCGTCGGTCCGACCCGGCTCGGCCGGGCCGGCCTGCTGCGGGAACCGATCGGGCAGCCGGCGCAGCCGGGCGTTCATGTTGCGGATCAGCAGGACGGTGGCGGTGGCCAGCAGCACGATGAGGAAGAGGCCCATCGGGCCGGCCAGACCACCCGTACGGGTGTCACCGAAGTTGTTCTCCGCGAGCACCTGGGCGGTGGTCAGCATGGTGTTCCTCCGATGTGCGGCTGACGACCAGCGTAGCCCGCCGGGAAATCAGCGGGCATGGCACGTCTCGCGCACCCCGGCGAAGAGGTCGGACTCGGGCAGCGGGCTGTCGACCAGCGAGCGGGCGAGCTGGAAGTCCTCGGTCGGCCAGGCGCGCTGCTGCAGGTCCATCGGCACCTGGAACCAGAAGCCGTCCGGGTCGATCTGGGTGGCGTGGGCGCGCAGCGCGTCGTCGCGGACCGGGAAGTATTCGGCACAGTCGACCCGGGTGGTGATCCGCTCGCCCTTGTCGGGGCGATCCTCCCAGCGCTTCATCCACTCCCCGTACGGCGACTCCAGGCCGGCAGCGAGCATCGCCTCGTGCAGCGCCAGGATCTTGGCCCGGGAGAAGCCCACGTCGTAGTAGAGCTTGAGCGGCTGCCACGGCTCGCCGAGCTCCGGGTGGCGGTCCGGGTCGCCGGCGGCCTCGAAGGCGGCCACGGTCACCTTGTGGGTCATGATGTGGTCGGGGTGCGGGTAGCCGCCCTCCTCGTCGTACGTGGTGACGACGTGCGGGCGGAACTGGCGCATCAGCCGCACCAGCGGGGCGGCCGCGACCTCGACGTCCTCCCGGGCGAAACAGCCCCCCGGCAGCGGCGGCAGCGGGTCGCCCTCGGGCAGGCCGGAGTCGACGAAACCGAGCCAGGCCTGCTCGATGCCGAGGATGGCCCGGGCCGCGTCCATCTCGGCGCGGCGGATGTCGCCGATGTTGGCCCACACGTCGGGCCGGTCCATCTTGGGGTTCAGCACGCTGCCCCGCTCGCCACCCGTGCAGGTGACGACCAGGACATCCACCCCCTCGGCGACGTATTTCGCCATGGTGGCGGCGCCCTTGCTCGACTCGTCGTCGGGATGGGCGTGCACCGCCATGAGCCGCAGCTGCTCTGCCACCTTGGGCGCTCCTCGTCTCTGCCCACCGGGCCCGGCCCGCCCGGGCCCGCCCGGCTGACCTGCCGGAATCTTTCCCCGTGCCCGCGCAAGCCCCCGTGCTGGCCGGTCGGCGGCGGGGCCGACCTGCCATCCTTGACTCAGCGCCGGGCTGGGAAGATGGACTCTGCCATTCTTGCCGATGCCGCCGACAACAACGCCAGGAGATACCCGCCGGTGAGCGAGACGCACGCCACAATCGCAACGGGTGCACCGGTCTTCCCGCCCGGCCGCTACGGCCGCCGCCGGGAGCCGGGGCGCCGCCGTCCGCTCCTGCTCGTGCTGGTGGGGGCCGTCCTGCTCGCCCTCCTCGGGCTGCTCAGCGTCAAGCTCTACGGCCAGTACGGCGACCCCGACTACCGGGCCGAGGTGATCACCTACACCGGGATCACCGACTCCCGGGTGGTGGTCGACTTCCGGGTGACCGTCCCGGCCGGCGGCTCGGCGACCTGCCTGCTGCGGGCGCGCTCCCACGACGGCGCCGAGGTGGGCCACGTCGAGGCCACGGTGACCGCCCCGCCCGGCGAACGGCACGTCCGGGCCCGGCAGGAGGTGCCGACCACGGCCCGCCCCTTCATCGGCGAGGTGCTGCGCTGCCGACCAGCCGGCTGAGCCGGGAGCCGGCGCGCCGCCGGCACACACGCACCCCGGGTCTCACCGCCGCCACCCGGGGTGATCGGCGACACCCTGACGTGCCCGGCACTGGTAACTTGGTAGTTCACCTGTCAGCCAGTCCGCACCAACGAGGAGATCGCCTGTGTCCACCAATGACAACGAGGCGCCCGCCACCTGGCTGTCCCAGGACGCATACGACCGCCTGAAGGCCGAGCTCGACGAGCACATCGCCAACCGGCCGGTCATCGCCGCCGAGATCAACGCCCGGCGCGAGGAGGGCGACCTGCGGGAGAACGGTGGCTACCACGCTGCCCGCGAGGAGCAGGGCAAGGCGGAGGGTCGCATCCTCTACCTGAAGGAGCTGCTCCGCACGGCCAAGGTCGGCGAGGCCCCGACCGCCGACGCGGTGTCGCCCGGCATGGTCGTGACGATCTACTTCGACGACGACGCCGACGACACCGAGACCTTCCTGCTCGGCTCCCGCGAGATCGCCTCCACGACCGACCTCACCGTCTACAGCCCCGAGTCCGCGCTCGGCAAGGCGATCCTGGGCGGCAAGGCGGGCCAGACCTGCACCTACACGGCCCCCAGCGGGGCCGACATCAAGGTGACGGTCGTCAAGTTCGAGCCGTTCTCCGGCTAGCCGCCATCCGGACCCGCGCCGGACGGCTCGGGTCCGACCCGACCGAGGCTGACAGGCTCCTCGGACCCGAGCCACACCCCGACCGCCCCGACCGGCACCGTCCGGCCGGGGCGGTCGCGTACCCGGCTCAGCCCTCGCCGGCGAAGACCACCTGGTAACCGCTGGCCCGCAGGGCGCTGATCAGGGTGTCCGAGTGCTCGACGCCGCGGGTCTCCACCGAGAGGCCCACCTCCACCTCGCCGAGCCGCAGGTGCGGGTTCGCCCGCTGGTGCACCACGTCGACCACGTTGGCCCGGTGCTCGGCGATCTCGCCCAGCAGCGAGGCGAGCTGGCCCGGCCGGTCCGTGCAGCGGACGGTGACCCGCAGGTAGCGGCCGGCCGCCGCCAGGCCGTGCTCGATCACCCGCAGCATCAGCAGCGGGTCGATGTTGCCGCCGGAAAGCACCGCCACCACCGGCGCCTGCGCCTCCACCGCGCCGGCCAGCAGCGCCGCCACGCCGACCGCGCCGGCCGGCTCCACCACCTGCTTGCCGCGCTCCAGCAGCATCAGCAGCGCCCGGGAGATGTCCTCCTCGGAGACCGTGACGATCTCGTCGACCAGCTTGCGGACGTGGGCGAAGGTCAGCTCGCCGGGGCGGCCGACCGCGATGCCGTCGGCGATCGTCGAGAAGAAGGGCAGCCGGACCGGCTCGCCGGCCTTGAGCGAGGGCGGGAACGCGGCGGCGCTGGCCGCCTGCACCCCGATCACGCGTACGTCGGGGCGCAGCGCCTTGGCGACCACCGCCAGGCCGGAGATCAGCCCGCCGCCGCCCACCCCGGTCACAATGGTCTTCACGTCCGGGCACTGTTCGAGGATCTCCAGCGCCACCGTGCCCTGCCCGGCGATGACGTCCCGGTGGTCGAACGGGTGGATGAACACCGCGCCGGTCCGCTCGGCGAAGGTCTGCGCCGCGACCAGCGACTCGTCCACCGTGTTGCCGACCAGCTCGACCTGGGCGCCGTACCCCTTGGTGGCGGCCACCTTCGGCAGCGGCGCGTTGACCGGCATGAAGACCGTGGCGTGCGCGCCGACCAGGCCCGCGGCGAGCGCCACCCCCTGGGCGTGGTTGCCGGCGCTCGCCGCCACCACGCCGCGTTCCCGCTCCTCGGCGGAGAGCCGGGAGATCCGCACGTACGCGCCGCGTACCTTGTACGACCCGGCGCGCTGCACGTTCTCGCACTTCAGCCACGCCGGCCCGCCGAGCGCGGCGCTGAGCGGCCGGGAGGGCTCCATCGGGGTGGTGCGGGTGACGCCGGCGAGCAGTTCCCGCGCGGCCTGTACGTCGGCGAGACCGACCAGTTCCGTCATGCCCCGATCGTGCCACCCGCCCCCGGCGGAACCTCCGGCGACGCCACGGTCGGCTCAGCCGCCGCCCGCGGCGGGGACCCGGCGTACGGCTGCGCCGGGCCGAAGTAGCCGGACGGCGCGCCGGGTGCCGGCCAGCCGGCGTAGCCGGGCCAGGCCGGCCTGCCGAGCGCGATGCGCTGCTCCTGCGCGACGGAGATCCGCCGGATCAGCACGATCAGCGACACCGCGGCGACCAGGCAGGCGGCCAGCGGAATCAGGTGCCACCCGAGCGCCTCCCGGTAGAAGTCGGCGTACCACCGGAACTCGGTGTCGAACCTGGGCTGCTCGGGCAGCCGGGCGTACGCCCGGTCGTCGCGCCGGCTGACCAGGCGCTCCCCGACGCTGAAGGCCAGCCACGCCGCCCACCAGACCGAGACCAGGCCCGGGGTGAACCGCTTCCAGAGACTGTCCCGGGCGAGGTTCGCGACCACCCGGGCGGGCATCACGAAGTTGGCGAACGGCACCAGCCAACCGGCGATCGCCCAGCCGGCCCCGAGGTGGGGCAACGCACCCGGGAAGGCGTCCAGGTTCTTCCGGGCCCGCCAGGTCCAGATGATCACCAGCACGGCGGCGGTCAGGTAGGCCAGCAGGAACGGCAGCGAGAGCACCACCTCGACCAGCACGGCGCCGAGCAGCACGTCGGGATCCTGGCTCTCCCTCGCCCGCCCGGCCAGCACGACGCCGACCAGCGGAAAGAGCGCCACCACCCCGTAGAGCAGCGCAGTCGCGCCGACCGCGACGGAGGCGGCGGTGCCGATCCCGCGCACCGGGTAGGTCGGCTGGCCGGGGGTGAGGGCCGGCTGACCGTGCGGCGTGTAGCAGTTCTGGCACTCGTTGTCGGCCGGGGACGTCTCGTCCCCGCAGGTGTGGCAACGCATGAATGACCGTCCCGGGATGCGTGGTGCGCACACGCTAGACGATCATGCGTGGGCCGGCGACCCCGTCCCGACCCGGGGGTAGCCGGGCGCGTGCCGCTGCCACGGCGCCTGCATCTCGAACTGGCCGGCGACGCCGAGCAGCAGCAGCTCCGAGCCGGGCGGGCCGACGAACTGCACGGCGACCGGCAGGCCGTCCGGGCGGCGGCCGACCGGCACCACGATCGCCGGCAACCCGGCGATGTTCCAGGGCGCGGCGTACGGGGCGTACCGGATGTTGGCCTTCATGTTCGCCAGCCAGGAGCGGCCGGACCAGCCGGCGGCCTCCGGCGGCGGGCCGGCCAACGCCGGGGTGAGCAGCAGGTCGACCGAGTGGTCGGCGAAGAAGTTCACCGACCGCTCGCGCCACGCGGCCCGGTCGGCCTCGCGCACGTACCCCCGGCGCTGCGCCCACTCGCCGAGCGTGACGTGCCGGCGGCTGCGCCGCTGGAGGCCGCGCCGCTCGACGCCCGCGGCCTGCACCTCGGTGGCGGCCGCGGCGAACCAGGTGGCGATGCCCTGCAGGCCGAGCCGGGTCGGGTAGACCGGGTCGGCGGGAACGGTGTCGTGACCGGCGGCGGCGAGCAGCCGGCCGGCGGCGGCGACCGCGTCGCGGTTCGGCGCGTCCGGCGAGACGCCGCGCACCGGGGAGCGCAGCGAGACGCCGACCCGCAGCCGCGGCGGCGGGACCAGCTTGTCCGGGCGGCGCCCGGCCAGCACCGAGAAACCGACCGCCGCGTCCGCCACCGTGCCGGTCAGCACGCCGTGCTCGGTGAGGCCGAACCAGTCGTCCGCGCCGAGCTGGCAGGGCACCACGCCCCGGCCGGGCTTGAGCCCGACCAGCCCGCAGCAGGCCGCCGGGATGCGGATCGAGCCGAGGCCGTCGTTGGCGTGCGCCATCGGCACCAGCCCGGCGGCCACCGCGGCGGCCGCGCCGCCGGAGGAGCCGCCGGGGGTCCGCGTCAGGTCCCAGGGGTTGCGGGTCACCCCGGTCTCGTCGTCGGTGAGGGCCCACAGGCCCAGCTCCGGCATCCGGGTCACCCCGAGGATCACCGCGCCCGCGCCGCGCAGCCGGCGGACCACCTCGTGGTCGGCCTCCGCCACCGGGGTACGCACCGCGGCCGACCCGTTCCACGTCGGCAGGCCGGCGACCGGGGTGTTCTCCTTGACCGCCACCGGCACGCCGGCCAGGGGGAGGTTGGCCAGGTCCTCCTGCTCGTCGACCTTCTCCGCCTCGGTGATCGCCTCGCCGCCGCGTACCGCGCGGAACGCGGCCAGCTCGGCGTCGGCCCGGGCGATGTGGTCCAGGTGGTCGGCCACGACCTGGGTGGCGGAGACGTCACCCCGGCGTACGCCGCGGGCGATCTGCTTCGCGGTCGCCCCCACCCAGGTCGTCGGCATGATGTCCTGCACGGCCATCCTCCCCAGCCAGCGTCAGCCCAGCGCCTGCTCCAGATCGGCGAGCAGGTCGTCGACCGTCTCGATGCCGACAGACAGTCGCACGAGATCGCCGGGAACTTCAAGCGGCGAGCCGGCAGCGCTCGCGTGTGTCATCCGCCCCGGGTGCTCGATCAGCGATTCGACCCCGCCGAGCGACTCCGCGAGCACGAAGAGCTTCGCCCGGTTGCAGATCTCCACGGCGTGCTCCTCGCCGCCCGCCGCGCGGAAGGAGATCATCCCGCCGAACCGGCGCATCTGCTTGGCGGCCACCTCGTGACCCGGGTGCGCCGGCAGGCCCGGGTAGATGACCTGCGCGACCTTGGCGTGACCGTCCAGATAGGCGGCGATCCGCTCGGCGTTGTCGCAGTGCCGGTCCATCCGTACCCCGAGGGTCTTGATGCCGCGCAGGGTGAGCCAGGCGTCGAACGGGCCGTTGACGGCGCCCATCGCGTTCTGGTGGTAGCGCAGTTCCTCGCCGAGCGCCCGGTCGGCGGCGACGAGGGCGCCACCGACCACGTCGGAGTGTCCGCCGATGTACTTGGTGGTCGAGTGGACCACCACGTCCGCGCCGAACGCGATCGGCTGCTGGAGGTACGGCGAGGCGAAGGTGTTGTCGACCACCAGCAGCGCGTCGGCCTCATGCGCGACGGCGGCCAGCGCGGCGATGTCGGCGATGCCGAGCAGCGGGTTGGTCGGGGTCTCCACCCAGACGATCCGCGTGGCGCCGGGACGGATCGCGGCCCGGACCGCGGCCGGGTCGGAGACCCGGGCCGGGGTGTACTCCAGCCCCCAGCGCTCGGCCACCTTGGCGAAGAGCCGGTAGGTGCCGCCGTAGGCGTCGTCCGGGATCACCACGTGGTCGCCCGGCTTGCAGACGGTCCGCAGCAGGGTGTCCTCGGCGGCCAGGCCGCTGGCGAAGGCGAGCCCCACGGGCCCGCCCTCCAGCGCGGCCAGGCACTCCTGGAGCGCGTCCCGGGTGGGATTGCCGGAGCGGCTGTACTCGTAGCCCTCCCGGGGCGCGCCGACGGCGTCCTGGGCGTAGGTGCTGGTCTGATAGATCGGCGGGATGACCGCGCCGGTGCGGGCCTCGGGGTCCTGACCGGCGTGGATGGCGAGCGTCTCGAAGCCGTGACTCATTCCCGAGACGTTAGTCCGCCCGCCCGTCGCACCGCGTGGAACCCGCCCGCGGGTCACGACCGGGAGGTTGTCCGACCGGTCGGCCATACCGGCTCGGTGACCTCGACCGAAGCGCCGAGGTATGGATCTTGGCGAGTTGCCGCTTCAGGTGAACGTCAGGTCGGCAAGATCGGCGCGGGGACCGGCAGGATCGTGGGGCAGCCCCTAGCCTGGGCGGGTGGCTGGGTGCGTGTTCTGCGGGATCGTGGCGGGCGAGGTGCCGGCGTTCCGGGTCGCCGACGAGGCGGACGGCGTGGCCTTTCTGGACACCAGGCCGGTGTTCAAGGGCCACGTGCTGGTGGTGCCGCGCCCGCACCTGGTCGCCCTGGCCGACCTGCCGGCCGACGCGCTGCCCGGCTACTTCCGGCTGGTGCAGCGGCTCGCCGTGGCGGTGGAGGCCGGCCTGGGGGCCGGCGGGACGTTCGTAGCGATGAACAACAAGGTGTCGCAGTCGGTCCCGCACCTGCACACCCACGTGGTGCCGCGGACCAAGGGCGACGGGTTGCGCGGCTTCTTCTGGCCGCGCACCCGCTACGCCGACGACGCCGAGGCCGAGGACTTCGCCGCCCGGGTCGCCGCCGCGCTGGCCTGAGCGCGGGACCGTCGGGTAAGGAACCGGGGACCGGCGCTGTTGAACCCGCTGGGAAAGCCATGAGAGGAGTCCCATCGTGTTCCTTCGCCGCATCAAGGCCGAGATGATCTCTCCCGACCAGGCTCTGCCGGGCCGCCCGATCGCGATGCCGATCGCCGACCGGCACGAGGTGCTGCCGTCCTCGCTGAAGGGTCCCTTCCCCGAGGGCGCGCAGGTCGCCGTCTTCGGGATGGGCTGTTTCTGGGGCGCCGAGCGGCTGTTCTGGACCCTCCCGGGGGTGATCACCACGTCGGCCGGCTACGCGGGTGGCTACACCACGAACCCGACGTACGAGGAGGTCTGCTCGGGGATGACCGGGCACGCCGAGGTGGTCCAGGTGGTCTACGACCCGTCGAAGATCAGCTACGAGGACCTGCTCAAGGTCTTCTGGGAGAACCACGACCCGACCCAGGGCATGCGCCAGGGCAACGACGTCGGCACCCAGTACCGGTCGGCGATCTACGCCACCACCGACGAGCAGCTGGCCGCGGCGCAGGCTTCGCGGGACGCGTTCGCGCCGATCGTGGCGCGGGCCGGCAAGGGTGAGATCACCACGGAGATCGCCCGGCTCGGCGACTACTACTTCGCCGAGGACTACCACCAGCAGTACCTGGCACCGACCAAGAACCCGAACGGGTACTGCAACCACGGCCCCAACGGGCTGAGCTGCCCGGTCGGCGTGGCGCGTACCGCCTGAGCGACCGGAACGTCCGATCCCGGGCCTGCGGTGTTCCTCACACCGCGGGCCCGGCACATTTCCGGCATCGGTCGCCTGCGGGCCAGTAATCGCCGGTCCGAGGCGGAGGCTACCGTCGGTAGCGGCGCATGGTAGCGAACGGTCACACCACTGTCATCGTCTCAACAGGCAAACCGCAACAACCTCTGGCAGCATGGGCCCGCATGTGCGGACTAGCGGGAGAGTTCCGCCGTGACGGTTCACGGGCCGACGTGTCGGCCGTGGAGCGGATGGCGGCCACGATGAGTGACCGAGGGCCCGACGACAGTGGCGTCTGGTCCCAGGGACGGACAGCGCTCGGACACCGACGCCTGAAGATCATCGACCTCTCGGCCGCCAGCGGCCAGCCCCTGGTCGACCCGGCCGCCGGACTCACCGGCGTCTTCAACGGCTGCATCTACAACTACCGTGAGCTACGCGAGGAGTTGCAGGCCAGGGGGCACCGCTTCTTCTCGGCGGGCGACAGCGAGGTCGTGGTCAAGGCGTACGCCGAGTGGGGGCTCGACTTCGTCGACCACCTGGTCGGCATGTTCGCGCTGGCGATCAGCGAGCGGGACACCGGCCGCCTGGTGCTGGCCCGGGACCGGCTCGGCATCAAGCCGCTCTACCTGGCCGAGACCCCCGGCGTGGTGCGCTTCGCCTCGACCCTGCCGGCGCTGCTCGCGGGCGGTGGCGTCGACACGGGCATCGACCCCGTGGCGCTCGCCCACTACCTGAGCTTCCACAGCATCGTGCCGCCACCGCGGACCATCCTGCGCGGCGTCGCCAAGCTCCCCCCGGCCACGGTCCGGGTGTACGAGCCCGACGGCTCCACCCACGACCGGGTCTACTGGGACCCGTCCTTCACCCGCGCCGCCGAGCGCTCCGGCTGGTCCGAACGGGACTGGCAGGACGCCCTGCTGGAGTCGCTGACCACCGCCGTCCGCCGCCGCATGGTGGCCGACGTGCCGGTGGGCGTGCTGCTCTCCGGTGGGCTCGACTCCAGCCTGGTCGTCGCGCTGCTGGCCGGCGAGCGACAGGCCGGGCTAGCCACCTTCTCCATCGGCTTCGACGCGGTCGGCGGCCGGGAGGGCGACGAGTTCGTCTACTCCGACCTGGTGGCGAAGACCTTCGGCACCGACCACCACCAGATCCGGGTGCCCACCGGCGACCTGCTGCTGCCGCTGGAGGCCGCCGTCGCCGCGATGAGCGAGCCCATGGTCAGCCACGACTGCGTGGCGTTCTGGCTGCTCAGCCAGGAGGTCGCCCGGCACGTCAAGGTGGTGCAGTCCGGCCAGGGCGCGGACGAGATCCTGGGCGGCTACCACTGGTACCCGCCGCTGGCCGGGGTGGACCGGGAGCGGGCGCTCGAGACGTACGCGAAGGCGTTCTTCGACCGCGACGCGGCCGGCCTGGCCCGGGTGCTCAACCCGGCGTGGCTGGCCGACGGCGACCCGGCGCGGGAGTTCGTGGCCGCGCACCTGGCCCGGCCCGGCGCGGCGACCGCGGTGGACGCCGGCCTGCGGATCGACACGCAGGTCATGCTCACCGACGACCCGGTCAAGCGGGTCGACAACATGACCATGGCGCACGGGCTGGAGGCCCGGGTGCCGTTCCTCGACCACGAGTTCGTCGAGCTGGCCGCGAGCTGCCCGCCGGAGCTGAAGCTGGCCCAGGGCGGCAAGGGCGTGCTCAAGGAGATCGGCCGCCGGGTCCTACCGCACGAGGTCATCGACCGGCCAAAGGGCTACTTCCCCGTCCCGGGCCTCACCCACCTGGAGGACAAGCTCCTCGACCGGGTACGCGACGCGCTCACCGCGCCCGAGGCGCGCCGCCGCGACCTGTTCCGCGCCGACTACGTCGACGCGCTGCTCGCCGACCCGAACGCCGAACTGACCCCGTTGAACGGAAACAAGCTGTGGCAGCTGGGACTCCTGGAAATGTGGCTCCAGAGCCACGGAATCGACTGACCGTGACCGACACCCTCGCCACCGGCACGGCGCGTGCCGATCGGGAACGGGTGCTGGGCCGGCGCCGGGAACGGGTCGGCCCGGGCGGCGACCCGGTGGCGCCCGGCACCCCCGAGCCGCGCCGGCAGCCCGCCGACGGGTCCGGTGTGGTGCTGGACTGCGGCTGGGGCCGGCTGGTCTTCGGGCAGACCTTCGCCGAGCAGATCGAGGTCGCCGACGTGCTGCGCTCCGAGGCGGTCGGCGCCCGGGACATCTGCATCTACCTGCGGGACCCGCACGTGCTGGTCTCCCGCCTCCCCGACGAGCTGTTCATCGACCCGTCGCTGACCTACCGGCTGCCGCTGGGCGAGCACCGGCCGGCCGCCACCGAGGGCGGCGAGATCCCCGGGCTGAGCATCCGGCCGCTGCGGGACGCCGACGACGCGGAGGCGGTGAACCGGATCTACGCCCGCAACGGCATGGTCACGGCGCCGGTCGAGGTGCTGGTCGACAACGCCGGCACCGACCGGTTCCTGCACCTGGTGGCCGAGGACGCCACCGGCGAGGTGGTCGGCACCATCACCGGGGTGGACCACGTCGCGGTCTTCGGCGACCCGGAAAACGGCGCGAGTCTCTGGTGCCTGACCGTGGACTTCAACACCGCACCGCCCGGCACCGGCCAGGCGCTGCTCACCGCGCTGGCCGACCGGCTCGACGCGCGCGGCCGGGCGTACGTGGACCTGTCGGTGCTGGCCGAGAACTCGGGGGCGATCCGGCTCTACGAGCGGCTCGGCTTCCACCGCACCGGGACGCTCTGCGTGAAGCGGAAGAACCCGATCAACGAGCGGCTGTTCCTGCCCGCCATGCCGGCGGGGTACGACGAGCTGAACCCGTACGCGAAGATCGTCGCGGACGAGGCGATGCGGCGCGGCATCCGGGTGGAGGTGACCGATCCGCGCTGGGGCGAGCTGCGGCTGAGCATCGGCGGCCGGACCGTGCACACCCGGGAGTCGCTCTCCGAGCTGACCTCGGCGGTGGCGATGAGCCGCTGCGACGACAAGCGGGTCACCCGGCGCATCCTCGTCGAGGCCGGGCTGTCGGTGCCGCGCGGCCGGACCGCCACCGGCGACGTCGACGACCTGGCGTTCCTGGCCGACGTGGGCCCGGTGGTGGTCAAGCCGGCCCGGGGCGAGCAGGGCAACGGCATCACGGTCGGGGTGCGCACGCCGGAGGCGCTGACCGCGGCGGTCGAGCTGGGCCGCCGGTTCTGCCCCGACGTGCTGATCGAGGAGCTGCGGGAGGGCGAGGACCTCCGGGTGGTCGTCATCGACCACGAGGTGGTGGCCGCGGCGGTCCGCCGGCCCGCCCAGATCACCGGGGACGGAGTGCACGACGTCACCGAGCTGATCGAGCGGCAGAGCCGCCGCCGCGCGGCCGCCACCGGCGGCGAGTCCCGGATCCCGATCGACGACATGACCCGCGAGGTGGTGGCCGAGGCGGGCTACCGGATGCACGACGTGCTCCCCGAGGGGCAGGTGCTGGCGGTCCGCCGCACGGCGAACCTGCACACCGGCGGCACCATCCACGACGTGACCGCCGAGCTCCACCCGGCCATCGCCGAGGCGTGCGTGACGGCCAGCCGCGCGCTGGACATCCCGGTGACCGGGCTCGACCTGCTGGTCCCCGCCCCGGACCGGCCGGAGCACGTGTTCATCGAGGCGAACGAGCGGCCCGGCCTGGCCAACCACGAGCCGCAGCCGACCGCCGAGCGCTTCGTCGACCTGCTCTTCCCCGGCACCCGGGCCCCGCAGCGGCTCTGGTCGCCGGCCGGCACGGGAGGTGCGGCGTGAACCCGAAGCCGCTGGAACTCGACCTCGACTACCTGCGCCAGCTGCTGGTGGAGCTGCTGGAGATCCCCAGCCCGTCGGGGCGTACCGACCACGTCCAGCAGTACGTGGGCGAACGGCTCTCCGCGCTCGGCATCACCTCGACGCTGACCCGGCGCGGGGCGCTCAGCGCCTCCCTGCCCGGTCCGCGGCCGACCGGCGCCGACCGGGCCATCGTGGTGCACACCGACACCATCGGCGGGATGGTCAAGCGGCTCAAGGAGAACGGCCGGCTGGAGGTGAAGCCGATCGGCACGCACAGCGCCCGCTTCGCCGAGGGCGCCCACGTGCGGATCTTCACCGACGACCTGGACCGGGTGGTCACCGGCCAGGTGCTGCCCCTGAAGGCCAGCGGGCACCGCTACAACGACGGCGTCGACCTCCAGGGCGTCGGCTGGGAACTGGTCGAGGTCCGGGTCGACGAGCCGGTCACCGACGAGGCCGGGCTCCGGGCGCTCGGCGTCGACGCCGGCGACTTCGTCGCGCTGCTCGCCACCCCGACGATCACCCCGACCGGGTACGTCAAGTCCCGGCACCTGGACGACAAGGCGGGCGTGGCCGCGGTGCTGACCGCGTTCAAGGCGATCGTCGACGCGGGCGTCACGCCGGCGGTCACCGCGCACCTGCTGGTCACGGTCACCGAGGAGATCGGGCACGGGGCCAGCCACGGCCTCGACCCCGACGTCGCGGAGATCGTCTCGGTGGACGCCGCGGTGGTCGCCCCCGGCCAGCAGTCCCGGGAGGACGCCGCCACCCTGGCCATGGGCGACGGGGTGGGACCGTTCGACTACCACCTCACCCGGCACCTGGCCGCGATCGCCCGCGAGCACGACGTCCGCCTGGTCCGGGACGTCTTCGACTACTACCGCTCCGACGTGGCGGCGGCGGTCGAGGCGGGGGCGCACGCCCGGGTGGCGCTGCTCGGCTTCGGCGTGGACGCCACCCACGGGCACGAGCGCACCCACCTCGACGGGCTGCGTCACCTCGCCCAACTGCTCTGCCTCTATCTCCAGAAGCCGCTGGTCTTCCCCGAGTGGGACGCCGAGCCCGAGGGCGACCTGGCCGACTTCCCCTCGCTGGCGGTCCAGCCGGCCTCCGAGGAGGGCCCGCGCGAGGGCCCGATCGGCCTGGAGTGACACGGCCGCGGCGATTCCCGCTCGGACCTGTGATCCAAATCCGTTGCCGGGCTCGGCGGGAAGTCGATAGCGTGGCGGTACACGGGAAAGGAGGTGGTCCAGACTTGTATAGCAATCGGACTCGTGAGGTGGCTGTCCGCTAGCCGCTGTCCTCGACAGTGAAATCCCGTCCGCCGCGAGGCGGGCACCAGGCACCATCGTCGAGACCGTGTGGCAGCGGTGCGGCGAAACCACGACAGCCACCCGACCCCCGGGGTGCCGGCCCAGTCCAGCCGGCCCGCGCGCGAGCGCGGAAGCCCCGGGGGTCGCTTCATGTCTGCGGCAGGAGGCGGCGCGTGTCGATGCGCGAGCTGGTGATCCTCGGTACGGCGAGCCAGGCCCCCACCCGGCACCGCAACCACAACGGCTACCTGCTGCGATGGGACGACGAGGTGCTCCTGTTCGACCCGGGCGAGGGCAGCCAGCGGCAGATGCTGCACACCGGGATCTCCGCCACCGACCTGACCCGGATCTGCGTCACCCATTTCCACGGCGACCACTGCCTGGGCCTGCCCGGCATGATCCAGCGGCTCTCCCTGGACCGCGTCCCGCACCCGGTGGCCGTGCACTTCCCCGCCGGGGGCGCCGAATACTTCGCCCGGCTCCGCCACGCGTCGAGCTTCCACGAGGCCGCCGAGCTGGCCGTCGAGCCGATCGAGGCCGACGGGCAGCGGATCACGCTGGGCATCGGCACGCTGGAGGCCCGCCGGCTGCGGCACCCGATCGAGACGTACGGTTACCGGCTCGTCGAGCCGGACGGCTGCCGGATGCTGCCGGAGAAGCTGTCCGCGTACGGCATCGCCGGGCCGGCGGTCGGCCGGCTGCTCCGCGACGGCCACCTGGACGTGGACGGACGCCGCGTCACCCGCGACGAGGTGAGCGTGACCCGACCGGGGCAGCGGTTCGCCTTCGTCATGGACACCGGGCTCTGCGACGGCGTTTGGGCCCTGGCCGAGCACGCCGACCTGCTGGTCATCGAGTCGACCTTCCTGGAGCCGGAGGCCGCCCTCGCCGCCGAGGTCGGCCACCTCACCGCCGGCCAGGCCGCGCGGGTGGCGGCCGAGTCGGGGGTACGCACGCTCGTGCTCACCCACTTCTCCCAGCGGTACGCGGACCCGCGCCGCTTCGCCGACGAGGCCCGCGCCCACTTCACCGGCGAGCTGGTGATCGCCGAGGACCTGATGACGGTGCCGGTGCCGCCCCGCCGGGTAGCCTCGGCCGGGTGACGATCTCCCTACGCCCCGCCACCGGGGCCGACCTGATGGCGGTCGGCGCCCTGCACCAGCGGTCCCGGGTCGCGGCGTACTCGTCCTTCCTGCCGGCCGAGGCGCTGGCCGACCCGACCCCGGAGGCGATGGGCCGGTACTGGACGGAACGGGTGACCTGGGAGGGCGCGGACCACCGGATGACCGTGGCCGAGCGGGACGGCCGGGTGGTCGGCTTCAGCTACCTGGGGCCGGACGACGCCGGCGACCCGGCCACCGGCCTGCTCAACGCCATCCACCTGAAGCCGGCCGAGCGGGGCCGGGGCACCGGTCGGGCGCTGATGGTCGACGCCCTCGACGCGATGCGGGCCCGCGGCTGGTCCCGGGCGGTGCTCTGGGTGCTCCGGGAGAACGCGGCCGCCCGCCGGTTCTACGAGCGCGGCGGCTGGACCGCCACCGGCGAGCAGCGCGACGACCACATCGGGCCCGTGCTGGTGCCGCAGCTCCGCTACGCCCGTTCGCTCTGAGCGGATCGGGGCATGGGCCTCGATGCCGGCGCGTTGGCACCGGCATGGACACCGAGCACACCGAGCGGGCGGAGGACGCCGCGCTCGACGCGTACTCCCGGGTGGTGACCGGCGTGGCCGCCCGGGTGCTGCCCAGCGTGGCCGCCCTGTCGGTGCGGACCCCGCGCGGCGCCGGCGCCGGCTCGGCCGTGGTGATCGGCCCGGACGGGCTGCTGCTCACCAGCGCCCACGTGGTGCAGGGCGCCCAGGACGGGTCGGCCGCCTTCGGCGACGGCACCGAGACCGGGTTCCAGGTGGTCGGCGCCGACCCGCTCTCCGACCTGGCGGTGCTGCGGGCGGAGCGGGTGACCGTCCCGCCCGTGGAGCTGGGCGACGCGGACCGGCTGCGCATCGGCCAGCTGGTGGTCGCGGTCGGCAACCCGATGGGGCTGGCCGGCTCGGTCACCGCCGGGGTGGTCTCCGGGCTGGGCCGGTCGCTGCCGGCCCGGGACGGGCGGGTCACCCGGCTGATCGAGGACGTCATGCAGACCGACGCGGCGCTGAACCCGGGCAACTCCGGCGGCGCGCTGGCCGACTCGGCCGGCCGGGTCGTCGGGGTCAACACGGCGGTCGCCGGGTACGGCCTCGGGCTGGCCGTGCCGGTGAACGCCACCACCCGGCAGATCATCCGCGACCTCACCACCGACGGCCGGGTCCGCCTGGCTGGGCGTGGCCGGGGTGCCGGTGCCGCTGCCGCCGGAGATCACCGCCCGGACCGGGCAGCGGCGGGGGCTGCGGGTGGTCGAGGTGGTGCCGGGCAGCCCGGCCGGGTTGGCGGGGCTCTACCTCGGCGACGTGATCGTGGCGGCCGGCGGCCGGCCGGTGCAGGACGGCCAGGGCCTGCAGCGGTTGATGCTCGGTCCGGCGATCGGCGCCCGCCTGCCGGTCACCGTGCTGCGTCGCGGCGCCTTCGTCGACGTCGTCGCCGTGCCCACCGAGCTGGGCCGCTGACGCGACGAGGGCCGCACCCCGCCGGGGATGCGGCCCTCGTGTCGATGGATCAGCGGGCGCCGAGGTGGGCGAGCAGGTCCTGCCGGGTCAGCACGCCCTTGGGCTTGCCGTCGACCAGCACCAGCGCGGCGTCGGCCTTCTCCAGCAGCACGACCGCCTCGCTCACCGGCTGGCCGCCGCCGATCATGGGCAGCGGGTCACCCATGTGCCGCTCGATCGTGTCGTGCAGGTGCGCCTGGCCGGTGAAGAGCGCGTCGAGCAGGTCCTTCTCGGCGATCGAGCCGGCCACCTCGCCGGTCACCACCGGCGGCTCGGCCTTGAGCACCGGGAGCTGGGAGACGCCGTACTCGCGCATGTAGTCGATCGCGTCGCGGACCGTCTCGGTCGGGTGGACGTGCACCAGCTCGGGCAGGCCGCCCGGCTTGCCGGCGAGCGCGTCGGCCACCGTCGGCTCGGCGCCCGAGTTGTCCAGGAAGCCGTAGCGGGCCATCCACTGGTCGTTGAAGATCTTGGACATGTACCCCTTGCCGCTGTCCGGCAGCAGCACCACGATCACGTCGTCCGGGCCGGCCTTGCGGGCCACCTCCAGGGCGGCCACCACGGCCATGCCGCAGGAGCCGCCGACCAGCAGCCCCTCCTCGCGGGCCAGCCGCCGGGTCATCTCGAAGGACTGCTTGTCCGACACCTCGACGATCTCGTCGGCCACGCTCCGGTCGTAGGTCTCCGGCCAGAAGTCCTCGCCGACGCCCTCGACCAGGTAGGGCCGGCCGGTGCCGCCGGAGTAGACCGAGCCCTCCGGGTCCGCGCCGACCACCCGGACCCGCCCCTCGGAGGCCTCCTTGAGGTAGCGGCCGATGCCGGAGATGGTGCCGCCGGTGCCGACACCCGCCACGAAGTGGGTGAGCCGCCCCTCGGTCTGCTGCCAGATCTCCGGCCCGGTGGTCTCGTAGTGCGAGCGCGGGTTGGCCGGGTTGCTGTACTGGTTGGGCTTCCAGGCGCCGGGGATCTCCCGGGCGAGCCGGTCGGAGACGTTGTAGTAGGAGCGCGGGTCCTCCGGCGCCACGGCGGTCGGGCAGACCACCACCTCGGCGCCGTACGCCCGCAGCACGTCCTGCTTGTCCTGGCTGACCTTGTCGGGGCAGACGAAGACGCACTTGTAGCCCTTGAGCTGGGCGACGAGGGCCAGCCCGACGCCGGTGTTGCCGCTGGTCGGCTCGACGATCGTGCCGCCGGGCTGGAGCAGGCCCGCCTTCTCGGCGTCCTCGACCATCCGCAGCGCGATCCGGTCCTTGACCGAACCGCCCGGGTTGACGTACTCCACCTTCGCCAGCACCGTCGCCTGGATGCCCTCGGTGACGTTGCGCAGGCGTACCAGCGGGGTGTTGCCGATCAGCTCGACCACGTTGTCGTAGTAGTGCACCTCGTTGTGCCCTTCGTCGCGCCGCCGTCGTGGGGCGGCCGGTAAGTCGTCGGTTCGTCGCCCAGGGTACGTGCCGTCAGGGCACCACATGCCCCGGGATGACGGACCTGCGACGTGCCTCCCACTCCAGGAAGCGGTCGGTCTCGGCGAGCACGCTGCCGGCCAGCCAGGCGACCATCACCGCGTCGTCGGCCAGGCCGAAGATCGCCAGCGGGATCTCCGGCAGCAGGTCGATCGGCGAGACGATGTACGCCGTGGCGCCGGCCATCAGGGCCAGCCGCAGGCCGCCGTCGTACTCGCCCCGGGCGGTGGCCCGGATCATCCGGGGCAGCGCCGCCAGCCGGACGCCCAGCGACGGGCCACCCCGCGTCCCGGCCGCCAGCGCCCGGGCCAGCGCGGTGAAGGCCGCGCTCCGCTTCAATGTCTTCCCCATCTCCTCGCCCCTTTCCGCTCGGCCAGGGTGCCGTCCCGGCGCAAGTCCGCCCCCTTGCCCGTACCGGTACCCGGAACCGTCCCGTCCCAGCCATGACGATCACGCGGAGAGCGGGTGTCGTGGCGGCGCGATAATGTCGGTGCATGGGGGACGCTGGTTCCGTCGCGCCGGGCGGCTGGCAGCGCGCCCGGCGGATCGCCCGCCTGACGGCGATCGGCACGGGCGCCACGGTGGCGGCCACCGTCGCCACGGGCGGAGTGCTGCTCGGTCAGGCCCGCCAGGCCCGGCGCACCATCCCGATGGCCGAGGCGCCCCCGCCACGCTGCGACGGCGTCTACGGCGCGAAGCTCCCCGGCCCGCCGGTCACCATGGTGATCCTCGGTGACTCCTCGGCCGCCGGCTACGGCGTGCACCGCCGCCGCGAGACCCCGGGCGCGCTACTGGCCACCGGGCTGTCCCGCCGGCTGCACCGACCGGTCCGGCTGCACCGGTTCGCCGTGGTGGGCGCCCTGTCGGCCGGGCTGAAGCCGCAGGTCGAGTCGGCCCTGGAGGTCGAACCGGACATCGCGGTCGTCCTGGTCGGCGGCAACGACGTCACCAACCGCACCCCGCTCTCGCTGGCCGTGCGCTACCTGGTCGACGCGGTCCGCACGCTGCGGGCCGCCGGCTGCGAGGTGGTCGTCGGCACCTGCCCCGACCTGGGCGCGATCCGGCCGATCCAGCCGCCGCTGCGCTGGCTGGCCCGCCGCTGGAGCCGCCAGCTCGCCGCCGCCCAGACGGTGGCGGTGGTCGAGGCGGGCGGCTGGACGGTTTCCCTCGGCGACCTGCTCGGGCCGCGGTTCGCCGCCGAGCCGACGCGGATGTTCGCCTGGGACCGGTTCCACCCCTCCGCGGAGGGGTACGCGGTCGCCGCGGCCGCGCTGCTGCCCACCGCGCTCTCGGCGTTGGGCGCCGGCCAGGAACGCCGGCCTCCGCTCGTCGGCGCGGAAGGCGTACGGTCGCTCCCGGATGCGGCCCAGGAGGCGGCCCGGCACGCGGGCACCGAGGTCAGCGGCACCCAGGTCCGGGGTCGCGAGCGCGGACCCGCTGGGCGCTGGGCGCAACTTCGGCGGCGGGCCTTCTTCGGCGTCGGCGCGGTGCCGCAGCCGAGTGCCTCCGCCGACTCCGCGCAGGTGGAGGGGCTGGCATGAGCCGGGCAGCGGAGGCATCATCAGCAGGCACAACGTGTGCCATGCTCATGTCGACGCCGTTCGCCACGAGCAGACCGACCCGCGGGTCGTGGGAGCTGGGGAGGTGTCGTCATGACCGAGCGTAACGAGCTCGCGGTCCGACTCGGTCGGGCCGCCGCGCTCTCCCTGCTCGCCGGCACGATGGGCGGGGCGGCGGTCCTCGCCGGCCAGGCCATCGCCGCCCGCAGCCGGAAGTACGCCCAGCCCGAGCTGGGCCTCGCGCTGCGCGCGACGGTCGGCCGGGCTGGCGCCCCGCCGCTGCGGCTGGTGCTGCTCGGCGACTCGTCGGCCCTCGGGGTGGGCGTCGAACGCTTCGAGGAGACCATCGGCGGCCAGCTCGCCCAACTGCTGGCCGAGGGGCCCACCGGCCGGCGGGTGCACCTGTCCAGCGTCGGGGTCTCCGGGTCCCGCTCCACCGACCTGGCCACCCAGGTGGCCCGGGCGCTACTCGGCGAGCGGCCCGACGTGGCGGTGATCCTGATCGGGGCGAACGACGCCACCGCGCTGGCCCGCCCGGCCGACGCGGCGGCCTATCTCGGCTCGGCGGTGCGCCGGCTGCGCGAGGCGCACGTCGAGGTGGTCGTGGGCACCTGCCCCGACCTCGGCGCCGTCCGCGCCGTCGCCTCCCCGCTGCGGCAGGTGCTCGGCTGGTCGGGGCGGCGGATGGCGCGCGCCCAGACGGCCTCGGTGCTCGACGCCGGGGGCAGCGTCGTCGACCTGGGCACCGAGACCGGCCCGGTCTTCCGGGCGGACGCGGGCACCCTCTGCCACGACGGCTACCACCCCTCCGCCGACGGTTACCGGGTCTGGGCGCACGCCCTGCTCCCGGCGGTCGAGGCGGCCGCCGCGGTCGCCTACCGGCACCACCACTGAGCGCCGGCGGGGTGACATTTCCCGCCCGCTGCGCAGCTTCCGCGACAAGTTACTCGCGGGTTAACGTTGGTTCATGCCGATTGAGTCGCCCCGCGACGCCGTCATCGTCGCCACCGCCCGGTCCCCCATCGGCCGCGCGTTCAAGGGTTCCCTGCGGGAGGTCCGCCCGGACGACCTCGCCGCCACGATCGTCCAGGCCGCCCTCGACAAGGTCCCGGCGCTCGATCCCACCACCATCGACGACCTCTACCTGGGCTGCGGCCTGCCCGGCGGCGAACAGGGCTTCAACATGGCCCGGGTGGTCGCCACCCTGCTGGGCCTGGACGGCCTGCCCGGCGCCACGCTCACCCGCTACTGCGCCTCCTCGCTCCAGACCACCCGGATGGCGATGCACGCGATCCGGGCGGGCGAGGGCGACGTCTTCATCTCCGCCGGCGTCGAGACCGTCTCCCGGTACGCGCGCGGCAACTCGGACGCCCTCCCGCCGGAGGCGCAGGCGCTGGTCGGCGGCGGATGGGAGAACCCCCGCTTCGCGGCGGCGCGCGAGCGCTCCGCGGCCCGGGCCCGGGGCGGCGCCGAGGTGTGGACCGACCCGCGCGAGGCCGGCCAGCTCCCCGACATCTACCTGACCATGGGGCAGACCGCGGAGAACCTGGCCGAGGTCCACGACGTCACCCGCGAGGACATGGACGCGTTCGGCGTCCGCAGCCAGAACCTCGCCGAAACGGCGATCGCGGACGGCTTCTGGGCCCGCGAGATCACCCCGGTCACCACGCCGGACGGCACCGTGGTGAGCACCGACGACGGCCCGCGCCCCGGGGTGACCCTGGAGGCCGTGGCCGGCCTGAAGCCGGTCTTCCGCCCGGACGGCCGGATCACCGCCGGCAACTGCTGCCCGCTCAACGACGGCGCGGCCGCCGTGGTGATCATGAGCGCCCAGCGGGCGCAGGAGCTCGGGCTCTCCCCGCTGGCCCGGATCGTCTCCACCGGCGTCACCGCGCTCTCGCCGGAGATCATGGGCCTGGGCCCGGTCGAGGCGTCCAAGCAGGCGCTGAAGCGTGCCGGCATGACCATCGACGACGTCGACCTCGTCGAGATCAACGAGGCGTTCGCCGCCCAGGTGATCCCGTCGTACCGGCAGCTCGGCATCCCGGAGGAGAAGCTGAACGTGATGGGCGGGGCGATCGCCGTCGGCCACCCGTTCGGCATGACCGGCGCCCGGATCACCGGCACCCTGCTCAACGCGCTGGAGTGGCACGACAAGACCATCGGTCTGGAGACCATGTGCGTGGGCGGCGGCCAGGGCATGGCCATGGTGCTCGAACGCCTGAACTGAGGTCGATTCACCGGAGCAGCAGCCGGGTACGGGAGGCGCCATGGCGACCGTCGTGGAACGCGAACGCAAGTACTCCGGCGACGCGGGATTTCGGCTGCCCGATCTGACGGGGTGCGGTGGCGTCGCGACGACGTCCGACGCCACCGCCCTCGACCTGGACGCGGTCTACTGGGACACCGCCGACCTCCGGCTGGCCCGCAGCGGCTACGCGCTGCGGCGGCGGACCGGCGGGCACGACGCGGGCTGGCACCTCAAGGTGGGCGCGGTCGGCGGCGCGCGCACCGAGCATCAGTTCCCGGCCGGGCCGGAGGACGCCGAACCGCCGGCCGAGCTGGTCGCGCTCTTCCGGGGCGCGTCCCGGGGGCGGCCGGTCGCCCCGGCCGCGCGGATCCGCACCCGCCGCCGGGAACGCCGTCTGCTCGACGCGGCGGGCCGCCCGCTGGCCGAGGTGGCCGAGGACGACGTGCACGCCGAGGACCTGGTCAGCGGGGAGCGGCAGGCGTGGCACGAGCTCGAGGTCGAGCTGGTCGACGGTGATGAGGCGCTGCTCGACGCGGTGGACGAGCGGCTGCGCGCGGCCGGCGCCCGGACCGTCCCGGTGTCGAAGTCGCACCGTGCCCTGGGCGGCCGCCTGGCCGCCACCCGTCCGGCGCCCGCCGATCCGGCGGCCGCGCCCGTGGTCGACTACCTCACCGCCCAGCGCGACACGCTGATCGGCCACCACGCCGGTGCCCTCGGCGGCGACGAGGACGCGGTGCACGACATGCGGGTGGCCGTCCGCCGGCTCCGCTCCACGCTGCGGACCTTCCGGGGACTGTGGGACCGCGCCGAGAGCGAGGCGGTGCGGGCGGAACTGCGCTGGCTGGGCGGCCGGCTCGGGCCGGTCCGGGACGTCCAGGTGTTGGGCGCCCGGCTGGCCGACGCGGTCCACGCGGAGCCGGACGAGCTGGTGCTCGGCCCGGTCCCGGCCCGGTTCGCGGAGCGGTTCGCCGCCGACCTGGCCACCGCCCTCGACGGGCTGCGCGCCGCGCTCGGCTCCGACCGCTACACCGACCTGCTGCGCCGGCTGGACGCGCTGGTGGAGGGTCCGACGACACGCGTACGGCCCCGTTGGGTGAACCGGCGGGTGCGGCGCGCGGTGACCCGCTTCGACGACCGGCTGGACCGGGCGCTGGCCGGCGGGGACGACACCGCGCTGCACGAGGCACGCAAGGCGGGCAAGCGGGCCCGGTACGCCGTCGAGGTACGTCGGCCCGCCGCGAAGCTGGTGGACCGGTTCAAGGACCTTCAGGACGCGCTCGGCGCGCACCAGGACTCGGTGGTGACCCGGGAGGTGCTGCGCGAGCAGGCGCTGCGGGCGTACGCCGCCGGCGAGAACACCTTCACCTACGGCCTGCTGCACGCCCGGCAGGCCGCGGTGGCCGACCGGGCCGGGCCGGCGCTGGTCAGGGCGCGGGACCGGGCCCGCCGCCGGAAGGTGCGGCGCTGGCTGACGGGCTGACGGCTACAGCGCGGAACGGGTCCGGGCGACCGCGGCGGCCGCCCCGGCCAGCACGGGCTCCGGCGCGCCGGCCGCCAGCAGGTCGGCGGTGACCACCCGGAGCTGGTCGGGCAGGGCCAGGTCGCTGGGGAGCCGGGGCACGTCGCGGCGCGGCTCCCCCTCGGCGTCGGCCGCCAGGTTGGCGATCTCCTGGACCAGCTTGTGCACCAGGTCGGCGCGGGACACGTTGCCGCTCTCGGCCGCCGCCGACCAGCGCGGCTGCTCCCAGTGCCCGACCTGTCTGACCAGCAGGGCCACCGCCCGGTCCAGTTCCGCTGCGCTCATCGCGGCCGAGTCTACGGTCAGCGGCGGACGTAGCTGAGCAGGCGGAGGATCTGCCAGTACAGGAAGATCAGCCCGACCAGCAGGCCGAAGGCGCAGAACCAGGCGTACCGGCGGGGCAGGCCGTTGCGGGCGGAACGCTCGACCAGGTCGAAGTCGAGCACGAAGCTGAGCGCGCCGGCGATGATCGCCACCACCGAGAAGAGGTACGGCAGCCAGCCGACCCGACCGCTGAGGCTGTAGACCGCCACGCCCTGCCGCCCGGTGAACAGGTAGGCGACCAGGTTGACCAGGCCGATGGCCACGATGCCGATGAGCGTGCCGAGGACCAGCCGGGCCAGCCGCGGGGTGGCCCGGATCAGCCGCGCCCGGTAGAGCAGCCCCATGCCGAGAAAGACCCCGAAGGTCCCGACCACGGCCTGCGCCACGATGCCCGGGTAGACCAGTTCGAAGGCGCGGCTCGCCACCCCGAGCAGCAGGCCCTGGAGCACCGCGTACCCGGCGATGAGCGGCGGGTTGGTGAGCTGCTTCAGGGAGATGACCAGCACCAGCGCGAGGCTGGCCAGGGCGCTGCCGGCCAGCGCCGCGGAGATCCACGCCGCCTGCGGCACGACCACCCAGGCCACCGCCGCGGTGACGCCGGTGAGCAGCAGCAGCCCGACCGTCCGGCTGACCACGTCGGCCACCGTCATCGCGTCCGCGGCCCCCACGCCGAGCACCTGACGCTCGGTCCGGCCGACGTCGTCCAGCCGGTCCAGCACCGGGTTGGCACTGCGCACCGCGACCTCCTCGCGCCGACGTACCCCGGCTCCCACTCTGCCCCGGGCCGGCCGGCGGCGACGGAGAAACGACGACGCCCGCCGCCGCGGGCGCGGCAGGCGGGCGTCGCAGATGGGACGGGCTGCGGTCAGTCGTCGCCCTGGAAGTAGCTGAGCAGCCGGAGGATCTCCAGGTAGAGCCAGACCAGGCCGACCACGATGCCGAACGCGGCCGTCCAGGAGTAGCGCTGCGGGAGCCCCATCCGGACGCCCTCCTCGATCTCCGCGAAGTTGAGCACGAAGCTCAGCGCGGCGACCACGATGCAGACCAGGCTGAACCCGATGGCCAGCGGGCTGCCGTCGCGGAGGTGGGTGTTGACGCCGAAGAGCGCGAGCACCAGGTTGATCAGCATGACGCCGAAGAGACCCGCGATGATCGCCACCATGATCCGGGCGAACTTCGGGGTGGCCCGGATGATCCGCGCCTTGTAGATCACCGCCATCAGGAAGAAGACGCCGAAGGTCGCCACCACGGCCTGGAGCACGATGCCGTCGTAGAACGTGTCGAACGTCTTGCTGACCATGCCGACGAAGACGCCCTCGACGATCGAGTACGCCACCACGAGCGCCGGGTTGGCCATCCGGGAGAACGAGATGATCAGGCCGAGGACGAGACCCACCACCGCGGCGCCGATCCAGGCGACGCCGGTCAGGGCGTCCGGCACGAGCACCCAGGCCGCGGCGGCCGAGGCGCCGAGGATGCCGAGCATCAGCACCGTCTTGACGACCACGTCGTCGAGGGTCATCGCGGTCACGGTGGGCGGGGCCGCCGGGAAGCCGTGGCCGGTCGGGTACGGCTGCTGCTGCGGGTGCGGCTGGTACTGCTGGGGATATCCGGGCTGACCGTACGGCCCGGGCTGGGCGTACCCGGCCGCCCGCTCCCGCTCAGCCGCCTGGCCGAGCCGGGCGAGCACCGGGTTCGAGGTCTTCACTTCTCAGGCCTCCCTCAGGGGGTCGATGCACGTGAACGTGCCTCTCCAGGGTAAACGGGGGGGCAACGCCGTGCGCCGCGCGAAGCTGTGGGAAAGCTGAGAGTGTGGTGCCCGGGGCGGGGGTCGAACCCGCACGCCTTGCGGCAGCCGCTTTTAAGGCGGCCGTGTCTGCCGTTCCACCACCCGGGCGGGTGACACCGGCGCGCCGACACGCGGCGGTGCAGGTTTCACCGTAGCGGCTGCGCCGCGGCCCGGCGTACCCCGCGGGGGCCGGCCGATATGGTCGAGGCCGTGACCAGCGCCGCCCGCACGGCCCCCGGGCCCGACCCTGACCAGGCAGTCCGCCTCGACCCGGCGCTTTGCCCGGGCCGCACGGCCCGGCTGCTGGCCGCCGGCCACCGGCACCGCTTGGACCTGCTGGCCGGGCTGCTCTTCGCCGTGCTCGCCGGCTGGCTCACCCACGGGCTGTGGCCGGCGCCCGGGCAGCGGGTGCTCGCGCTCAACCCGGCCGACCAGGCCCTCTACGAATGGTTCCTGGCCGTCGACTCGCGCGCCCTGCTCGGCGACTTCGGCCTGCTCACCGACCGGCTGAACGCGCCGGACGGGGTCAACCTGATGGCGAACACCACGGTCATCGCGGTCGGCGTGCTGCTCGCGCCGGTCACGCTCGCCCTCGGGGCGCCGGTCACCTTCGCCCTGCTGGCCGCCGCCAACCTGGCCGGCACGGCGCTGGCCTGGTACCTGCTGTTCACCCGGACGCTGCGGGCCCGCCGGCTCGCCGGCGGGCTCGGCGCGGCGCTCTGCGGCTTCGGCCCGGGCATGATCTCGCAGAGCAACGGCCACCTGCACATGACCGCCCAGTGGCTGGTCCCGGTGATCGTCTGGCTGGTGGTCCGGCTCCTCCGGGCCGCCGACCCGGCCGGCCGCCGGGACGGCCCGGACCGGCGCCGGCTGGCCACCTCGGCCCTCGGGCTGGCCTCGGCCGTCATCCTCCAGGTCTTCGTCGGCGAGGAGGTGCTCTTCCTCACCGCGCTCACCCTGCTGGTCATGGCCGTCGCCTACGGGATGGCCGACCCGGCGCTGCTGCGCCGGGCGCTGCCCGGCTTCGCCGGGGGGCTGATGTGCGCCGCCGGGCTGGCGCTGTTCGTGCTGGCGTACCCGCTGTGGCACCAGTTCGCCGGGCCGCAGGGCGTCTCGGACGGGATGTTCAGCCCGCACTACTTCTCCGCCGACCTGACCGGCTGGACCCGGCTCTCCGCGCACTCCGTGCTGGGCGGCACCGACGCGGCCCGGCTGACCACCGGCCCGGCCGAGTTCAACACCTTCCTGGGCTGGCCGTTGCTGCTGGTCGCCGTCGGCTGCGCGTTCTGGCTCGGCCGGCGCGCCCTGGTGATCGCCTGCCTGGCGGGGGCGCTGGTCATGGCGGCGCTCTCGCTCGGCCCCGAGGTGGTGATCGGCGGGGAGCGGACCGGGGTTCCCGGCCCGTACGCCCTGCTGGCCGGGTTGCCGGTGGTGGACGGCGCGCTGCCCACCCGGTTCGGCCTGGCGGTGCTGCCGCTGGTCGGGACGGTGCTCACCCTGGCCGTGCACCGGGCGCTGGGCGAGCGGGGGCGGGCCCGCCGGCTGGTCCCCCTCGCGGTCGGCGCGGCCCTGCTCAGCGTCTTTCCCGCGCCACTGCCCACCACCGACCGGCCGCCGCTGCCCGAGTTCGTCACGGGCGGGCACTGGCGGGAGTGCGTACGCCCCGGCGGGGTGCTGGTGCCGGTGCCCACGGCCACCCCGAAGGACCCCTGGCCGATGCGCTGGGGCAGCGCCGCCGACGCCGCCTTCGGCATGCCGGAGGGCTTCTTCATCGGCCCGTACGGCCGCAACGGCTCGGCCACCATGGGCACCTACCAGCGGCCGACCTCCGCCCTGCTGGCCGAGGTCGCCAGGCGGGGCGTGGCGCCGGCGGTCGGCGACCGGCAGCGCCGGCAGGCCGCCCGGGACGTCGAGTTCTGGGGCGCCTCCTGCGTGGCGCTGACCGACGACGCGCCGCACGCGGAGACCCTGCGCCGGACCCTGGAACAGCTCTTCGGGCCGGGCACCCGGATCGCCGACGCCTGGACCTGGCGGTTCTGACCCCGGACACGGCGAAGGGCCCTTCCCGTACGGGAAGGGCCCTTTCCGGTTTGTCTCAGACGCGCGCGCCGACCGGCGGCGCGGACGCCTCGGCGAACTCCTCGCGCGGGTCGTGCAGCTGACCCAGGGCGACCACCTCGCGCTTGAGGAAGAACGCCAGCGTCCAGTCGACCACGACCCGGATCTTGCGGTTGAACGACGGGATCCGCGACATGTGGTAGGTCCGGTGCATGAACCAGGCCGGCCAGCCGGTCATCTTCACGCCGTAGACCTGCGCCACACCCTTGTGCAGACCGAGGCTGGCCACGCTGCCCGCGTGCTTGTGCTTGTAGTTGACCGGCTCGCGCCCGCGGATCACGTTCGCGATGTTGTCGGCCATCCGGGCGGCCTGCCGGACCGCGTGCTGCGCGCTGGGCGAGCAGAAGTTGCCCGGCTCCTTGGTCAGGTCCGGCACCGCGGCGCAGTCGCCGGCGCTCCACGCGCCCTCGACGACCCGGTCGCCGTCCACGATCTGGAGGGTGGGCAGGCAGGTGACCCGGCGGCGATCGTCGCGCGGGAAGTCGGTCGCGTCCAGCATCGGGGACGGCTTGACGCCGGCCGTCCAGACGATGGTGTCGGACGGGAAGCTCGACCCGTCGGAGAGCTTCGCGACCCCGTCGACGCAGGACTCCAGCCGGGTGTCCAGGCGGATGTCCATGTTCCGCTTGAGCAGCTCCTGCACCGTGTAGGCGCCCATGTCCCGATCGACCTCGGGCAGCACCCGCTGGGTGGCCTCGACCAGCACCCAGCGCATGTCCTCCGGCTTCAGCTCGGGGTAGTAGCGCAGCGCGTCCCGGGCCATGTCCTCCATCTCGGCGAGCGCCTCGATGCCGGCGTAACCGCCGCCGACGAACACGAAGGTCAGCGCGCGGCTGCGGACCTCGGGGTCGGTGGTGGCCGCCGCCACGTCGAGCCGGTCCAGCACGTGGTTGCGCAGGAAGATGGCCTCACCGATGGTCTTGAACCCGATGCCGTGTTCGTGCAGGCCCGGGATCGGCAGGGTGCGGGAGACCGAGCCGGGGGCGACCACCACGTGGTCGTACTGGATCTCCCGGGTCGGGCCGCTGATCGGCTGTACCACGGCGGTCTTACGGTCGTGGTCGATCCGGGTGACCGTGCCGGCCACGACCTTGCACTTGCGCAACTCCCGCCGCAGCGGCACCACAGCGTGCCGCGGGGAGATGTTGCCCGCCGAAGCCTCCGGGAGGAACGGCTGGTAGGTCATGTGCGGCTGCGGGTCGACGACGATGACCTCGGCCTCACGGGAGCTCAGCTTCTTGGACAGGCGCAGAGCGGCGTACAGGCCCACGTGCCCGGCACCCACGACAAGGATCCGCTTCGGATTCACGTCATCTATCTTTCCCCGGGCGGCTCGGGTAATCCCGATCGAGACCCTGTTCTGTGACGGAGCACAACCCCTGTGACCTGCGCAACTGTGTGCGGCGTCCCGTTATCTGCGACGTAGGAGCCAGGCCAGGAGCCCGCTGATCCCCACCGCGACCAGCAGGCCGGCGACGGTCGCGGCCTGCGAGCCGGCGTCCCCGCCGACCCCACCGAGCCAGGCCAGCACGATGCCGAGCACGGCGCCGGCCAGCACCACCCCGCCGGCCCGGGCCAGCCAGCGCAGCACCAGGTCGGGGTCGACCACCGCGTCGTAGGGCAGCAGCGCGGCCAGCGCGCAGAGGGTGTGCGCCAGGTAGAGCAGCGTGGCGACGGCGAGCAACCGCCACAGCGCCGGCGGCCGGTCGAAGCCGAGCGTGGCGAGCAGCCAGCCGCCGACGGTCACCAGCGCGGCGAAGGTTGGCCAGACCCGGCGCGGGCCGACCGCCGGCAGCACCGCCGCCACGGTGAGGGCCAGCAGCGACCGCCGGGTGAAGGCCTGCCCGGGGTACGCGACCAGGAAGCCGACCAGCACGGTGAAGAAGATCCCGGCCCGCACCAGCAGCGGCGTCGGGCTGATCCGCCCCGCCGCGTACCGGACCGCCCGGACCCGCTCGGTCATCCCTTCGACGAGGTCAGTCATCGCATTCCCGCCTTGGGTGCGGTGGCCAGGCGGGACACGTCGCGCAGCACCTGGTCGAGGCTGCCGGCGCCGGCCCAGCGCACCACCGGCACGCCGTGCTCGCGGAGCTGGCCGATCATCGTGTCCCGGTCCAGGCGCCACAGCCGGTACGCCACCTCGGCCCAGCCCCGGTCCTTCGGCACCAGCAGCTCGGCGGGCAGGGTGTCCACGGCGACCACGAACCGCCCGCCCCGGGCCATCCGGGCCAGCATCTGCGCCGAACGCTCGTCGAGCAGCGGGGTGAGCACCACCACCAGCGCGTCCGAGGAGAGCAGCTGCGGGCCGAACACCTGGTCGTACGGCTCGTGCGGCGAGGACTCGGCCTTGACGTCGAGCAGCCACTCCAGCACGGTCAGGTACTGCCGGCGGCCGGTGGCCGGGCGCAGCCGGCGGGCGGCCGGACCGTACTCCAGCAGCGCCACCCGGTCACCGCGGTGCAGGTAGTGCTCGGCGATCGCGGCGGCCGCGCGGACGGTGGTGTCCAGTACGGACGCGGCGCCGCCTACGCCGCCGGAGCGGCCCGCCTCGGCCAGCACGTCGAGCAGCACCACCACCTCGGCGTCCCGGTCCGAGAGGGTGGCCGCCACGTGCAGTTGGCGGGCCCGCAGCGAGACCCGCCAGTCGATCCGGCGCAGCCGGTCCCCGGGGGCGAAGACGCGGACCCCGGCCAGCTCGCCGCCCTCCCCGGGCCGGCGGGAGTGGTGCGCGCCGACCAGCCCCGCGGCCCGGGGCATCGCCTCGACCGCCTCGAACGGCTCGGTCATCGGGTAGACCCGCGTCCGGACCGGGTCGGTGACCACGGCCCGTGACACCAGCAGCCCGTCCGCGGCGGCGACCCGGGCGCCGGCCGGGCCGATCGGGTGCCGCCCCCAGCGCAGGGCCGTTCCGGTCAGCTCCAGGTCGACGGCGGAGCCGGACGGCACCGAGGTGACGAAGGGCCGGTTGGCGCCGCCGGAGCGGCTCACGTCCACCCCGGTCCCGCCGAAGCCGACCTTCTCCACCCGCAGCCAGGGCGACATCCGGGTCCGCACCACCGCCACGTCGTAGGAGACGGCGTCCGGGTTGGCCACGGCGATCGTGGCGGCCATCGGCGCGCCCTCGACCAGGTGCGCGTCCTCGGCGCCGATCTCCAGCTCAGGCAGCGCGGTGGGCCGGCGGCGCAGCGCGTACGCGGTGCCCAGCGCGAACGGGGTGGCCAGCACCACCAGGTCGATCCGGCCGAGCAGCACCGCCGCGACCAGCAGCAGGCCGGTGAGCAGCACGGCTCGGCCGAGCGCCCAGGTGGGCGCCCAGCCGCTCGCCGGTTCCTGACGGTCCGTCATCAGCGCCCGGCGGGTCCGGCCGCGTAGCTGGGCAGCGCGCCGCTGGCCGGGGCGGGCGTGGACTCCAGCACCTCACCGACCACGAAGGACGGATCGACCCGGCGCAGCCACATCTCCGGCCGCAGGGTGATCCGGTGCGCCAGCGCGGGCACCGCCACCGCCTTGACGTCCTCCGGCACCACGTAGTCGCGGTTGGCCAGCACCGCGCGGACCCGGGACAGCAGCAGCAGCGCCAGCGACCCGCGGGGCGAGGCGCCGACCAGCGCGGACGGGTGCTCCCGGGTGGCCGCGGTCAGCGCCACGATGTAGCGGCCGATCGAGTCCTCGACGACCACCTCCTCCAGCGCGGCCTGCATGGCGCGCAGGGTGCCGGCGTCCACCACCGGCTTGATCTCGGCCTCCTCGCGGCGGCGGGCGATCCGCCGTTGCAGCACCTCCCACTCCTCGTCGTGGTTCGGGTAGCCGAACGAGACCCGGAGCAGGAACCGGTCGAGCTGCGCCTCGGGCAGTGGGTAGGTGCCCTCGTACTCGATCGGGTTGGCGGTGGCGAGCACGTGGAACGGCTCGTCCAGCCGGTAGGTGACGCCTTCGACCGAGACCTGCTTCTCCTGCATCGCCTCCAGCAGCGCGGACTGCGTCTTCGGCGGGGTCCGGTTGATCTCGTCGGCGAGCAGCAGGTTGGTGAAGACCGGTCCGGCCCGGAACGAGAAGTCGCCGCTGCGCTGGTCGTAGAGGAAGGAGCCGGTGACGTCGGCGGGGAGCAGGTCCGGCGTGAACTGGAGGCGGCGGAAGTCCAGCCCGAGGGCCTGCGCGAACGAGCGCGCGGTGAGCGTCTTGCCCAGGCCGGGCAGGTCCTCCAGCAGCACGTGGCCGCCGGCCAGGATGCCGGCCAGCACCAGCTCAAGCGCCTCCCGCTTGCCGACCACGACGGTGCCGACCGCGTCCAGCACCGCCCGGGCCAGCCGGCCGACCTCGGCGGGGGGCATGCTCCGGTCCACGTCGTTCATCACAACTTCTCCAGTTCGGCGACGATCGCCGCGAGGTCGCGCGGCGTCGGGGGGCGGCGGGCAGGGGTGCCGAGGAACGTCCACAGCGGCTCGCCCAGCAGGGCGCGGGCGCGGGCCGGATCGGACTCACGGGTGACGCCGTGCTTCTGGCGCAGCCGCTCGTCGGCCAGCTCGCCGAGGCGGGGCAGCACCCGCTCGGTGAACCGCTCCCGGTTGCCGGAGCACCAGTCCAGCGGGCGTTCCCACCCGTTGATCGCGGCGCGCAGCGCGTCCCGGGCGGACCAGTTCCAGGTGCCGGGCTCCTCACCGGCCGGGGCGCGCCCGCCGGCCCGGGGCGGCGGCGGGGGCGACAGTTCGGCGGTGACCCGGCGGACGGCGAGCACGGCGAGCACGCCCGCCACGATGATCCAGAGCGACACCTGGAGGCCGACCGCGCGCAGCCCGACGACGACCACCACCACGATCGCGGCGGTGACCGCGAGGGTCCGGAGCACCCAGCGCGCCCGCCCGCCGGTCCGCCGCGCCTCGCCGGCGGGCTCCTCGGCGAATGAGAGCAGGTCGTCGATGCTCGTGCTCATGCCGTCGCCTCGGGAACCTGGGTCATGGCGGTCAGCTCGGCGCGCAGCCGGCGCAGGGCGGCCCGGGCCTGATCGCGCATCCGCTCGTCGACGGTGTGGGTGGCGTACCGGGCCTCGCGGTAGACGTGCGCGAAGCCGTCCAGCACGTCGGCGCTGGCGATCGCCGGGACGCCGGCCGCCGGGTCGCCGCGCAGCAGCCGGCTGACCAGGTCGGTGGGGGTGTCCCCGGCGCGTCGGGGCACGCCGGCCTCCTCGGCGGCCTCCTCCAGCCGGACCCAGCAGGCGATCACCGCGGTGCGCGGGTCGGTCGACCGGTCGTCCAACTCCTCCAGGCCGGCGTCCAGCGCGGCCACCACCTCGCGGGCGGTGCCCTCGGCGGTAGGCCGGGCCCGCTGGGCGGGCACCGCGCGGGTGGTCCGGCGCAGCGCCCCGCCGACCACGGTCCAGAGCACGTACCCGACGGCGGCCAGCACGGCAGCGCCGAGCAGCACGATGGCGACGGTGACCAGCCAGCCCGGGATGCCGCCCGACGTGGGCGGGCCGAACTCCCGCGGCTCGACCGTGATCGAGGGTGCGGCCTCGGCGGAGGGATAGTCCGGCACGTACGGGATGTTGTCGGCGGCGGGCGGGATGCGGCTCGCCCCGATCGCGGAGTGCCCGGCGGCGAGCGCGCCGACGGCGAGCAGCACGATCACCGCCGCGACCGGCCACCATCTGCGCAGCACGCCGAGCTCCATCCCACCGCCCCACGCATTCGTCAGTCCACCCCGGCCAGGTCCTTCGCCCGGGCGAACACGTCGTCCAACATCGCTGGTGTCAGCCGCCCGGTGAAGGTGTTCTGCTGGCTGACGTGGTAGCAGCCGAGCAGCGCCGGTGCGGACGTGCCGGACCAGTGTGCCCCATGGCCGAAGGCCGGGCGCGGCGTGGGCGGGCGCTGTCCGTACACGTGGCGGAGCACCGGCCACCACGCGGCCCAGGCGAACGCCCCCAGGGCGACCACGACGCGCAGGGTGGGCCGGATCAGCGCGACCTCGCGGTGCAGCCACGGCGCGCAGGTGTCCCGCTCGGCCGGGGTGGGCTTGTTGTCCGGCGGCGCGCAGCGCACGGCGGCGAAGATGCGGGTGTGCCGCAGGGCGAGGCCGTCGTCGGCGGACACGCTGGTCGGCTGGTTGGCCAGCCCGGCCCGGTGCAGCGCGGCGAAGAGCACGTCACCGGAGCGGTCCCCGGTGAAGATCCGGCCGGTGCGGTTGCCGCCGTGCGCGGCGGGTGCCAGGCCGAGGATGCCGATCCGCGCGTCGGGCGGGCCGAAGCCGGGGACCGGCCGTCCCCAGTAGTCCTGGTCGCGGAAGGCCGCCCGCTTGACCCGGGCCACCTCCTCACGCCAGACGACCAGCCGCGGGCAGGCGAAGCAGTTGCTCACGGCGCCGTCGAGGTCGGCCAGGTCGGTCGCCCGCGCGGCGCGGGCGACCACCTCGGCGGGCGTACGCGGCTCAGCCAAGCTTGGCCCGGAACAGTTCCAGCGTGCGGGCCCAGGCGGTGGCGGCGGCGCGCTGGTCGAAGTGCTCCGGCCGGTCCTCGTTGAAGAACGCGTGCGCGGTGCCCGGGTAGTCGTAGGTCTGGCAGGTGCCGCCGGCCGTCTCGATGGCCCGGCGTACGCCCTGCACCCCGTCGGCGGCGGAGAGGCCGTCCGCCTCGGAGCAGTGGATGAGCGCCGCCTTGCCCGCGTAGTCGGCCCAGTCGGTGCGCATGCCATCCCAGGGCAGCCGCGGGTAGAAGCCGGCGGTGGCGACGATCCGCTCGGAGAACGTGCCGGACCAGAGCGCCAGGCTGGCACCGGCGCAGAACCCGGCGCAGCCCACCTTGCCGGCGACCTCGGGCCGGCTGGCGAGGTATTCGGCGGCGGCCGCGATGTCGCTCGCCGCCTCGTCCATCTGGGTGCTGTTCAACATCTGCCGGGGCTCACTCGGCTTGCTCGCCGGGCCGCCGTGCCGGAAGTCGGGCGCCAGGGCGACGAAGCCGGCCTCCGCGAAGCGGTCCACCACCGCCCGGACGTGGGGCACCAGGCCCCACCAGTCCTGGATGACGATGACCGCCGGGCTGGCCGCACCGCCGGAGGGTATCGCGAGATACCCCTCGCTCGTCCCCCCGTTGCCGGTGAAGCTCACCATCTCGCCCATGGTCCCGTCCTCCTAGCGGTCAGTCATCGTTGGCTGGTCGCACAGTGGGTGTTACGTGCGGGTAGCGTGCCACGCGCTCACCGGCCCGGGGAAGACGAAAGAACAGTGGCCTTCACCTCCCGTTCGCCCCCCGGACCGGACGGCGCAGGTAGCCGGCGGACGCGGTGCCCTCCGGGCCTGGTCCTCCACTCTGGACATGGCGAGGGGCGCCCACCGGTCGGCGGGCGCCCCTCGGGGGTCGGCTTCAGCGGGTCGGGGTCGGCGCCGGCGTGCCCGTGCCGGGCTCGGCCGACGGAGTCAGGGTCGGTGCGGGGCCGGCGCTCCCGGTCGGCTCGGGGGTGGCGCTCGCGCCGGGCACGGGCGGGGCAGTCAGCGTCGGCGCGGCCGGGGCCGGCGGCCCGAAGGGCGCCCGGTCGGGGCAGTACGGGTAGGCGTTGCGCGGCGCGGGCATGTTGCCGCTCGCGTCCAGGCAGGTCGGCCAGCCCAGCCGGATCGGCACGCCGTTCTGGTCGAAGAGCTGGGCGTTGCGGACCAGCCGCCCCTCCTGGTCGTAGACGAAGACGTCCTCGATCCGGTCGTACCGGTCGCCGACCGAGACCTCCTGGTAGCTGCCGAACTGGTCGGAGCTGGCGTGCTGGTCGACGTTGACCAGCAGCGCGAAGGAGAAGATCAGGAACGCCGCGGTGCCCAGGCGCAGCATCCGCCGCGGCCAGCCCCGGAGGCCGGGTGCGCGCCGGCCCAGCCAGACCGAGGCGAGGACCGTGCCGGCCAGCAGGAACAGGCCGGCCAGCACGCTGCCGTCGAGCCGCGGGAGCAACCCGGACGGTTCCTGGAGCACGACGGAGATCACCAGCGCCGCGAGCCAGCCGCGCAGCAGCCACCAAGCCGGGCGCAGCGGGCGGAGGAACTCGCTCACCGAGGACTGCCCGAGCAGCGGGCCCAGCTGGGTGTCGAGGGCGCGCAACTGGGCGCCGGCGCGCGCCTGGGCGGCGGCCAGTCGCCGAACCCGGCGCCCCGAGCCGGTTCCCGCCCCGGCGCCGGCGGCGGCCCGCAGCTCGGCCGCGTACGCCTCGGGCGCGCCGAGCCGGTCGACCAGCGCGCCGTCGGCCTCGGCGGCCACCTCGGCGAGGTGTTCCGGCAGGTCCTCGGTCAACTCGTCGCGGACGGTGGGCGGCAGGTCGGCCAGGGCCGCCCGCACCCGCTCGACGTAGTCCGCGATCTCCTGCCCAGTGACGGTCATGCCGCCATCCCCCGATCGTCGAGCAGTGCGTCCATGGTGGTGGCGAAGGAGCGCCAGGTCTTGCCGGAGCGGGTGAGCTGGTCCCGGCCGGCGACGTTGAGTGAGTAGTACTTGCGGTGCGGGCCGGACTCGCTCGGCACCACGTAGGTGGTCAGCAGGCCGGCGGCGAAGAGCCGGCGCAGCGTGCCGTAGACCGAGGCGTCGCCGACCTCCTCCAGGCCGGCCTCGCGCAGCCGGCGGAGAATGTCGTAACCGTAGCCGTCCTCGTCCTTGAGCACGGCGAGAACGGCGAGGTCGAGCACGCCCTTGAGGAGCTGCGTCGTATCCACGCTCCGCACACTAGTGCGGATTGCGTAGTACCGTCAAGCGCATGGTAGCTGCGTAGGCTCGGGGCATGTCGTGGAGCAGCTACGCGTCGTTCCTGGTCTTCGCCACCGTGCTGATCCTCATCCCGGGGCCCGACTTCGCCGTGGTCACCCGCAACACGCTGGCCGCCGGCCGGCGCCGGCAGGTGGAGCGCGATCGGCGTGACCGCCTCGAACGCGGTGCAGGGGGTGACCGCCGCCGCCGGGCTCGGCGCGCTCATCGTCCGCTCCCAGCCGCTGTTCGAGGCGATCCGCTGGGCCGGTGTGGCGTACCTGGCGTACCTCGGGGTGCAGGCCTGGCGGTCGGCCTGGCGTGGGGACTACCCGCCGCTGGCCGGCGACGCCGCCGCCGCCGCGCCCGGGCAGGCCGTGGCCGGGTTCCGGCAGGGCTTCCTGTCCAACGTCACCAACCCGAAGGTGCTGGCGTTCTACCTGGCCGTGCTGCCGCAGTTCGTCGGCGGTGCGGCGCCGATCGGGGTGCTGCTCGCCTTCGCGCTGAGCCACGCCGTGCTCGGCCTCGCGTACCTGCTGGTGCTGGTCGCGGGGCTGGACCGGGCCCGGGACCTGCTGTCCCGGCGGCGGGTGCGGCGCTGGCTGGACGGGCTGACCGGGGTGGCGCTGCTCGGCTTCGGCGCCCGCCTCGCCACCGAACGCACCTGACCCGCCCGTTACTCGTGGTGCTGCGTCACGTTGACGACCGTGCCGCTCGGGTCGCGGACGAAGAACCGGCGCAGCCCCCACGGCTCGTCGGTCAGCGGGTAGACGATCTCAGCACCGGCGGCGACGCACCGGGCGTGCACGTCGTCGACGTCGTCCACCTCGATCGACACGTCGGGGTGCACGCCCGCCTTGACGTCCAGCTTCATCACGGAGAGCTGGACCTCACGGACGTCGCCGCCGAAGAACAGGATCCAGTCGAGCCCGTGACCGCCGTCGAGCCCGATCAGGTCCCGGTAGAAACGGCTGCTGGCCTCGAAGTCGTCGGAGAGGATGTTCGGCTTGATCCGCCTGACCGCCACCCACCGACCCTAAGCGCCCGACTACGCCGAGACGAGACCCGGGCCGGCGCGCCGCACCTAGGTCGTCGAGGCGGACAAGCAGGAGTTCCTCGCCGAGGTCATCGGCCATCGGCTCGCTGAGGTACGCCGCGCCCGTGGGCTGACCCAGCAGCAGGTGGCGGACCGGATGGGCGTCACGAAGGGGCGGGTCTCCCAGATCGAACAGGGCAAGATCTCTGGCCAGGAGGTGGTGGCCCGCTTCGCCGCCGCTCTGGGCGGCCGGCTCCACCAGGCCATCTACTTCGACGACGGGGACATGGCGGCCATCGCCTGAGCTGCCAGTGAGGTTCGGTCTCCGACAGTCAGGAGCGCGGAAGGCCCCGATACGCGTCCAGCCAGGCCCAGTCACCTGGGCAGCTGACCAACTCGGCGAGGCAGCGGTCGAGGGCGTCCGGCAAGGTTCTCGTGTCGACGCGGATCACGTGCCGACCACCGAGTCCCGGTCCGGAGAGCAGCATCGTCCACGGTCGGCCGTTGAACTGCGCCATCCGTTCCCGGTCGACGCGAATCATGACGTCGATCTGCCGCCGCCCCAACTCGTCCATGAGCAGCTCGACATCGATCACGCCACGCCGCCTCAGGCCAGCGACCAGGCGATGCCGTCCAGAATGTCGTGTTCGGAGGCGACCACCGAGGGCATCCCGGCGCGCTCCATGATGACCCGGAGCACCAGCGCGCCCGCGCCGATCACGTCGGCCCGGCCGGGGTGCATCACCGGAATGGCCAGCCGCTGCTCGCGCGTCTTGCCCAGCAGGTCGGCGGTGACCTCGGCGACCTGGTCGTACGACACCCGGGCGTGGTGGATGCGTGCCGGGTCGTACTCCTGGAGCCCCTGGGCGATGGCGACCACGGTGGTGACCGACCCGGCGAGCCCGACCAGGGTGGCGGCCTCGCGGCCGGGCACCGCCGTGAGCGCCCGGTCCACGGCGACCGCGATGTCGGCCTGCGCGGCGGCGATCTCGTCCAGGCCGGGCGGGTCGCCGTGCAGGTGGCGCTCCGTCATCCGGACGCAGCCGATGTCCATCGAGATGGCCGCCTGGACGCCGCCCTCGCGGGTGCCGACCACGAACTCGGTCGAACCGCCGCCGATGTCGACCACGAGGTACGGCGGTTCGGCGTCGGCGGGCAGGCCGCGGACCGCGCCGGTGAAGGAGAGCCGGGCCTCCTCGTCGCCGGTGACCACCTCCGGCGCCACGCCGAGGGTCTGCTCGACCATGGCCCGGAAATCGGCGGCGTTCGAGGCGTCGCGGGAGGCGGAGGTGGCGCACATCCGGACCCGCTCGGCGCCCAGCTTCTCGATCTCCGCGGCGTAGTCGGCGAGCGCGACGCGGGTGCGCTCGATCGCCTCGGGCGCCAGCCGGCCGGTCTTGTCGACGCCCTGGCCCAGCCGGACGATCTCCATCCGGCGGCTCCGGTCGACCAGCGGCGCCTGCGGCCCGGCGGACGGGTCGGGCAGGTCGGCGACCAGCAGTCGGATCGAGTTGGTCCCGCAGTCGATGGCGGCCACGCGAGTCGTCACGGCTGCCACCCTACGGCAGCCCGGCTGGCCATTCGGCGATGTGGCGGTGTCCCGCCGGTTGATCCACTCCACCTCGCGGGAGGTGGGGGCATCAAGGGCGGCCGGATACCGCCAGATCGGCGACCTCGAGTCGATCAACGGAGCCGGCTCAGTCGTCGGCCGCAGGGCGGCCGACGAGGTGGGCGCCGAGCGGGTTCAGGCGGTGGCGGACGGCGCCGCCGTCGCGCTCGGTGGTGACCAGGCCGGCGGCGCGCAGCGCGGTGGCGTGCTCGGAGGCCGAGGAGAGGCTGATCGCGACGCCCCGGGCGAGCGCCATGGTGGTGTGCGGGCCCGGCCCGGACCGGTGTGGAGCCTCCCCGAGATGGGTCACTCCTGGCTGGGCGCCCCGAACGCCGGCCTCATGGCCACCGACCTGATCCTGGAGTTCTTCCCGGCCCACCCGCGACGCACGTGAGGCGGATCAGAGGCGCAGCAGCATCCGGCTGTTGCCGAGGGTGTTGGGCTTGACCCGCTCCAGGTCGAGGAACTCCGCGACGCCCTCGTCGTAGGAGCGGAGCAGCTGCTCGTAGACCGGCTGCGGCACCGGCGCGCCGTCGATCTCGCGGAACCCGAACGAGCCGAAGAACCCGGTCTCGAAGGTGAGCACGAAGATCCGGGCGACGCCCAGCTCGCGGGCCGCGTCGATCAGCTCGCCGACGATCCGGTGCCCGATCTTGTGCCCCCGGCAGGAGGGGTCGACCGCCACCGTGCGGATCTCGGCGAGGTCCTCCCACATCACGTGCAGCGCGCCGCAGCCGACCACCGTGCCGTCGGGCGTCACCGCCACCCGGAACTCCTGCACGTCCTCGTAGAGGGTGACGGTGGCCTTGCTGAGCAGCCGCCGGTCGTCGGTGTAGGTGTCCACCAGCCGTCGGATGCCGCGCACGTCACCGGTGCGGGCGCGGCGGACCACGATCTCGTCGGCGGCACTCATCTCATTCCGCCGCGGGCACGTCCACGCAGGGGCCGGTGGCCCACCACTTCTCCACCAGGGCGAGGGTCTCGTCGCCGAACGGGTTGACCCCCGGCCCGGCGCCCAGCGCGTGCCCCAGGTGCACGTGCAGGCACTTGACCCGCCCGGGCATGCCGCCGGCCGAGATGCCGGCGATCTCCGGCACCTGGCCGATCGCCTCCCGGCGGGCCAGGTAGTCCTCGTGGGCGGCCCGGTAGCGGTCGGCCAGCTCCGGGTCCTCGGCGAGCCGTTCGGCCATCTCCTTCATCAGCCCGGCGGACTCCAGCCGGCTGCACGCCGCGGTGGCCCGCGGGCAGGTCAGGTAGAACAGCGTCGGGAAGGGCGTGCCGTCGGCCAGCCGGGGCGTCGTCTCCACCACGTCGGGCAGGCCGCACGGGCACCGGTGGGCCACCGCCCGGGTGCCGCGGGGCGGGCGTCCGAGCTGCGCGGCCACCGCGGCCAGGTCGGCCTCGGTGGCCGGCTGGCGCTCCGGCGGGGGTACGGATTCCGCCGCCGGATGCTGCGGTGGTACGACGCTCACGGTGCCTCTCTCGCTCTGGTGCTCACTTGTCGGGGCGCTCGGCGTTGGCCGCCTGCACGCTCGACCACAGGGTGTCGTACCAGGGGTCGGGTGGTTTCGGCGCCCCCGGCTTGGCGCCCTTGCCGGCGTCCTCGGCGGCCCCTTCCGGGTCGTAGAGCACCACCAGCGGGGTCTCGCCCGGCCGGCCCATGAAGAACCGCTCCCGGGCCTGCGTCTCGATGTACGCCGGGTCGTGCCACTTCTCCGCCTCGGCGGTCAGGTCTTCGATCAGCTTGCGCTGGTCGGCCTGGGACGCCTCCATCCGCTCGATGTCGGCCTGCTGGTCGAGGTAGACCCGGACCGGATAGGTGTAGGCCAGGGCGAGCGCGATCAGCACCGCGAAGAGCACGGTGGCGCGCCCGGTGAAGCGCCGGGGTTGGGGTGCGGTGAGCCGCTTGACCGTGCCACCGGCCGCGGTACGCCGGGCCGCCGCGGGACGGCTCGCGGAGCGTACCCCCTCGCTGGCGCGGGTGGCGCCGGGCGACCGGCCGGCGGCGCGCGGCTCGGCGCGGACGCCGGCGTCGCGGACCGACGATCGAACCCGGCCCGCGCCCGGCCGGCCGGCCTGACCCGGCCGACGGGCGGGCCGCTGGCCACCCGGTGTGCGGCGCTGCTGCATCGTCACACCCCTCCCCCGGAGCTCACGGCTCAGGCCGAACGGTAGCGCGGGAAGGCGCCGGCACCGGCGTACCGCGCCGCGTCGGCCAGCTCCTCCTCGATCCGCAGGAGCTGGTTGTACTTCGCGACCCGGTCGGAGCGGGCCGGGGCGCCGGTCTTGATCTGGCCGCAGCCGGTGGCGACCGCCAGGTCGGCGATGGTGGTGTCCTCGGTCTCGCCGGAGCGGTGGCTCATCATGCACTTGAAGCCGGCCCGGTGGGCCAGGTCCACCGCGTCCAGGGTCTCGGTGAGCGAGCCGATCTGGTTGACCTTCACCAGCACCGCGTTGGCGGCCTTCTCGGTGATGCCCCGGGCGATGCGCTGCGGGTTGGTGACGAACAGGTCGTCGCCGACGATCTGGATCCGGTCGCCGAGCGCCGCGGTGAGGGTGGCCCAGCCGCTCCAGTCGTCCTCGGAGAGCGGGTCCTCGATGGAGACGATCGGGTAGTCGCCGACGAGCTTGGTGTAGTAGTTGCTCATCTCCTCGGCGCTCTTCGCGCTGCCCTCGAAGGTGTAGCTGCCGTTGTCGAAGAACTCGGTGGCGGCCACGTCGAGGGCGAAGACGATGTCGGTGCCGAGCCGGTAGCCGGCCTTCTCCACGGCCTCGGCGATCAGGTCGAGCGCCGCGGCGTTGGTCGGCAGGTTCGGGGCGAAGCCGCCCTCGTCGCCGAGCCCGGTCGACAGGTCCTTCTTCTTCAGCACCGACTTGAGCGCGTGGTAGACCTCGGCGCCGGAGCGGACCGCGTCCCGGAAGGTGGGCGCGCCGATCGGCGCGATCATGAACTCCTGGATGTCGACGTTCGAGTCGGCGTGCGCGCCGCCGTTGAGGATGTTCATCATCGGCACCGGGAGCAGGTGCGCGTTCGGCCCGCCCAGGTAGCGGAAGAGGCTCAGCTCGGCGCTGCCCGCGGCGGCCTTGGCCACGGCCAGCGAGACGCCGAGGATGGCGTTGGCGCCCAGCTCGGCCTTGTTGTCCGTGCCGTCGATGTCAATCATCTTCTGGTCGATCAGCCGCTGCTCGCTCGCCTCGTACCCGATGAGCTGGTCGACGATCTTGTCCTCGATGTTGGCGACGGCCTTCTCGACACCCTTGCCCAGGTAGCGGTCCTTGTCACCGTCGCGCAGCTCGATCGCCTCGAAGGCGCCGGTGGAGGCGCCGGACGGCACCGCGGCGCGGGCGATCGTGCCGTCGTCGAGCCCGACCTCGACCTCGACCGTCGGGTTGCCCCGCGAATCCAGGATCTCCCGGGCGACGATTCCCTCGATGGTTGCCACTGAGTCGCTCCTCGTTTGTGTGTTCCGGTCCGATATGGGCCGCGACGGTGCGGCTGAGGCAGGTGTTGCACGCAGCGTATCGGTCCCCGCTTGCTCGCACGCGGGGTGGCTGCGTGCGAGGAGCCGCGCCCCCACGCGGACCGCGACCCGAATCCCGCACACGACGACGGGTGACACGGACATTCCCGGATTTCCCGGCCTCAACCGACAACGGGTTTGCGAGAGCTTGCGTCGATCGACAAGGCTGGGCACCATGCCCGCCGCCTCGACGACTCTCCGCGTGCTCGCCGCCTCGGCCATCGCGTCGCTCACGGTCACCGGCTGCCAGGCCTTCGACGACACCGGGGTCGCCCTCGCGCGGGCCGACCTGGTCAACGACCTCGCCGCCCGCATGGACCGGGCGCTGGAGCAGACCTGGGCCGCCGAATACCAGCTCGCCGGGGGGCGGACCGCCTCGATCGCGCAGACCGAGGATCCGTTGCGCTCCTCGTACACCTGGCCGGACGGCAAGATCACGGTGACCCAGGAGGCGGTGACCCGGTGCGCGAACGCGGCCGGGCGCACCTCCTGCACGGTGTCGCCGCCGGTGCTGACCGCCGGCAAGCCCTCGGTGATCGTCTACGACGAGGCGCGCAAGCACGGCCTGGTCACCCCGCCGGCGGTGATCCGGCTGCTCACCGAAGCCGCGCTGGACCCCCAGGCGAGCATCGAGCAGAGCGACACCACGCTGGCCGGGCACCACGCCACCTGCATCGACGTCATCCGGGCCGGCGACCGTTTCGACGCCTGCGTGACCACCGAGGGAGTGCTGGGCAGCTTCACCGGCGCCCTCGACGGCAAGCCGGCGGAGGTCACCCTGAACCGCTACACCGACACGGTCGAGTCGGCCGCCTTCGACGTGCCGGCCGGGGCGGGCGTGGTCGACCGCCGCTCCGCGACCTCGTGACCGGCGCGACTGACGGCTTCCTTCCCGCCGCCGACCACGGCCGGCCGCCGAACCCGGACGACCTCGCCCTGGCGGTGGCCGGGCGCAAGCTGCTGACCGGCGCCGACGGACGGCTCCCCCGGGTAGGCGACCTGCCCGCCGGGCTCGACTGGGTGCCGGTCGGCACGCTGGACGGGGTGCCGGCCTGGGCGGCCGAGACCGCCGACCCGGAGGCGCTGCCGGGCCGCTGGCGCGGCTGGCGGGGCCTCGCCGCCGCACTGCCCGCACCGCAGGCCACCCTGGCCGGGCGGGCGCTCGCGGTGGTCACCTGGCGGCGTACCCACCGGTGGTGCGGGGCGTGCCGGACGGAACTGGTCGACGTGCCGGGCGAGACCGCGCGGCGCTGCCCGGCCTGCGGGTTGACCGGGTTCCTGCCGCTCTCCGTCGCGGTGCTGGTGGCGATCACCCGCCCCGGCCGGGCCGGTGGGCCCGACGAGCTGCTGCTGGTGCGGCACGCGTACGGGCCGACCGAGCTGTGGGCGCTGGTCGCCGGGTTCGTCGAGGCGGGCGAGTCGCTGGAGGCGGCCGCCCACCGGGAGATCGCCGAGGAGGTCGGGCTGGCCATCGGGCGACCCACCTACGTGGACAGCCAGCCCTGGGCCATGTCCGGCCCGGGCACCCTGCTCGCCGGCTTCACCGCCACGGTGACCGACCCGGCGGCCGAGCCGGTGGTCGACCCGAAGGAGCTGACCGAGGCGCGCTGGTTCCCGGTGGACGCGCTGCCGGCGGAGCTGCCGCCGGCGTACTCCATCTCACGCTGGTTGATCGACGCGGCGGCCGCCGGGCCGCGCTGAGGTCAGACGCCCAGCAGGGTCCGCAGGTGGCGGGGCGGCGGGCAGTCGTGGGCCAGCATGGCGTCGTGCCAGTCGCGCGGCGACACCCCGTCCGGCCGGGCGCGGGCGATGTCGGCCATCTCGCTGTAGCCGACGAAGTAGGTGGAGAGCTGGGTGGAGGTGAGCAACGCCCGCCGCCACTTGCCGGCCGCCTCGCCCTCCTCCTGGAAGCCGCGCCCGGTCATCAGCGCCATGGCCTCGGACTCGGGCAGGTCCTCGCAGTGCACGAGCTGGTCGAGCAGCGCGTTGATGGTCATCCGGAGCTGCATCTTGAGCTGCTGGAGCCGGACCGGCAGCCCGCCGAAGCCGAGCCCGGCCATCAGCTCCTCGGTGTAGACCGCCCAGCCCTCGATGAACACCCCGGACTCGGTGAGCGCGCGGACCCGGGTCGGGCCGGCGTAGCGGCGGGCGTGCGCGAGCTGGAGGAAGTGGCCGGGCATCGCCTCGTGCACGGTCAGGTTGCGGATCATGTGGTCGTTGTATTCGCGGTAGAACGACTCGACCCGCTGCGCCGGCCAGTCCGCCGGGGTGGGCGCGATGCAGTAGAAGGTCGGCACGTCGGCCGTCTCCAGCGGGCCGGGCGAGTCGCAGTAGGCCACCGCCACGCCCCGGGCGAACTCCGGCATCTCCTGGATCACGCACGGGTCGTCGACCAGGCTGACGAGGTCGTGGGCCCGGACGAAGTCGCTCGCCTCGTCGAGCGTGACCGAGGCGAGGTCGACGATGGTGGCGTCGTCCGGGTGCTCGGCGGCGAGCAGGTCCAGCGCCCGGCGGACCGTCCCGTCGTCGGCCGGGCCGCCGACCAGCTCGACGGCCGCCGCGCGGATCTCCGCGGTGAGCCGGTCGAGGTTCGCCCAGGCGCGGCGCTGGACCTCGGCGGCGCTCAGCTCGGTGTCGAGGGTGTGCCAGAGCCGCGCCTCCCAGCGGCGCTTGCCCAGCCGGGGGTCGCGCCCCGGGCCGGCGTCGGCGGCCAGGCCGATGCGCAGCCAGGCCACGAACTCCTCCAGCGCGGCGATCGCCGCGGTGGCCGCCGGCTCGACCCGGTCGTGCATCGCGGGCGCCTCGGCGAGCAGCCCGGGCACCTCGTCGCGGATCAGCGCCGCCGTGCCGGTGAACTGCCCGACCGCCGTCTCGGCGTGGATCCGCGGCATGTCGCGCAGCGTCGCGCGCGCGGTCGCCAGGGCGTCGGGTACGGCCGCCAGCCGCCCGGCGAGGTGGGTCAGCCGCTCCTCGACCGGCGCGTACGGCCGGGCCATGAGGGCGTGCAGCAACGGACCGGGGTTGTGCCGCAGCGGGTCCCACTCGTGGCTGCGGATCTCGGTCGCCTCGAACAGCCCGCGGTCGACCAGGCTGCTGAGCAGCGCGTGGTCGACCCGTTCCTCGACGTCGAGCGAGTCGGGGTCGATCTCGGAGAGCGCGTCGGCCGCGTCCTTCAGCATCGCCTGGTCGGCGGCGAGGGCGTCGGCCGAGAGGTCGGTCAGCCGGTCGTCGTACCGGTGGTCCCCGGCCGAGGTGGCCAGCCCGGGCCGGCTCTCCAGCAACGCCTCCACGATCCGCTCGGCGAGCGGTACGAACGACTCCATGCCGTCGACCTTACCGATCTCCGCCGACGTTCCCGGTGCCGCCGACCCGGGCACCGGCCGTCCGGTCAGCCGGCGGCGCGTTCGGCGGCGCGGACGGCGTCGGCGTAGGCGAGGGTGGCGCGGCGGAGGGCGGCCTCCGGGTCGATGCCGGCCTGCCGGGCCGCGGCGACCGTGGCGAGCAGGCCCGCGCCGAGCCGCGCCTCGGGATCGACCTGGGATTCCGCCAGGGGCGGGGGGACCGCCAGGCCGATGCGGCCGGCCCGGTCCAGGATCTTCGCCGCCAGGGCGAGCGCCGGCTGGCTCAACGCGATGCCGTCCAGCACCGACTCGCGGGTCTTCTCGGCCCGCTTGATCCGCTCCCAGTTCGCCTCGATCTCCTCGATCGACCCGGCCTGCTCACCGGAGAAGACGTGCGGGTTGCGGCGGACCATCTTGTCGACCAGGCCGCCGGCCACGTCGTCGACCGTCCAGCGCTTCCCCTCCGGCAGGTCCTCGGCCAGCCGGGCGTGCAGCAGCACCTGGAGCAGAACGTCGCCCAGCTCCTCGCGGAGCGCGTCGGTGTCGTCGGCGCTGATCGCGTCGTACGCCTCGTAGCACTCCTCGAGCAGGAAGCCGGCCAGGCTGCGGTGGGTCTGCGCCCGCTTCCACGGATCGCCGCCCGGCGAGGCCAGCCGGTCCATCACCTCGACCGCGTCGAGCAGCCGGGCCCCCGGCGGGTCCCAGGAGCCGTACATCAGCTCCAGCTCGGCGAGGCCGGGCTGGCGGGCCAGCCGCAGCCCCAGCTCGCGGGCGAGCGCCTCGTCGCCGGCCGGGCCGGCCAGCCAGACCGCGCTGCCGTGCGCGGCCGCCGCGTCGAGCAACGCCTGCGTGGCGCCATCGGTCACCACCGTGACCTCGGCGCCCGTCGACCGGACCGCGGTGGCCAGCTCGCACTCCGCGCCGGCCAGCACCGGCGCGGTGCGTACGACGTCCCAGGCGGGCGCGGTCAGCAGGCCGGCCGGCAGCCGGGGCGAGGTGACCAGCAGGACAATGCGCGCGGTCATGCTCAGGGCGCCACCGACGCGCTGGGCTCGGCCGGCCCCGGCTCGGTCGACTCCGGCTCCGGGGTGGAGATCTCGGTGACCGCGGAGCCCGACTCGCCCAGCGGCACGGAGACCGCCGGCACGTCACCCTTGAAGCTGAGCAGCGGGAAGAGCAGCGGGCGGTAGCGCGGGTTCACCGTGACGTCGTATCCGCCGATCGCGTCGGCGAGCACCTTGCGGGTGGCCAGCGCGGACCGGAGCTGGTCGCCGTCGAGCTGGCCGGCGGCGTCCTTGTCGCTGACGTCCGGCGGAATGGCGCCGGCGGACCGGCCCGCCGCGATCACGGTCGCCAGCTCCTCCTGGGTCGGCGCGGCCTGCTCGCCGGCCGGCACCCCGGACATGCAGGTGTAGAACTCGGCCACCCGCTGCGGGTAGACGGCGTCGGCCGGCAGGCCCGTCTGCTGGGCCACCTGCGCCGGGCTGACCTGGCCCTGCGGCTGGTAGCCCTTCTCGGTGGAGAGTTCCTTGCACACGTCCAGCAGCACCAGGGTGGCCACCACCTGGTCCCGGCCCGGCAGCAGCGCGGGGGCCTGCTCCGCGGTGGCCGGCGAGGCGGAGAGACCGCCCCGCATCTCGTCGAGGATCGAGGTGACCTGGTCCTCGGTGACCCGGTGGTCACCGACGTAGGCGGCGACCCCGGGCTCGGTACGGCAACCGGTGAGGGCGACGAGGCCGACCGCCACGCTGGCGACGGCGACAAGACGGCGAGCACGCATGCCGGTCACTCTCTCACGGCCGGTACGCGGCTGTGACGCCGCCCACCTCACCGCGCCCCCGCCCCGGCCGGCTGCGCCGCGACCGGCTCGCTGTGTCACCTTCCGCTCGCCACTGCGGGGCTGGCAGAACCGGCCAGCTCCGCGGGCTCGCCGAGCACGTCCTTGAGGAGCTGCGCGCACCACTCCAGCAGCGCCTGGTCGCGCAGCGGCTCGCCGCCGACCCGGCGGGTGCTCGGCCGGGGCACGCTGACCTGGTCGAGCGCCTGCTTGTAGACCGAGTCCGGGTGGTAGCGCTTGAGGCGGAGCTGCTTCGAGTCGGGCAGCGGCAGCGGGCCGAACCGGATGTGCTTGCCCTGCATCGACACATCGGTGAGGCCGTACCGCCGGGCCAGCAGCCGGAACCGGGCCACCGCGACCAGGTTCTGCACCGGCGCGGGCGGCTCCCCGTAGCGGTCGGTCATCTCGGCGACCACCTCGCGCAGCCGCTCCTCGTCGCGGGCCTCGGCCAGCTTGCGGTACATCTCCAGGCGCAGCCGCTCCACGCCGACGTAGTCGTGCGGCAGGTGCGCGTCGATCGGGAGATCCACCTTGACCTCGGTCTCCTCCTCCGCGTGCTCACCCTTGAACGCGGAGACCGCCTCGCCGACCATCCGGACGTAGAGGTCGAAGCCGACGCCCTCGATGTGCCCGGACTGCTCGCCGCCGAGCAGGTTGCCGGCACCCCGGATCTCCAGGTCCTTCATGGCCACGTACATGCCGGCGCCCAGCTCGGTGTGCTGGGCGATGGTGGCCAGCCGCTCGTGCGCGTTCTCGGTGAGCGGCTTGTCGGTCGGGTAGAGGAAGTAGGCGTACGCCCGCTCCCGGCCCCGGCCCACCCGGCCGCGGATCTGGTGCAGCTGGGCCAGGCCCAGCAGGTCGGCCCGCTCCACGATGAGGGTGTTGGCGTTCGGGATGTCGATGCCGGACTCCACGATCGTGGTGCAGACCAGGACGTCGAACTCCTTCTCCCAGAAGCCGACCATCACCTTCTCGAGCGCTTCCTCACCCATCTGGCCGTGCGCCACCGCGACCCGGGCCTCGGGCACCAGCTCGCGGATCCGGCGGGCCGCCTTGTCGATCGACTCGACCCGGTTGTGCAGGTAGAAGACCTGCCCGTCGCGGAGCAGCTCGCGGTGGATCGAGGCGGCCACCTGCCGGTCGTCGTACGCCCCGACGAAGGTGAGCACCGGGTGCCGCTCCTCCGGCGGGGTGGCGATGGTGGACATCTCCCGGATGCCGGTGATCGCCATCTCCAGGGTGCGCGGGATCGGGGTGGCCGACATGGCCAGCACGTCGACCGAGGCGCGCAGCGTCTTCAGGTGCTCCTTGTGCTCGACGCCGAAGCGCTGCTCCTCGTCGATGATGACCAGCCCGAGCTGCTTGAACCGGGTGGCCGACTGGAGCAGCCGGTGGGTGCCGATGACGACGTCCACGGTGCCGTCCGCGACCATCTCCAGGGTCCGCTCGGTCTCCTTCGGCGTCTGGAACCGGGAAAGCTGCCGAATGGTGATCGGGAACTGGCTCATCCGCTCGGCGAAGGTGTTGTAGTGCTGCTGCACCAGCAGCGTGGTGGGCACCAGCACGGCCACCTGCTTGCCGTCCTGCACCGCCTTGAACGCCGCCCGGACCGCGATCTCGGTCTTGCCGTAGCCGACGTCGCCGCAGATCAGCCGGTCCATCGGGACGGTCTGCTCCATGTCCCGCTTGACCTCTTCGATGGCGGCGAGCTGGTCCGGTGTCTCCTGCCAGGGGAAGGCGTCCTCCAGCTCCCGCTGCCACGGGGTGTCCGGGCCGAACGAGTGCCCCTTGGACGCCTTGCGGGCGGCGTAGAGCTGGATCAGCTGTGCGGCGATCTCGCGGACCGCCTTGCGGGCCCGGGCCTTGGACTTCTGCCAGTCCGAGCCGCCCATCTTGTGCAGGGTGGGCTGCTCGCCGCCGACGTAGCGGGAGAGCTGGTCGAGCTGGTCGGTAGGGACGAAGAGGCGGTCGCCGGGCTGGCCGCGCTTGCTCGGCGCGTACTCGATGACCAGGTACTCCCGGCTGGCGCCGTTGACCGTGCGCTGCACCAGCTCGACGTACCGGCCGATGCCGTGCTGCTCGTGCACCACGTGGTCGCCGGCCTTCAGCTCCAGCGGGTCGATGGTGTTGCGCCGCCGGCTGGGCATCTTGCGCATGTCGCGGGTGGAGGTGCCCCGGCCGCCGGTGACGTCGTTGCCGGTGAGCAGCACGAACCGGGACGCCTCGTCGACGAAGCCGGCGGTCAGGCAGCCGCAGGAGACCAGCAGGTCGCCGGGGGTGGGCGCGGCCGGCACCTCCTCGGTGAGCCGGGCGCCGAGGCCGGCGTCGCGGAGCACCTCGACGGCGCGCTGGGCGGGGCCGTGCCCCTCGAAGACCAGCGCGATCGTCCAGCCCTCGCCGGCCCAGCGCTTGAGGTCGTCGACCACCCGGGCGGTCTCGCCGTGGTAGAGCGGGGCGGGCTGGGCGGCCAGGGTCACCGCGATGGCGTCATCCGGGGTGACGTCCACCTCGGTGGGCTCGTCCTCCCAGGGCTGGCGCTCCGGCGCGGCCTCCGCCTCGGTCAGGCCGAACGGCGACAGCGTCCACCAGGGCTGGCGGAGGGTACGGGCGGCCGCGCGTACGTCGGCCAGGGTCTTGAAGGCGGCGGCGCCGAGGTCGACCGGGGCCTGGCCTCCGACGGCGGCCGCGGCCCAGCTGGCCTGGAGGAACTCGTCGGAGGTACGCACCAGGTCGTGCGCCCGGGTGCGGATCCGCTCCGGGTCGCACAGCAGCACGTGGGTGCCGGCAGGCATGCAGTCGATCAGCAGCTCCATCGAGTCGGCGCCGATCAGCGCCGGGGCGAGGGACTCCATCCCCTCGACCGGGATGCCCTCGGCCAGCTTGTCGAGGATCTCGGCCAGCTCGGGGTGCTCCTGCGCGAGCGCGGCGGCCCGCTTGCGCACCCCGGGGGTGAGCAGCAGCTCGCGGCACGGCGGCGCCCAGAGCTGCGGGACGCCCTCGATGGTGCGCTGGTCGGCGACGGCGAAGGTGCGGATCTCCTCCACCTCGTCGCCCCAGAACTCGACCCGGGACGGGTGCTCGTCGGTGGGCGGGAAGACGTCCAGGATGCCGCCGCGCACGGCGAACTCGCCGCGCTTGGTGACCAGGTCGACCCGGGCGTACGCCATGTCGGTGAGCCGGCGGGCGACCTCCTCCAGGTCCGCCTCGTCGCCGGCGGCGAGCTGCACCGGCTCCAGGTCGCCGAGGCCCTTGAGCTGCGGCTGGAGCAGCGAGCGGACGGGCGCCACGACGACCCGCAGCGGGCCGGTGCGCCCGTGCGCGTCGGCCGAGCCGGGGTGGGCCAGCCGGCGCAGCACGGCCAGCCGCCGCCCGACGGTGTCGGAGCGGGGCGAGAGCCGCTCGTGCGGCAGCGTCTCCCAGGACGGGAAGACCGCCACCTGCTCCGGGGGCAGCAGGCTGCCCAGGGCGGTGGCGAGGTCGTCGGCCTCGCGGGAGGTGGCCGTCACGGCGAGCACGGGACGGCCCGCGCCGCCGGCCGGCTCGTCGGCGGCCACCGCGGCGACGGCGAACGGGCGCAGCGCGGCGGGGGCGGTGAGGTCGAGGCCGTCGACCTGGGCGGCACCGGAGCGCGCCAGGTCACGCGCCCGGGCCAGCCCGGGGTCGGCCAGGGCGGCGGAGAAGAGGCCGGTGAGCATCTGTGATCACTTCCAGGAGGTCGGCGCACGGCGACGACCCCGCGTCCGGAGCGGACGGGGGGTGGCACCGTTCGAGACTATCCCGCTGCGCGGACATTCCGGGCCGCAGCCGGGGTGCGGGGCGGGGACCCTGGGATGGATCTTGACGGGCCCGGGTGGGCGTGGTGCGGTGGGGCGCATGACGGCTGAGTATCGGGCGGTGTTCGACGCCGAGGTGATCTTCGCGAACGGCGGCGGGCTGCGGACCGACGGCTTCCGGCTGGACGTCCCGGGGCCGGAGATCACCGACGACGAGCTGGCCGCGCTCCTAGTCCGGCACCTCGGGCTGCTGATGGTGGGCGAGGTGCGGATCACCAACCGGACGGTCGTCGAGGAGCCGCACAAGGGCGGTCGCGGGGTGGCCGCCCCGGCGGCCGGCGGGCGGCGGCTGGTCGAGCTCAGCCACGTGATCACCGAAGGCATGGTCACCCTGCCCGGCTGGCAGCCGCCCCGGATCACCGACTGGCTGACCCGCGAGGCGTCCCGGGAGCGGTACGCCCCGGGCGTCGAGTTCCACGTCGCCCAGATCGACATGATCGCCAACACCGGCACCTACGTGGACGCGCCGGCGCACCGCTGGGCGGACGGCGCCGACCTGACCGGCGTCCCGCTGGACCGCCTCGCCGACCTGCCCGGGGTGGTGGTCCGGGTGCCGGCCGGCACCCGGGCGGTGGACCGGCTGCTGCTCGCCCCGTACGAGGTGGCCGGCCGGGCGGTGCTGCTGCACACCGGCTGGGACGCGCACTTCGGCACCGACCGCTACGCCGGGCCCGAGGCGCCCCACCTGACCGCCGACGGCGCGGACTGGCTGGTCGAGGCGGGGGCGACGCTCGTCGGCATCGACTCGATCAACATCGACGACATGACCCCGGCGGCGGCCGGACAGCGCCCCGCGCACAGCACCCTGCTCGCCGCCGGGGTGCCGATCGTCGAGCACCTGACCAACCTGGGCGCCCTGCCCCCGGAGGGGTTCCGGTTCACCGCCGCCCCGCCCCGGGTGGCCGGCATGGGCACCTTCCCGGTCCGCGCCTTCGCCGTCGTCGCCGGCTGACCTCAGCCGGTCACGGTCCCCGGCGCGGGACCGCTCCCGGCGGTCAGGCCGGCTCGGCGGGCGGGGGTGGGGGCGCCGACCAGGTGAGTCGGCCGCTACGCAGGTCCTCGACGACCGAGCGCAACCACAGTTCCTCGGCGGCGGCGACGGCGTCCAGGTGCTCATCCTCCAGGTTGAAGACCCGGGGCAGGTCGGCGTGCGCGGCGAGCGCGGCGGCCCGCTCCTGCCGGGCTCGCCCGATGCGGTCGGCACGCCGTTCCAGCAGCTCCGCCGCCTCCGCCGGGCTGATCATCGCGAGGTGTGACAGGGCCGCTGGGAACTGTGGGAACTCCTGCTTCGGCTCGACCAGCATCGCCCTCAGCCACGTGCGGGCGACCCGCCGGCCGGCGTCGGTCAACTCGTAGACGGTGCGTTCCGGGTAGGCCTGATCCCGGCCGGTCTCCCGCACCGCGATCAGGCCGTCGGCGTGCAGCCGCTCGATGGTCCGGTAGAGGCTCGCCCGCTGCCCCACGTTGACCACCTGGTCCTTGCCCCACTGCTTGATGAGCCGCTGCACCCCGTACGGGTGCAGGGGCTCGTGGTGCAGCAGGGCCAGCACGGTGAGGGCGAGCGGGGAGCTCCGGGCAGCGGTGTCCATGCCAGTAATCCTAACCATCGAAACTAGTTGACACGGACTAGTCTCAGTGAAACTATTCTCGTTGTTACGCGACCGAAGGGAGTTGGCAGATGGGCACGGTACGGACGGCAACGGTGATCGGCGGCGGCATCGGCGGCACGGTCGCCGCGATGGCGCTGGCCCGAGCGGGCATCGAGGCGACGGTGCACGAGGCGTACCCGGGCGGGGCGGACGGCGTCGGAGCGTCGCTGAGCCTCGCCCCGAACGGCCTGACGGCGCTGCGGATCGTCGGGGCCGAGGAGGCGGTCCGGGCGGCCGGCCACGCGGTCCCCGGCGTGGTCATGGCCGACGGCGCGGGAAACCGGCTGACCGAGTTTTACGGCTTCCCCGGACTGCCCGCCACCCACGCGATGGCCCGCGCCGACCTGCACCAGGCGCTGACCGCACAGGCGCTCGCCCAGGGCGTGAAGATCGAACACGGCAGGCGCCTCGTCGGGGCCGAGGAGGACCGTGACGGGGTCACCGCCGTCTTCGCCGACGGCAGCACCGCCCGCGCGGACGTGCTGATCGGCGCCGACGGCATCCGCTCCACCGTCCGGACCTTGATCGACCCGAACGCGCCCGGGCCCGAGTACGCCGGCGTGCTCGGCTTCGGCGGGCTGGTCGCGGAGGACGTGGCACCCGCCGAGCCCGGCACCATGTACTTCGCCTTCGGCAGTTCGTTCATCGGCTGGTGGCGACTGCCCGACGGGCAGCTCTGCTGGTTCGCCAGCCTCCCCCGTACCGAGCCGCTCACCTGGGCGGAGGTCCAGCGGATCCCGGCGGAGCAGTGGCTGACGCGGCTGCGCGAGCGCTACACGGGCCACGTTCCAGGGGAACGGCTGCTGGCCCACACCGCGCCGGACACGCTGATGGCCACCGGGCCGATGGAGCGGATGCCATCCGTACCGCACTGGCACCGGGGTCGCCTGGTCCTCGTCGGCGACGCGGTCCACGCACCTTCGTCCAGCTCCGGCCAGGGCGCCTCGCTCGCTATCGAGAGCGCCATCGAGCTGGCCCGCTGCCTGCGCGACCTACCCGACCACACCGCCGCGTTCGAGGCGTACGAGCGGCTGCGCCGGAGCCGGGTGGAGCTGATCGGTGGCAACGCGGCCGCCACCAACCGGGCCAAGGCCGGCCAGGCTGGCGGGCGGCCCGCCATGCCCACCCCGGAGCAGATGTTCGGCCCCGTCCACCGCCACCACATCGACTGGCATGCCACCGTGCCGCGGGAGGTTCAGTAGCGCACCGAGATCCGGCGCTCGACCGCGTCGACCCGGATCTCCCCGCCATACGGGATGACCAACTGCGGGTCGGTGTGGCCCAGGTCGACGTCGAAGACCACCACCGGGTCGTCCGTGTAGTCCGCCAGCGCCCGGAGGATCGCCTCGCGTTGCGCCTCGCCCCAGGCCCGCCGCTCGTTCAGGGTGTGCGGCTTGTCGAAGTCCCACGCCTTGGGCCGGCCGACCACGATCGCCGGGAAAGCGGCGAGCAGCCCCCGCTCACCCAGGTTGCGCACGATCCGGAAGACCTCCCGCGCGCCGGGCAGCTCGTTGGAGGTCTCGAAGATCAGCACCGACCCGGCCAGCTCGGCCGCCGACGGCACCCGGTCGGCGGCCGTCAGCCATCCGATGATCTCCAGGCAGCCGCCCCAGGTCCGCCCCTGCACCACCCGGGCCGGCCCGTGCCAGCGCCAGCCCTCGCCGGGGAACATCACCGGCTCGTCGGCGAGGGTCGCCGGGTCCCGCCAGTCGCGCGGCTCGTCGCCCCACTCCGGCGCCGGGGCCAGCTCGTACCAGCCGGAGGTGAAGAGGGCGGCGCGCAGCGAGTCGAAGGTGAGCGGGTGCGGTGCGCCGGACCGACCGAGGTGCACCAGCACCGATCCGCCGTGGTAGGCGACGATCCCCAGCCGGTAGAGGTGGTTGAGGACGTTGGTGTTGTCGGAGTAGCCGTAGTAGGGCTTCGGGTTGGCGCGCAGCACCGCGTCGTCGAGGAACGGGGTGACCGTGATCAGGTCGTCGCCGCCGACCGTGGCGAGCACCGCGGTGACGCTCGGGTCGGCGAAGGCGGCGGTCAGGTCCCGCGCCCGGTCCCGCGGGTCGGCCCCCATCTGCCGGGTGGTCGGATACTCCACCGGCTCCAGCCCGAACTCCTCCCGGAGCCGGCGCAGGCCCAGCTCGTGGACGTGCGGGAAGAGGCCCGGCAGGCCGGCGGAGGGCGAGACGACCGCGACCCGGTCGCCCGGCTTCGGCTTCGGGGGGTAGCTGGGCAGCGTCATGATCCGAAGCTATCGGGCCGCGCCAGCGAATTCCCCCGGGGGAAAACCGCCCGGATCCGGCATATCCGGGCAATATTCTGAGCGGGTGGATGAGGCGCAGCGGGACCTCACGGTACGCGACTGGCTGCCCCGCACCGCGGCGCTGCTGCTCGGCACGCTCGCCCTGGCCACCGCGTTCATCGCCGCGTACGTCGGCGCGCTGCACCAACCTCGGCCCCACGACGTGCCCGTCGGGGTGGTCCTCGGCGACCAGCGCGCCCAGGCGGTGCTGGCCGCCGTCCGCCAGCGCACCGACAAGATCGAACCCATCGAGTACGACGACCCGGCCGCCGCCGAGGACGGCCTGATCGGCCGCGAGGTGTACGCGGTGCTCACCTCCGGCCCGGACAACGGCCTGCGCCTGGCCACCGCGAGCGCCTCCGCCCCGGCCGCCACCGACCTGGTGATCCAGGTGCTCGGCCAGGCCGCCCGACAGGCCAACCTGCCAATCCAGGTCACCGACGAGGTGCCGGTGCAGTCGACCGACCCGCGCGGCCTGGTGCCCTTCTACCTGGCGATCGGCTACGTGCTCGGCGGCTACCTGGCCTCCACCGCCCTGGGCCTGCGGGTCGGCACCGCTCCGGTCACCCTGCCCCGGGCCGGGCTGCGGATCGGCGCCCTGGCGGTCTACTCGGCCGTGCTGGGGATCGTCGGCGCCACCGTCGTCGGCCCGGTGCTCGACGTCTGGCACCACGACATCCCGGCGGTCGCGGCGGTCGGCGCGCTGGCCGTCTTCGCCGCCGCCATGGTGGCCGCCGCCGTGCAGGCCTGGCTCGGGCTGCTCGGCACCGGCCTCGTGATCCTGCTGCTGGTGGTGCTCGGCAACCCCGGCTCGGGCGGCATCTACGCCCCGGAGTTCCTGCCGGCCTGGCTGCGCGGCATGCACCTGTGGAACGTGCCCGGCCTGACCACCGACCTGATCAAGTCGGCGGTCTACTTCGACCGCAGTTCGATGGGCTGGACGCTGACCGGGCTCACCCTCTGGGCGCTGCTCGGGCTCCTCGGGCTGGTCACCGCGACGATCTTCCGGGCGCACCGGCGCGCGGCCCGCGCCCGCCCGGTCGCGCCGACCGCCGATGACTGAGCCGCCCGGTACGTCCCAGAGTGCAGATCATCACGCGGTCCCCCTCCTGCCGCCGGGGCCCGCGCGGATACCATCCAGGGAGTCGGACAGCGCTGTCCTTCGTACTCGCGTAAGGAGCGCACCGTGACCGACCAGCACGACCACGACGGCCCCGACGCCGCTCTCCGGGCCGACATCCGCCGCCTCGGCACGCTGCTCGGGCAGACCCTCGCCCGGCAGGAGGGCCGGCCGCTGCTCGACCTGGTCGAGGAGATCCGCGCCCAGGTCCGCTCCGACCCGCCGGCCGCCGCCCAGCGCCTCGGCGGGCTCGACGTCACCACCGGCACCAAGCTGGCCCGGGCCTTCTCCACCTACTTCCACCTGGCCAACATCACCGAGCAGGTGCACCGGGCCCGCGACCTGCGCCGGCGGCGGGCCATGCACGGCGGCTGGCTGGACCAGGCGGCCAAGATGATCGCCGAGCGCGGGGTGCCGGCCGAGGAGATCGCCGCCGCGGCCCGTCGGCTCGCGGTACGCCCGGTCTTCACCGCCCACCCCACCGAGGCGGCCCGCCGGTCCATCCTGTCGAAGCTGCGCGCCGTCGCCGACGAGCTGGACGCCGAGACCGCCAACGCGATCCTCTACGGCGCCAGCGACGAGGGGCCGGCCAACCGGCGCCTGGCCGAGCTGCTCGACCTGATGTGGCAGACCGACGAGCTGCGGCTGGACCGGCCGGACCCGACCGACGAGGCCCGCAACGCCATCTACTACCTGCGCGACCTGCACGCCGAGGCCGCCCCGCAGGTCCTCGACGACCTCGCCGACACGCTGCGCACCCTCGGCGTGGAGACCTCGCCGACCGCCCGCCCGCTGACCTTCGGCACCTGGATCGGCGGCGACCGGGACGGCAACCCGTTCGTCACCCCGGCGGTCACCCGCGAGGTGCTGCGCATCCAGCACGAGCACGGCATCGAGGCCACCGAGAAGGCCATGGACCAGCTAATCAACGAGGTCAGCGTGTCCCGCCGGCTGCGCGCGGTGTCCCTCGACCTCTCCGCCAGCCTCGCCACCGACCTGGACGCGCTGCCCGAGGTGGCGCCCCGGTTCCGGCGGGTCAACGCCGAGGAGCCCTACCGGCTCAAGGCCCGGTGCGTGAAGGCCAAGCTGGCCAACACCCGGGAGCGGCTGCGCGCCGGCACCCCGCACGTGCCGGGGCGGGACTACCGCGGCTCGGCCGAGCTGATCGCCGACCTGGAGCTGCTGCGCGCCTCGCTGGCCCGCAACTCGGGGCAGCTCACCGCCGTGGGTCGGCTCGCCTCGACCATCCGTACGGTCTCCGCGTTCGGGCTGCACCTGGCGACCATGGACGTCCGCGAGCACGCCGAGGCGCACCACGCGGTGCTCGCCCAGCTCTACACGGCGGTCGGCGAGGTGTCCGACTACCCGTCACTGACCCGGCTGGAGCGCACCAAGCTGCTCGCCGACGAGCTGGCCGGCCGCCGGCCGCTCTCCACCCTGGACAGCCCGCTCACCGAGGCGGCGCAGAAAACGTTCGACGTGTTCGGGGCGATCCGCGAGGCGCAGGACCGGTTCGGCGCCGAGGTGATCGAGTCGTACATCATCTCGATGACCCTCGGCGTGGACGACGTGCTCGCCGCGGTCGTGCTGGCCCGCGAGGCCGGCCTGGTCGACGCGCACAGCGGCCGGGCCCGGATCGGCTTCGTGCCGCTGCTGGAGACCCCGGCCGAGCTGAACGCCGGCGGCGAACTGCTCGACGAGCTGCTGTCCCTGCCGGCCTACCGGGCGCTGGTGGCGGCCCGCGGCGACGTGCAGGAGGTGATGCTGGGTTACTCCGACTCCAACAAGGAGGCCGGCATCACCACCAGCCAGTGGTCCATCCACCGGGCCCAGCGCGCGCTGCGGGACGTGGCCGCCCGGCACGGCGTACACCTGCGGCTCTTCCACGGCCGGGGCGGCACGGTCGGCCGGGGCGGCGGCCCCACCCACGACGCCATCCTGGCCCAGCCGTACGGCACGCTCGACGGCGCGATCAAGGTGACCGAGCAGGGCGAGGTCATCTCCGACAAGTACACGCTGCCCGCGCTGGCCCGGGAGAACCTGGAGCTGACCGTGGCGGCGGTGCTCCAGGCGACGCTGCTGCACACCGGGCCCCGGCAGCCGGCCGAGATGCTGGAGCGCTGGGACGCGACCATGGACGTCGTCTCCGAGTCGGCGTTCCGGTCCTACCGGTCGCTGGTCGAGGACCCGGACCTGCCGGCCTACTTCTGGGCCTCCACCCCCACCGAACTGCTCGGGGCGCTGAACATCGGCTCCCGGCCGGCGAAGCGGCCGAACACCGGCGCCGGGCTGTCCGGCCTGCGGGCCATCCCCTGGGTGTTCGGCTGGACGCAGACCCGGCAGATCGTGCCCGGCTGGTTCGGCGTGGGCTCCGGGCTGGCCGCCGCGCGGGCGGCCGGGCTCGAGGACGTGCTCGCCGAGATGAACCGGAACTGGCACTTCTTCCGCACGTTCCTGTCGAACGTCGAAATGATGCTGACCAAGACCGACCTGTCCATCGCCCGGCGCTATGTCGAGACGCTGGTTCCGAGGAAGCTGCACCCGATCTTCGAGAAGATCGAGCAGGAGTACGAGCTGACCAAGCAGGAGGTGCTGGCGATCACCGCCTCACCCGCCCTGCTGGACAACTCGCCCGTGCTCCAGCGCACCCTCGCCGTGCGGGACACCTACCTGGAGCCGCTGCACCACCTCCAGGTGGCGCTGCTGCGCCAGTACCGGGAGTCCGGCGCCGCGGGCCGCGCGGTGGCCACCGCGCCGGGCGGCCGCCGCGCCCCCAACGACGGTACGGCGCTGGAGCGGGCGCTGTTGACCACGGTCAACGGCATCGCCGCCGGCATGCGCAACACCGGCTGACCCCGGTCGACGAGGAAGGCCCCGGTCGCACCGACCGGGGCCTTCGTCATCCGTGCGCTGGGCTACCAGTCGCCGCCGCCACCGAAGTCGCCGCCACCGAAGTCCCCACCGCCGAAGTCGCCGCCACCGAAGTCGCCGCCGAAGTCCCCGCCACCGTAGTCACCCTGGCTGGCGGCGTAGTCGCCCTGGCCGGCGAGATCCTGACCCTGGTCGCCGTAGTCCTGACCCTGGTCGCCCTGGTCCTGGCCTTGGTCGCCGTAGTCCCCGCCCTGGTCCTGGCCGTCGTTGGAGCCCTCCTGGTAGCCGGCCTCGGAGCCGTAGCCCGGGTCGGCGAACGCGGGCGAGAAGAGCGCGTCGGCGATCAGGATGCCGCCGAGCACGCCGGCCCCGGTGCCGAGCGCGGTCTTCCACCACGGCGTCGAGTACCAGCCGGCCGGCACCGGGCGGCCCTGCCAGTTTCCGCCCGGATAGTAGTAGGGAGTCTGGTTCCCCGGCTGAGGGCCGGCCCGGTAGGTCTGCCCCTGCACGTTGACCTCGCGCTCCTTGGTGAGCATGCCCGCGCCGCGGGCCGCGGCCAGCGGGGGCAGGTCCGGGCCCGGGTCGATGCCCAGCGCGGTCCGCGCCGCCCGGATGTACGCCAGCCCCTCCAGCGCCGTCTCCCGGGCCAGCGCGAACTGGTGCGGCGTGCTCGCCTGCTCCAGCTGGGAACCGGCGGCGTTGTAGCGCTCGCCCGCGTCGGCGAGCGCCTGGCGGACCGCCGGGGCGTCCCCGTGCAGGTTCATCAGCTGCCCGCCGAGCCGCTCGTACCAGCGCTGCGCCTCAGCGCGGGCGTCGGCCAGCTCGGTGGCCCGCCGGGACCTGCTCCCCCACCGCCAGAACACCAGTGCACCTCCGAGCATCAGGATCAGGACCACCCACAGGGCAACCTCCATGACCTCGAACGTACCCAGCGGGCGCACGTCGTACCCGTTTGGCAAGCTCTTCGGCATGAGCTTCTCGACGCTGGCCGTGGTGGTGCTCTGCCTCGCCGCGGGCGGCGCGGTGGGCTGGCTGGCCGCCCGGTCCCGCTCGGCGACCGAGATCGCCCGGCTGGAGGCGACCCTGGCCGCCACCCGGGAGGGTGAGGGGCGGCTGGAGCAGTCGATGCGGGCGCTCAGCTACGAGGCGACCGCGCAGTCCCAGGAGGCGGTGGCCCGGGCGGTGGCGCCGCTGCACGACACCCTCCGCCGCTACGAGCAGCGGGTCGCCGAGCTGGAGCGGGACCGGGTCGACGCCTACGCCGAGCTGCGGGAACAGGTGCGGTCGATGAGCGCGGTCTCCGGCGAGCTGCGCACCGAGACCAAGCAGCTCGTCGCGGCGCTGCGCGCCCCGCAGGTGCGCGGCCGCTGGGGTGAGCACCAGCTCCGCCGGATCGTCGAGGCGGCCGGCATGCTGGAGCACTGCGACTTCAGCGAACAGGTCACCGCGGCCACCGAGCACCAGGGGGTCCGCCCCGACCTGGTGGTCCGGTTGCACGGCGGCCGGACGGTGGTGGTCGACGCCAAGGCGCCGTTCGAGGCCTACCTGACCGCCATGGAGGCGCGCGACGAGCGGGGGCGGGACACCCACCTCGACGCGCACGCGCGGCACCTGCGGGCGCACGTCGACGGGCTGGCCGCCAAGACCTACTGGGCGGCGTTCGACCAGACCCCGGACTTCGTGGTGCTGTTCGTGCCGGCCGACCCGTTCCTCGACGTGGCGTTGCAGCGCGATCCGTCCCTGCTGGAGCACGCCTTCGCCCGCAACGTGGTGCTGGCCACGCCCGCCACCCTGGTGGCGCTGTTGCGCACGGTGGCCTACTCCTGGCGGCAGGAGGCGCTGGCCCGCAACGCGGCCACCGTCCACTCGCTGGCCCGCGAGCTCTACGGGCGGCTGTCCACCCTGGGCGACCACGTCGGCAAGCTCGGCGGCGCGCTGAGCGGGGCGGTCACCGCCTACAACCGGGCGGTCGGCTCGCTGGAGGCGCGGGTGCTGGTCAGCGCCCGCAAGCTGGCCGAGCTGGGCGTGTCGGACCAGGAGCTGGTCGCCCCGGCGCAGGTCGAGCTGGCCCCCCGCCAGCCGCAGGCCCCGGAGCTGGTCGAGGGCATGTCCACATCGGCCGAACGGCCGGCGGGCATCGACGGTTGACACACGGCACGTGACGATGACGACCGATCCTAGTCACGGACTGGTCACAACCTACTTCGGAGTAGTGACACCGACAGGGCCAGGCCGAAGGATCACGGTCACGTGTGCCCTGTTTCTGTAGGGCCCTGTTCTCTGGAGGAAGAGAACGTGAGTCAACCCCGCAACCGGAGCAGGCGTACCTCCGCCGCGCTCTTCGCATCGGTCCTGGCGGCCGGCGCCATGACCGTCGGGGGTGGCGCCGCGACCGCGAGCGCAGCCCCCGCCGCCGCCCCCGACGCCTCGCAGCCGACCGCGGCCGAGACGCTGGGCGCCCACGACGCCAAGCTGCTGGACGAGGCGGAGGCGAAGCACGCTCCGACCGTCACCCTGATCATCGCCGCCAAGAAGGGCTCGGCCAAGAAGGTCGCCGACGGGCTGGCCGGCCTGGGCGCCTCGGTGAGCCAGCGCTACGACCAGGTCGGCTACGTGCTGGCCAAGGTCCCGACCGCGAAGGTCCTCAAGGCCGCGACGCTCCCCGGCGTCTCCGCCGTCGACCTCGACGAGACCATCAAGCTCCCCGACCCGGCCCCCGAGGCCGCACCGGCCGGCGCGAAGACCGCCGAGCAGGGCGAGACCCTGGCCGGCCCCGGCGCCGACACCGGCGCGGTCAACCCGTACATGCCGACCAACGAGACCGGCGCGGAGGCCTTCAAGGCCGCGCACCCGGAGTGGGACGGCCGCGGCGTCACCATCGGCATCATGGACTCCGGGGTGGACCTGGACCAGCCGGCGCTGCAGAAGACCACCACCGGCGAGCGCAAGATCGTCGACTGGGTCACGGCGACGGACCCGCTGGAGGACGCCTCCTGGCGCGCGATGGCCAGCGACGTGGCGGGCCCCTCGTTCACCAACACGCTGGGCACCTGGACCGCGCCGGCCGGCGCCTACAAGTTCAACGTCTTCCGCGAGAACATCACCGCGCTGGACGACGCGCGGGGCGACGTCAACCGCGACGGTGACACCACCGACTTCTGGGGCATCCTCTACAACCCGGTGAACGGCGACATCCGGGTCGACGCCAACCAGAACAACGACTTCACCGACGACGAGTCGATGCGGCCGTACAAGGAGAAGTTCCAGGTCGGCCACTTCGGCACGGACAACCCGGCCACCGCGGTGCGCGAGCAGATCCCGTTCGTGGTCGAGTACCGCCGGAACGTGGACATCGCGCCGGCTGACGGCCAGGCCGGCCCGTACTACGACTACGTCAACATCGGCATCATCGAGGCGACCCACGGCACCCACGTCGCCGGCATCACCGCCGCCAACGACATGCTGGGCAACAGCGCCCTCGACGGCGCCGCCCCGGGCGCCAAGCTGGTCTCCGCCCGGGCCTGCTCGTGGGGCGGCGGCTGCACCGCCGCGGCGCTCACCACCGGCATGGTCGACCTGGTGGTCAACCGCAAGGTCGACGTGGTCAACATGTCGATCGGCGGCCTGCCGGCGCTGAACGACGGCGCCAACGCCCGCGCCAACCTCTACGACGAGCTGATCACCACCTACGGCGTGCAGATGTTCATCTCGGCCGGCAACTCCGGCCCGGGCCTGAACACCGTCGGCGACCCGTCGGTCGCCAGCAACGTGGTGAGCGTGGCCGCGAACGTCAGCAAGGACACCTGGCTGGCCAACTACGGCTCGGTGGTCCGCAAGCAGAACGCGCTGTTCAACTTCTCCTCGCGCGGCCCGCGTGAGGACGGCGGCTTCAAGCCCAACGTCACCGCCCCCGGCTCGGCCATCTCCACCGCGCCGACCTGGCAGCCCGGCAACCCGGTCCCCGAGGCCGGCTACCCGCTGCCCCCGGGCTACCAGATGCTGAACGGCACCTCGATGGCCTCGCCGCAGGCCACCGGCGCCGCCGCGCTGCTGCTGTCGGCGGCCAAGGCGACCGACAAGGGGGTCACCCCGGCCGCGCTGCGCCGCGCCATCTACACCTCCGCCAAGCCGATCGCGGGCGTTCCGACGTACGCACAGGGCTACGGCATGTTCAACGTGCCGGGCGCGTGGAACCTGCTGGCCGCGGGCGTGCAGACCCGGACCTACACCTCCGCGGCCCCGGTCTGCACCGAGCTGTCGGGGAACCTGACGAAGTACAACAAGGACTCCGGCGTGTTCGAGCCGAACCCGAACGTGGGCACCGGCATCTACAACCGCTGCGCGGCCGGTGAGGGCGGGCAGAAGGTCAAGGAGAGCCGCTACTACGAGGTCAAGCTGACCCGCACCAGCGGCCCGAACAAGGGTCTCAAGCACACCGTCGCCTTCCGCGGCAACGACGGCACCTTCTCGGCCCCGGCGGTCGTGTGGCTGCCGCTCAACAAGACCGTCACCGTCAAGGTGAAGGCCAAGCCGCTGACCGCCGGCGCGCACGGCGCAATCATGACCGTCGACGACCCGGCCACCTCGGTGGTCGACTTCGAGGTCGCCACCGTCGTCGTCGCCCCGACGGCGGTCTCCGCCCCGGCCTACTCGTTCTCCGCGGAGGGCTCGGTCGAGCGCAACGGCTTCACGTCGTACTTCGTGACGGTTCCGGAGGGCGCGGGCGCGCTCCAGGTCAACCTCTCCGGCATCGCCACCGGCTCGCAGACCCGGTTCCTCGCCTTCAACCCGTACGGCGTGCCGGTCGAGAGCACCGCGAGCACCGCCTGCTACACCAACTTCTCCGACGCCGCCGCCTGCAAGCCGCAGGAGCGGGACTACCAGAACCCGATCCCGGGCGTCTGGGAGATCGAGGTCGAGGCCCGGCGTACCTCGCCGGCGCTGGACAACCCGTTCCAGCTCCAGGCGCGGGTGCAGGGCATCACGGTCGAGCCGGCCGTGGTCGAGCTGCCGTCGGTGACCGCCGGCACCCCGACCGAGGTGAGCTGGGGCCTGACCAACACCTTCGGCCCGGTCCAGGTGACCGGCGTCGGCGGCCCGCTGGCCAGCGTGCACGCCGAGCGGCCGAGCATCGCCCAGGGCGGTCGCCAGGAATACACGGTCGACGTCCCGGCGGGGGCCGCCTCGTTCACCGCCCGGATCGGCAACCCGTCCGACCTGAGCGCCGACCTGGACCTGTCGGTCTTCCTCGGCGCGACCCGGGTGGGCCAGTCGGCCGACGGTGACTCGGAGGAGGCGGTCACCCTGTCCAACCCGGCCGCCGGCACCTACCGGGTGGTCGTGGACGGCTACGCGATGAGCGACCCGACCACCGCGTACGACTACCGCGACTCGTTCGCCGCCCCGGCGCTGGGTTCGCTCTCCGCCCCCAGCACCCCGCTGGCCCTGGCCAACGGCGCCACCGCCACCCTGACCGGTACGGTGACCGCCAAGTCCAGCCCGGCCGCCGGCCGGGAGCTCTACGGTGACCTGGCCGTCACCACCATCGAGGGCGCGGTCGTCGGCCGCGGCTCGGTGGAGATCGGTGCGGTCAACTGACCCGCTGACGCCAGGAGCCCCGCCCCCACCCGGGAGCGGGGCTCCTCCGTTTCCGGCCCGGGTTCCCCGGTGCGGGTCAGGCGCGGCGGGCGGATTCGACGACGAAGGGGGTGCCCTGCTGGCAGGTGGTCATCATGCCCGGCTCCGCGCGGCCGGTGACCTCGACCCGGGTGCCGGGCTTGAGCAGGTCGCGCGGGCCGCCGATCAGCAGGTTGTCGTCGATCAGCAGGCAGTTCGGCTCGACGCCGGCGCGGATCGTCCCGGTGAGGGTGGTGGCGCCGGGGCCGGGCGGCTTCGACGGGCCGCCCTTCCAGGTGGGATTCGGGCGGCTCGGGCCGATGCTGGGGCCGGGGTCGGGCTGGCTGGTCACCGGGGCGGCTCCTGTCGGGCTGAGGCCTGGATCGGGCTGGCTGGTCACCGGGGTGGGCCCCGTCGGGCTGGGGTCGCCGGGCTCGCTGCCGGGGCCGGCGCAGGCGGTCAGCGCCGCGCCGGCGAGCAGGGCGACGAGCACCGTCCGAGGAGTCTTCATGACCGGTTGGACGTGGTCGGCGGCGGTTTCGTTCCGGCCGGTCAGCCGCGGGCCGCCGCGGCCTTCAGGTCGCGCTTGAGCTCCTGCGGCAGCGAGAAGGTCAGCCGCTCGTTGGCGGTGGTGATCTCCTCGACGTCGGCGAAGCCGCGCTCGGCCAGGTGCGCGAGCACCTGCTGGACCAGCTCGTCCGGCACGCTGGCGCCCGAGGTCAGCCCCACGGTGCGGGCCCCCGCCAGCCAGGCGTCGTCGATCTCGTGGGCGAAGTCGACCAGGTAGCCGGCCCGGGCGCCGGCGTCCAGCGCCACCTCGACCAGGCGGACCGAGTTGGACGAGTTCCGCGAGCCCACCACGATCACCACGTCGCAGTCCGGGGCGATCTCCTTCACCACGTGCTGCCGGTTGGAGGTGGCGTAGCAGATGTCGTCACTGGGCGGCGACTGGAGCAGCGGCAGCCGCTGCTTGAGCCGAGCCACCGTCTCCAGGGTCTCGTCGACCGAGAGGGTGGTCTGGGAGAGCCAGACGACCTTCTCCGGGTCGCGCACGGTGATCTTGTCGGCGCCGTCCGGGCCGTCCACCAGCTGGATGTGCGCGGGCGCCTCACCGGCGGTGCCGACGACCTCTTCGTGCCCCTCGTGGCCGATGAGCAGGATGTCGTAGTCCTCGGCGGCGAACCGCCGGGCCTCGTGGTGCACCTTGGTGACCAGCGGGCAGGTCGCGTCGATCGCCTTGAGGGAGCGCGCCCTGGCCTGCTCGTAGACCTCGGGGGCCACGCCGTGCGCGGAGAAGATGACGGTGGCGCCCTCCGGCACCTCCTCGTTCTCCTCCACGAAGATCGCGCCCTTGGCCTCCAGCGTCTGCACCACGTGCTTGTTGTGCACGATCTGCTTGCGGACGTAGATCGGCGCGCCGTAGAGCTTCAGCGCCTCCTCGACGGTCTGCACCGCCCGGTCCACGCCCGCGCAGTAGCCGCGGGGCTTGGCCAGGAGCACGCGCTTGCCGGTCCGGGGAGTCGTCTCAGCATCAGTCACCCGACCATCGTACGTGCCCGTTCTGCACCGGCAGCGCGCTCGTCGCCGCCGCCCGAGCTGTCGATCATGAGGTTTGCGGCGGCTCCGGAGATCGACATCGCCGTCAACCTCATGATCGACGCGGGCCTCGTCGGGGGTGGGCCTTAGGGTGGGCGGGTGAGCGAAGCGGATCGGAGCACGTCCGAGGAGCCGTGGCCGGTCCGGGTGGTCAGCCAGAAGATCGGGGCCTGGATCGCCCGGCTGGGGTGGGTGTGGGTCGACGGTCAGATCGCGCAGATCAGCCGGCGGCCGGGGGCGAGCACCGTGTTCCTCACCCTGCGTGACCCGTCGGCTGATCTCAGCCTGACCGTCACCACCAACCGCGACGTGCTCGACGCGGGCGCGCCGGAGCTGAGCGAGGGCGCCCGGGTGGTGCTGCACGCCAAACCCGAGTTCTACGCCGCCCGGGGCACGCTCAGCCTGCGCGCCGACGAGATCCGCCAGGTCGGGCTGGGCGAGCTGCTGGCCCGGCTGGAGAAGCTCAAGAAGCTGCTGGCCGCCGAGGGCCTCTTCGACCGGTCCCGCAAGCGCCGGCCGCCGTTCCTGCCGGGCCGGATCGGGTTGATCACCGGCCGCGCCTCGGCCGCCGAGCGGGACGTGCTGACCAACGCGCGCCGCCGCTGGCCGGCCGTGGAGTTCCGGACAATCAACGTGGCGGTGCAGGGGCCGAGCGCGGTGCCCGACATCGTCGGCGCGCTCAAGGTGCTCGACGCCGACCCGACGATCGACGTGATCATCATCGCCCGGGGCGGCGGCGGCATCGAGGACCTGCTGCCCTTCTCCGACGAGGCGCTCTGCCGGGCGGTCTTCGCCTGCCGCACGCCGGTGGTCAGCGCGATCGGCCACGAGACCGACACGCCGCTGCTCGACTACGTCGCCGACGTACGCGCGTCGACGCCGACCGACGCGGCCAAGCGGATCGTGCCCGACCTCGCCGAGGAGGTACGCCTCATCGGCCAGGCCCGGTCCCGGCTGGAGCGGGCGGTGCGCAACCTGGTCGACCGGGAGCAGCACCGGTTGGACCTGCTGCGCTCCCGGCCGGTGCTGGCCCGCCCGCAGGTGATGGTCGACCAGCGCGGCACCGATGTGGCCGCGCTGCGCGACCGGGCCGGCCGCTGCCTGGACCACCGGCTCGGCGCCGCCGGCGACGATCTGCGGCACACCCTGGCGCGGCTGCGCGCCCTCTCCCCCGCGGCCACCCTCGACCGGGGCTACGCCATCGTCCAGCGCGCGGACGGCCACGTGGTCCGCGCCGCGTCCGAGGTGGCCAAGGGCGACCCGCTGCGGATCCGCCTCGCCGAGGGCGAGCTGACCGCCACCGTGGACGGCTGATGGAATGGGACCCGATGACTGACACGAAGAAGGACGAGCAGCTCAGCTACGAGCAGGCCCGGGCCGAGCTGGCCTCGGTGGTCGAGCGGCTGGAGGCGGGCGGCACCTCGCTGGAGGAGTCGCTGGCGCTCTGGGAGCGCGGCGAGCAGCTCGCCGGGATCTGCCAGCGCTGGCTAGACGGCGCCCGGGCCCGGATCGACGCCGCCCGGCAGCGCGCCGAGGACTGAGCGGCGGGACGGCCGGAGCCGTCCCGCCGGCACGCTCAGTTGAACAGGTTGTAGAACTCGGCCGGCGCCTCGACGACCTGGTCGGCCGGGGGCTTCTGCGCGGCGGCGGCGTTGCCGTAGTCGGAGTAGCTGATCTTCACGTCCTGCGCGGCGCTGTTCCCGGCGGCCGGGATCTGGAGCACCAGCTCGCTGAGCCGGCCCTGCGGGTCGACCTTGGCGGTGAACGGCACCGACTGGGCCTGCGCGCCGAGCGCGGTGATCACGGCCGGGTCGAGGGAGCCCGCCTCGGCCGCCTTCGACACGTCGACGGTGCCCGCGTACGCGCCGTCGCCCGTCTGCCGCACCTCGGTGACGCCCTTGGTCAGCACCGCGCTGCCGGCCGGGTCGACCTGGTCGAAGTCGAAGCCGAGCGCCCGGTTGCCCTGGATCCGGGTCTGGTCCAGGTGCTGGTACTTGCCGAGGTTGAGGTTCTTCAGCCCGGGCACGCTGGCCGCGGCCTTGCCGCCCAGCTCCAGCTTGACCCAGCTGTCGGGCTTGTAGTGGATCAGGTCCAGCTTCATCATCAGGTCCGACGACGGGTCGCCGATGGTCATCCGCATCTCGGCGCTCTGGCTGGGCTCGTGCACCTGCCCCTCGGCGGTGGAGCCCGCGCCGGACATGGTGAACCGGAAGTTCCCGTCGCGGATCGCGTTGGTGGAGTCGAGCAGGGCCTGCTTGGCGTCGCCGGCGGGCGTGCCGCTCGGTGCGATGCTGCCCGAGGCGGCCGGGGTCGCGGAGGCACCGGCCCCGGCGGTCCCGTTGTCGTTGCACGCGGCCAGGCCGGGGATGAGCAGCGCCGCGGCGAACGCGGCGGCGCTGAAGCGTCGAATGTTCACGTCAACCTCTCCAGGTGGGTCGTCCGGCCCACGGAGGTGCCGGAGTCGGGGCGCCGCAGCCCGGACGGCGGCTCCGGCGCACGAACCCGGTCCGGCCGGTGTGGTCGGCCCCGGCGGGCTCGTGCCCCCTTCTGTTCCCTGAAGCGGTGTTCCGCAATCCCTGTCCGGTCCACGGAGGGTGACCTCCGGTGCCGGCGGGCGGCGGTCGGGGACGCCCTGAGCCGTCCCCGACCGCTCCCGGATCAGCCCTTGAACATCTCGTAGAGGCTGGCGGGCGCCTCGACGACCTGGGCGGCCGGCGGGGCCTGCACCGCCGTGGCGGTGCCGTAGTCGGCGTAGGTGACGGTCACGGCCTGCGCCTCGGCGGCGCCGGCGGCCGGCACCTGCACGGCGAACTCGCTCAGCCGACCCTGCGCGTCGAGCTTGGCGGTGAACGGCACGGCGCTGGCCTTGGTGCCGAGGGCCTTGAGGGTCTCGGCGTCGAGCAGGTCCGAGTCGGCGGCCTTGGTGGCGTCGATGGTGCCCTCGTAGGTGCCCTCGCCGGTCTTCTTGACGTCGGTGATCGCCTTGATCATCTTGTCGCTGCCGGCCGGGTCCACGTCGCTGAAGTCGAAGTTCAGCTCGTCCGCGTCCTTGACCTTGGTGCGGTCCAGGTGCTGGTACTTGCCCTTGGTCGCCTTGAAGCCCGGGATGGCGTCGGCCATCGCGCCGTCCAGGTCGAGCTTGAGCCAGCTGTCGGTGTCGATGAACACCATGTGCATGGTCATCGAGATGTCGTCGCCGGCGGTCGCGCCGCTGGACATCTTCATCTCGGCGCTCTTGGACGGCATGTGCACCTTGCCCTCGCCGTTGAACTCGCCCCCCTTGATGGCGAAGCTGAAGTTGCCCTGCTGGATCTCCTTGGTGGAGGCGGCCAGCGCCTCCTTCGGGTCCGCGGGCACCGCCGGGGCGGTGGACTTGCTGTCGGCGGTCGGCGAGTCGGCCTCGGTCTTGCAGGCGGCCAGACCGGGGACGAACAGGGCGGCGGCGAGGACGCCGACGCTCCACCGTCGAATGTTCACGTCGATCTCTTTCCGGTTGTGTCCGGGACGCGTCACGCGTACCGGTTTGTCGGGCCCGGGCAGCCTAGCGGACCGGCAACGACCCCGGGGGGGCACCGGCGACGGGAGCGGTTCAGCGCAGCGCCGTGGCCAGCTCGCGCAGCTCCGCCTCTCCGGCGTCACCGACCACCAGCACCGTGCGGTTCGACTCCAGCAGGACGAGGGCCTGCTCGTTGCCCCGGGCGGTGTACCGCTGCCAGCTCGCGCCGCCGGGCAGGTCGGCCGGGCCCTGCGGCTGACCTTCGCTCAGCTCGGCCGGCAGCAGCTTCTCCGCCGGCACGTTGCTCTCCACCAGCTGGGCGCCCCGGCCCTCCGGGGTCAGGTAGCCGATGCGCAGCGTCCCGCCGCCGGATTCGGCCTGGTAGCGGGCACTGACCGTACGCCAGTCCGAGCCCAGCCCCTGCGGCTCGGCGACCGGGAAGGCGTTGGCCGAGCGGGCCTGCTCGAAGGCGGGCGCCGGGTCGACGGTGACCGGCGCGTCCCCGCCGAGGAAGCCCCGGTAGAAGGCGAGCAGCAGGGCGATCGGGACCAGCAGCACCAGCAGCGACAACGCCATGTCCTTCGGCGACCGCTCGGACCGGGCCTTCTCCTTCCGCGCGGGCGGCGCGGGGTGCTCCCCGGCGTCGGCCGGCGGCGCGGGCGCGCTCGACTCGACCAGGGCCGGTTCGCCGGCCGGCGGGGTCGCCCCGGCGGTCGGCCGCACCGGCGGCTGGCCGTCCGGCGGGGTGGCGTCGGTCGGTACGCGGTCGACAGGCTGTGCGGGTTCCACCCGACCATTCTCGCAGCCGTCCGGGTGACGTGATCCTGGCCTCCTCCGCCCCGCTCCCGCATCGAACCTGCGATCGTGTGAGGATCAGCGACAAAGCCGGCGGCGGCGACGGCCGCATCCCGCCGGTCCACCCCGCAACGTCGCGAGGAGGAAGCCGTCATGACAACCACCAGGACGCGGACCCCGCAGGATCTCGACCGTAACCTCGCCCTCGATCTGGTCCGGGTCACCGAGGCCGCGGCCATGGCCGCCGGCCGCTGGGTCGGCCGGGGCGACAAGGAGGGCGGCGACGGAGCCGCCGTCGACGCCATGCGCAAGCTCATCAACTCGATCCCGATGCGCGGTGTCGTGGTGATCGGCGAGGGCGAGAAGGACAACGCCCCGATGCTCTTCAACGGCGAGGAGGTCGGCGACGGGACCGGTCCCGAGGTGGACGTGGCGGTCGACCCGATCGACGGCACCACGCTGATGAGCAAGGGCATGCCGAACGCGCTCGCCGTGCTCGCGGTGGCCGAGCGGGGCGCGATGTTCGACCCGAGCGCCGTCTTCTACATGGAGAAGCTGGCCGTCGGCCCGATGTACGCCGACGTGGTCGACATCAACGCCGGGGTGGCCGAGAACATCCGCCGGATCGCCAAGGTCAAGGGCACCGACGCCGCCGAGGTGACGGTCTGCGTGCTGGACCGGTCGCGCCACGACGACCTGGTGAAGCAGATCCGGCGGACCGGGGCAGGCATCCGGTTCATCTCCGACGGCGACATCGCCGGGGCCATCGCGGCGGCCCGGGGCGAGTCGGACGTCGACGTGCTGATGGGCATCGGCGGCACCCCGGAGGGCATCACCGCGGCCTGCGCGCTGAAGTGCATGGGCGGCATGATGCAGGCCAAGCTCTGGCCCAAGGACGCCGAGGAGCGGGAGAAGGCGCTGGCCGCCGGGCACGACCTGGACCGGGTGCTCTTCACCGACGACCTGGTCACCGGCGACAACTGCTTCTTCGTGGCCACCGGGGTGACCTCGGGCGACCTGCTGCGCGGCGTGCGCTACCGGGCGGGCGGGGCGTACACCCAGTCGATCGTGATGCGCTCCAAGAGCGGCACGATCCGGGTGATCGACTCCTACCACCGGCTGGAGAAGCTCGCGCTCTACTCGGCCGTCGACTTCGACGGGCGTCCCCTGGCCGAGCAGGAGTGATCGCGACCGGGACGGCGGCGCCCCCGACGCTGCCGGCCGCGCGGCGGATCGCCGGCACCGGGCTGGCCACCGCCTCGGGGCTCGCGGTGGCCGTCCAGTCCCGGATCAACGGAGAACTCGGCGTACGGCTGGCCGACGGGATCGCCGCCGCGGTGGTCTCGTTCGGCCTGGGCCTGCTGGTGCTGCTGGTGCTGGTCCCCGCCACCCCCGGTGGCCGGCGGGGACTGGCCGCCCTGCGGGCCGCGCTCCGGGACGGCTCGCTGCGGCCGTGGCAGTGCCTCGGCGGGGTCTGCGGCGCCTTCCTGGTCGCCACCCAGGGGCTGACCATCGGCACCCTCGGCGTGGCCGTGTTCACGGTCGCCGTGGTGGCCGGGCAGTCCGGCAGCAGCCTGCTGGTCGACCGGGCCGGCATCGGCCCGACCGGGCGGCAGTCGGTCACCCCGAACCGGCTGGTCGGCGCGGTGCTCACCGTGCTGGCCGTGCTGCTGGCGGTGGGCGACCGGCTCGGCGACCCGGGCGCCCTGGCGCTGGCCCTGCTCCCGATGGCGGCCGGGGTGGGCATCGCCTGGCAGCAGGCGGTGAACGGCCGGGTCCGGGGGGCCGCCGGCAGCGCCCTGACCGCCACGCTGGTCAACTTCACCGTCGGCACGGTGGCGTTGCTCGTCACCTTCGCGGTGGAGGTGGCGGTCCGCGGCCGCCCGGCCGGCGGTTTCCCGGCCGAGCCGTGGCTCTACCTGGGCGGTCCCATCGGCATCGTGTTCATCGCGCTGGCCGCCGCCATCGTCCGGTTCACCGGCGTGCTGCTGCTCGGCCTGGCCACCATCGCCGGGCAGATCGTCGGCGCCGTCCTGCTGGACGCGCTGCTGCCCACCGCCGCCTCGCACCCCACGCCGACCACCCTGCTGGGGGCGGCGCTGACCCTGGTCGCGGTGCTGGTCGCCGCGGTCGGGCCAACCCCGCGGCCGGTCAACCGCGCAGCGCCGCCACCGTCTCCTTGACCGCCCGGTCGAGCGGGGTCGGCTCGACGCCGAGCGTGGCGGTGGCGGCGGTCGAGTCCATCACGTACGGCCGGGCGAACTGGTACGCGGTCTCCCGCAGTTCCCGCACGAACGGGTTGGTCAGCCCGCCGAGCCAGAGCACCGGGTACCGCATCCGGGTCAGGCGCGGCGCAGGCGCCCCGACCAGGGCCGCCGCCCGACCGGCCAGGTCCCGCATCGACACCGCGGGCGCGCTGGGCACGTGCCAGGCCCGCCCCCAGGCCCGCTCGTCGGTAGCGGCGACGACCAGGGTGCGGGCGACGTCGGGAATGTACGTCCAGGTGTGCGGGGCGTCCCAGTCGACCGGCAGGAACGCCCGCTGCCCGGCGAGCACCCGGGGCAGCACCATCATGGCCAGCGAGGTCCCCTCCGCGCCCAGGTAGTCGGAGCCGCGTACCTCGGTGATCCGGGCCCGGCCGGCCCGGTGCGCGGCCAGCGCCTCGGCCCACATCCGGTTGCGGACCCGCCCCTTGGTGCCGGTCGCGGCGAGCGGGGTCGCCTCGGTCATCGGGGTGTCGACGGGGCCGTACCCGTAGAGGTTGCCGACGGTGGCGAGCACCGCGCCGGTCCGCTCGGCGGCGGTGAGCAGCGCGGCGGCCAGCGGCGGCCAGTCCAGCGGCCACCGGTGGTACGCCGGGTTGGCGCAGTTGTGCAGCGCCACCGCGCCCTCGGTCAGCGCCGTCAGCCGGTCCGCGTCGGCGGCGTCGGCGGCGATCCGTTCGATCGCCGGGTGCGCGGGTCCGGTGCCGCGGCGGGTCACTACCCGCACCCGGTCGCCGCGCTCGGCGAGGAGGCGGGCGGTGGCGGTGCCGACGGGTCCGGCGCCGACGATCACGTGCAGGGCCATGAGGGTCATCCTTCGAAGCAGGAATCCAATTCGAGAGCAGCGCTCTCTCGCAACAGAGCATGACTGGTCCCGGCCCGTTCGTCAAGAGCAGTGCTCTCGGTTTTGATTGCCGCTCTCATCCGTGGCAGAGTGGAGGCATGGTCGCTCCCTCGCTCCGCGCCCGGGTCCGGGCCGGCATGATCGACGAGATCAAGGCGGTTGCCCGCCGCCACCTGGCCACCGACGGCGCGAACCTCTCGCTCCGCGCGGTCGCCCGGGACATGGGCATGGTCTCCTCGGCGATCTACCGCTACTTCCCCAGCCGCGACGACCTGCTCACCGCGCTGATCCTCGACGCGTACGAGGCGCTCGGCGACGCGGTCGAGGCGGCCGACGCCGGCACCGACCGGACCGACCTGCGCGGGCGCTGGCACGCCGCCTGCCGCGCCGCCCGGGCCTGGGCGCTGGCCCACCCCGCCGAGTACGCCCTGCTCTACGGCAGCCCCGTCCCCGGCTACGCGGCCCCGGACGACACCGTGGCGCCGGCCCAGCGCCCCCCGGTGACGCTGGTCGGCATCCTCCGCGACGGGGTGGCAGCCGGCCGGCTCGACCCGTCCGGCGAGGAGCTGCCCGAACCGCTGCGGTCGGACGTGGCCGAGCTGGCCGCCCTGCTCGCCGTGGAGGTGCCGCCCGCGCTGCTGGCCCGGGGCATGTCCGGCTGGACCCAGCTCTTCGGCTTGATCAGCTTCGAGCTGTTCGGCCGGATCAACCGGACCCTGCCGCACCGCGACGAGTACTTCGACCACCAGACCGGGCTGATGGCCGACCTGATCGGCCTGCCCGCCGCCTGAGCCCCGGTGGTGCCGCCGGTCAGGTGCCGTCGGAGGAGTGGCCCGGGAAGAGGTGGGCGCTCGGGTCGATGACGACCGCCGCGTTGTTGATCGCGGTGGCCGCCTCGCCGAAGCCGGTGGCGATCAGCCGGACCTTGCCCGGGTACTCGGTGATGTCCCCGGCCGCGAAGACCCGGGGCAGGTTGGTGGCCATCGCTCTGTCGACCACGATGTGCCGCCGGTCCAGGTTCAGCCCCCACTCGGCGAGCGGACCGAGGTCGGCGGTGAACCCGAGCGCGGCCACCACGGTGTCCACCGGCAGGGTCTCCACGGCGCCGCCGCGTACGGTCAGCTCGGCGCCGGTGACCCGGTCCTCCCCGTGCAGCCGGCTCACCTCGCCGTTGACCACGATCCGCACCGGCAGCGCGCGCACCCGGTCGACGGTCGAGGCGTGCGCGCGGAACCGGTCCCGCCGGTGCACCAGGGTCACCGAGCGGGCGATCGGGGCCAGCGTCACGGCCCAGTCGAACGCGGAGTCGCCGCCGCCCACGATCAGCACGTCCCGGCCGGTCAGCTCGGTCGGCTGCGGTACGAAGTAGACGATCCCGGCGCCCACGAAGCTGTCCGCGACCGGCAGCGGCCGGGGCGTGAAGCTGCCCAGCCCCCCGGTGACCAGCACCGCGCCGCAGTGCAGCTGGTCACCGCCGGCCAGCCCGAGCACCGGCCGCCCGTCCAGGTACGACAGCTTCTCCGCGCGCACCCCGAGCAGGTACTCCGGGCGGAAGGGGGCGGCCTGGGCGACCAGGTTGGCCACCAGCTCCCGCCCCTTGATGGCCGGGAACCCGGCGACGTCGAGGATCAGCTTCTCCGGGTACATGGCGGTGACCTGGCCACCCGGCTCGGGCAGCGCGTCGATCACGGCCACGGAGAGCCCGCGGAACCCGGCGTAGTAGGCGGCGAACAGCCCGGCGGGGCCGGCCCCGATCACGGCGACATCGACCTCGCGCATGGCGTACCGTCCCGTCACTTCGCCAGGGGATCAACGCGTGCTGATCTCGACGGTAGGCGGGCCGGTGGCCGCGGGCAAGCACGTCCCGCCGGCGGGTGGACGTGCCGTCAGGGCATGGTGACCGGGGGTGACCCGAGCCGGTCGGGCCCCGCAGTCTCCGCCGGTCGGCGGCGGAACAGGATCGCGGCGACGGCCCCGCCGAGCAGCCCGAACAGGTGCCCCTGCCAGGAGATGCGCTCGTCGGTGGGGAGGATGCCGAGCAACTGCCAGCCGTAGAGCAGGCCGACCAGGAGCACCACGGCGAAGTTCCACCAGCTGCGCTCGACGATGCCGCGGGTGAGCAGGATGCCGAGGTAGCCGAAGATCACGCCGCTCGCGCCGACCACCACCGAGTTGGGGGAGCCGGTGAACCACACCCCCAGGCCGCTGACCAGGATGATCACCAGCGTGGACCAGAGGAACCGGCGGGTGCCGGCGGCCAGCACGAAGGTGCCGAGCAGGATCAGCGGGATGCTGTTGCTGTAGAGGTGGTTCCAGCCGGCGTGCAGGAACGGCGAGAAGAAGATGCCGTCCAGCCCCTGGATGTGGTGCGGGATGATGCCGGCGGTGACGTCGAGGTCGGCGCCCAGGCCGACGTCGACGGCCTCGATGAGGAACAGCACCGGCACGACGGCGCACATGGCGACGAAGGCGCGGCCGAGCGAGGCGTAGAACGCGTCGGTGCCGAACCGGTGGGGGTCGCCGCCCGTCGGGCCGTCATGCCAGGTCATCCGTCAAGAGCTATCAGCAATCGGGGCGCACCGCCACCCGAGCGGGGACACGACGACGGCGGGGCGTGCGAATCTCCGCACCCCCCGCCGTCGGTGTCCGATCAGTACCAGCCGGAGCTCTGCGAGTGCTGCCAGGCGCCGCACGGGTCGTCGTACCGGCCCTCGATGTAGCCGAGGCCCCACTTGATCTGGGTGGCCGGGTTGGTCTTCCAGTCGTCGGCCACCGAGCCCATCTTGCTGCCCGGCAGGGCCTGCGGGATGCCGTACGCGCCGGACCCCTCGTTGTAGGCCTTGTGGTTCCAGCCGCTCTCCTTGGTCCAGAGCTTGTCCAGACAGGGGAACTGGTCCATGGCGAAGCCCTCGTCGAGCATGATCGCGCAACCGATCTTGCGGTTGCCGCTGAACTCCTCGCAGGAGGACGGGATCGGGCCGTCGTACGGCTTGGCCTCGGCCTTCGCCGCGGCCTCGCGCTCCTTCTTGCGCGACGCGGCCGCCGCCTCGGCCTGCTTGGCGCGCTCGGCGGCCTCCTTGGCCGCCGCCGCGGCCCGCAGCTTCGCCTGGTACTCGGCGGCCCGCTGCTTGGCCGACTCCAGGCGGTGGTCGGCCTGAAGGTCGCGCTGGTACGCGTACTCCGTCCGGTCGACCTCCAGGCCGACCTGCGCGGTCAGGCCCTGTTGCTGGGTCTGTCGGTCTTCGCCCAGATAGAAGCCGCCGGCGACGCCCACGGAGAGCAGCGTGACAGCGGCCGTACGGGCACCGAACCGGCTCCACAGCCGACTCACGAAGTGTCCCTTCGTCGGGGGCAAGGACACGGCGCGACGCGTGGCCCTGGAGCGGCCGCGCCGGCGCCGTGAGCGCCCCGACCCTCGCGGTCGCAGCCGACGCACCGGTGTTCGCGGCTCTCCGCCATGCCGTGGCGAACGATGCTCGACGATCTTCCTGGTGCGTGGGCGCTCGTTGGACACCATTGCGCACGGTGAGGCCGATGGGAAACCAAGGACGCGGAATGTGATCTGCGCCACAGGGAAAACAGGGCCAAACTCGGGCAAACCTCAGGCTCAGAGCGGGATGTCCTCCAGCAGATCGGTGACCATCGCGGCGATCGGAGAACGCTCCGAACGGCTGAGGGTGACGTGGGCGAAGAGGTGATGACCCTTCAGCGCCTCGATCACCGCGGTCACCCCGTCGTGCCGCCCGACACGGAGGTTGTCCCGCTGGGCCACGTCATGGGTGAGCACCACCCGCGAGCCCTGACCGATCCGGGACAGCACGGTGAGCAGGACGCCGCGCTCCAGCGACTGGGCCTCGTCGACGATGACGAAGGCGTCGTGCAGGCTCCGGCCGCGGATGTGGGTCAGCGGCAGGATCTCCAGCAGGCCCCGCGAGGTGACCTCCTCCAGCACGTTCTCGTGCACCACCGCGCCCAGGGTGTCGAAGACCGCCTGGGCCCACGGCGACATCTTCTCCGACTCCGAGCCGGGCAGGTAGCCCAGCTCCTGGCCGCCGACCGCGTACAACGGGCGGAACACGACGACCTTCTTGTGCCGGCGGCGCTCCATCACCGCCTCCAGGCCGGCGCAGAGCGCCAGCGCGGACTTGCCGGTGCCGGCCCGCCCACCGAGCGAGACGATGCCGATCGACTCGTCCAGCAGCAGGTCGAGCGCGACCCGCTGCTCCGCCGAGCGGCCGTGCACGCCGAACGCCTCCCGGTCGCCCCGGACCAGCCGGACGGTCTTGTCCGGCAGCACCCGGCCGAGGGCCGAGCCCCGCGCCGAGTGCAGCACCAGGCCGGTGTGGCAGGGCAGGCCGGCGGCGGCGTCGAGGTCGAGGGTCTCCCCCGCGTACAGCCGGCCGATCTCCTCCTCGGCCAGCTCCAGCTCGGCCATCCCGGTCCAGGTCGGGTCGCTGGCCTGGCCGTGCCGGTACTCGTCCGCCCGCAGGCCGACCGAGGCCGCCTTCACCCGCAGCGGCATGTCCTTGCTGACCAGGGTCACCTCGCGCCCCTCGGCGGCGAGGTTGAGCGCCACGGAGAGGATGCGCGCGTCGTTCGACTCGTTCCGGAACCCGGGCGGCAGCACCCCGTCGTCGGTGTGGTTCAGCTCGACCCGGAGGGTGCCGCCCTGGTCGTTGGCGGGCACCGGCCGGTCCAGCCGGCCGTGCCGCACCCGCAGCTCGTCCAGCATGCGCAGCGACTGCCGGGCGAACCAGCCCAGCTCGGGGTGGTGGCGCTTGCCCTCCAGCTCGGAGATGACCACCAGCGGCAGCACCACCTCGTGCTCGGCGAAGCGGTGGAACGCCGCGGGATCGGAGAGGAGGACCGAGGTGTCCAGGACGAAGGCCGGTCCGGCTGGTCGGGGCTCCTCGGTGCCGGCGGACGCGGCGGCCGCGCGGCGGCTGCGGGTGGTCCGGCGGGTCGGGGCGGTCGCGGCCGGGGTCTGGTCGGCACCGGCGGGGGTACGGCGAGTGGTCACAGGCCTGCTCCGCGGATGGGCACCCGGCCACCCGAGTTCCGCCTCTTCCGGTGCCCGGTGGACACGGGGTCGGATGCGGGCCCCGTGCGCGAGGTCGCAGGTCCGGGCTGTCCGGCTGGCCCGGGAAAACCCCGTGCCATGCCTAGACGCTAATCGCCGCAACGCCAGTCGGCTAGTGGTCGGCGTTGATCTCGGACCCTTCTTCGTTCGCGCGACTGCGGGCTCGCAACACCGGCTCACTCCTCGCGCTCACGCCTTGCCGGGAGATGAACAGGCGCGGCGAACCGGCCGGGATGCATGCCCCCTGCGCGCATCCCGGCCGGCGGAGCCCCGTCACCGGTCTGACGGCGGCTCCGACGGTGCGCGTCCGCCGCGGACGGCACACCGTGTCTGGGCGGACCTCAGCCCTGCCGCCGGACCAGGGTCCCGGTCCGCGACCCCCCGCCGGCCGCGCCGAACGAGGAGCCGGTGTACGTGGTGCCCTGCCGGGTGGCCAGCCCGCCGAGCTGGGTGGTCGTGGTGGCCCGCGGGGCCGGGCCGGACGTGGCCCGGGCGGTGACCGCGGCGGGGACGGCGGTGCCGGCGAACGGCGCGGTGCGCCCGGCGGGCCCGGTCATCACGGCCGGGGCCGGGCCGGCCAGCGCGGAGGCGATGGCCGCCTGGGCGTCCCTGCGGCGCCGGTTCCAGGCGCCCCGGTCGCCGTCGAAGTAGCCCTGGCGGTAGCCGAACCGGTAGCCGATGCGGTAGCTGAGCTGGCCGTGCAGCCGGCCCGCCGCGTAGCAGGTCGAGCCGAGCACGAGGACCAGCACGACGGCGAGAAAGGGGCTCATCGCTCGTCCGCCCCGGGCAGGGGGTCGACGACCAGCAGCCGCTCCAGGTCGGCGGTGCTGACCTCCTCGACCAGTTCGACGCTGATCCGGCAGCCGTCGACGATCACCTCGGCCACCGAGGCCCGGCGGATCTCGCCGCCGGCGTCGTAGACCCGGACGCTCAGCTCGGGGCAGCCGAGGTGGGTACGCCAAGCGTCCCACTCGTCGCGGTCGCCGACGCTGAGGGAGAGGTAGCGGCAGCCCCGGGCGAGGTAGAGCCGCCACGGGGCGCTCAGCCCGGCGGTCACCCCTTCCGCGATCAGGCCGAAGGCCTGCGCACGGGTCGCGAGCTCGGTCACGAGACCCCCTCGACACCCGCGGAGTGACGCATATGAGCACTCGTCGTCTCATGCACGTGACACACCGTAAGTTGTCTCATGAGCGTGACAGTATCAGCTTTTCGTCTGTTTACCGCCGTACTGGCGTCCATCTATTCTGCCCGGGTGACACCCCTCAGGAACAGCGCTGGATCGTTTACCGAGAATCGTGGATCACCGTCACGTCGGCGTGACAGCAGCGTGCCGGGACGCGACGCGGAGACCGACTGGTCGTACCGTCACGGGGTGACCGAGACCGCGAACGCACGGAAGATCGCCTTCGCCACCTTCGTCCGGCGCGCGCTGGAGGACGCCCGCGCCATGCGGGCCTGGAGCGGCACCGAGGTCTCCCGGCGCACCGGCGTCTCCCGCCAGACCATCAACCGCTGGGTACGCGGCGACTGGGCCAGCGACCCCGAGGCCGAGCGGGTGGTCGCCTTCTGCGAGGGGCTGGGGCTCAACCCGGCTGCCGCGTTCGCCGCCCTGGGCTGGGACCGGGCGGCCACCCCCCGCGCCACACCCACCCCGCCGCCGATGGACCCGGACGTCGAGGCGCTGCTGCGCCGGCTGGTCGACCCGAACGTCTCCGACGCGGAGAAGTTCCACATCCGGGAAACCATTCGTTATCTCGCTTATCGCCCAACCCTTCCGGTCGATGTCCGAAATAGAGGAAAACAAGTCGGCTAGTTCCTCAGATGGCGAAAGAACGGAGGGCCAGACCCGATCGTTTCGCCTCGGGGCCGGATCGGACACGCTAGCGTCCACGTTTGTACTGCTAAGGGCTCGTCATCGGCGGGGGGACGGGACACAGCCGAACCCAGCCCTGCGGGACAGAAGGAGGGGTCTGTCCATGACCCTGAAATGGTTGGCAGTCGTGGTCGCGGTGGTGTCGGTGACATCGTGCGTGACCGGCAACGTGGTGGTCGGCGTGCTGGACGGCGGGCAGCTTCCCCTGGTCGTCAATCTCTTCGCGCTCATCACGGCCGGCACCGCGGTGGTCCTCGCCGTCGTCGCCGAGCTGCACGACCGGCTCAACGACCGGGTCAGCGCACTCACCGAGTTCCTGGTGGCGCGGCTCAACGAGATCGAGGCGCACACCGGCGACCGGAACACCGGCTTCGTGGAGGGCTACCTGCTGAGCCACGGGCAGGAAGCGGCCGTGGTGCCGTTCGGGCGCCGGGGACGGGGAGCCGCCGAACGCTGACCTTCCGCGTCGTCCCGGCGTCACATCTCGGCCACGAATACGCCGCAGTGACCGGGGTACGCTGACGCGCGTGCCGCCGTTGAATCTGGGCAACCACCAGCCGAAGACTCCGTTGGACGCCGAGCACGCGTGGCGCGCCACCGCCGCCCGCGCCGGCGACACGGTGCTCTTCTTCGACTTCGACGGCACCCTCGCGCCGGTCGACGACGACCCGACCGCGGTCCAGCCCGCGCCGAAGGTGCTCGCCGCGCTGGAGGCGCTCGCCCCGCGGGTACGTCGGATCGCCATCGTCTCCGCGCGCCCGGTGGAGTTCCTCCGCGACCACCTCGGCGGCCTCGCCGGCATCGACCTCTACGGCCTCTACGGCCTGGAGCACAGCCACTCCGGCGGCGAGACCGTCACCGAGCCGGCCGCCCTGCCCTGGGTGCCCACCATGGCCGAGCTGGCCGAGCAGGCCCGCGCCGAGTTGCCGCCCGGCGCCCTGGTGGAGTTCAAGCGGCTCTCCGTCGCCCTGCACTGGCGCACCGCGCCCCAGCTCGGCGACCTCGTGCAGGAGTGGGGCCGGGCCCGAGCCGAGCGGCTGGGCCTGCGCTGCCAGGCCGGGCGCATGGTGCTGGAGCTGAAGCCCCCCGTCGACCGGGACAAGGGCATGGTCATCGGCGAGGTCGTCCGGGACGCCGGCGGCGCCTGGTACTTCGGCGACGACGTCTCCGACATCAAGGCGTTCGCGGCGCTGCGCGCCCGGGCCGCCGGCGACCCGCAGTTCCTCGGCGTCTGTGTCGCGGTGGCGAACCCGGAGACCGGTCACGAGGTGGCCGACGCCGCCGACCTCACCCTCGACTCCCCCGCCGCCCTCGGCGACTTCCTCACCGAGGCGCTTCCCCACCTGGGCTGAGGCCGCGCCTCAGGCCCCGTAGCGGCGTTGCCGGTTGGCGTAGGAGCGCAGGGCGCGGAGGAAGTCCACTCGGCGGAAGTCGGGCCAGTTGAGTTCGCAGAAGTAGAACTCCGAGTGCGCGCTCTGCCAGAGCATGAAGCCGGAGAGACGCTGCTCGCCGCTGGTCCGGATGATCAGATCCGGGTCGGGCAGGCCCTTGGTGTAGAGATGCTCGGAGATGTGGTCGACGTCGATCGAGTTGGCCAGCTCCTCGACCGTGCCGCCGGTCGCGGCGTGCTCCAGCAGCAGCGAGCGGACCGCGTCGGCGATCTCGCGCCGGCCGCCGTACCCGACGGCGATGTTGACCTGGGCCCCGCCGCCGCGCTGCCGGGTGCGCTCCTCGGCCGCCTTGAGCGCGGCGGCGTGGTGCGCGGGCAGCACGTCGAGCGCGCCGACCATCCGCAGCCGCCAGGGGTTGCCCTCCTCGGCCAGCTCCGTGGTGAGGTCCTCGATGATCTGGAGCAGCGGGTCCAGCTCGGCGGCCGGCCGGGAGAGATTGTCGGTGGAGAGCAGCCAGAGCGTGACGTGCCCGACACCGGCGGCGTCGCACCAGCGCAGCAGCTCCTTGATCCGCTCGGCGCCCATCCGGTGGCCGTCGTTCGGGTCGACGAAGCCCATCTCCCGGGCCCATCTGCGGTTGCCGTCGCACATCACGCCGACGTGCCGGGGCACCGGCTTGCCCGCGAGCTTGGCCGTGAGCCGGCGCTCGTACACGGAGTAGAGGAGTTTCCGCAGAGTCATCACCTTGCAGGGTAGCGACCCGCGCGGAAGATCAGTGTCTCGGTGGCCCATCGCGCCGGGCGAGGCCGAAGCCGATCATGCCCAGGGTGCGGGCGTCGAGACGCCCGTCACCCAGTCCCAGCTCCACCACGGTCCGGTAGACCCGGTCGTCGCGGCGAGCGGCGCGAACCGCGCCGTCCACCACCCACCGGCGCCGGGCCAGCCAGGCCGCCACCGAGCTGTGCCGCAGGTGGGTGCCGAGCCGGCGGCGCAGGGCGTCGGCGTACCGGCGGGCCGCCCGGTGCGGGGTGCCGGCCGCCGCGGCGCCGGCCAGGGCCCCGGAGCGCAGCGCGTAGAAGATGCCCTCGCCGGTGAACGGATTGATCAGCGAGAGAGCGTCGCCGGCCAGCACCACCCGGCCCTGCCCCGGCGCCGGCCGGTGGGTGGAGAGCGGCAGGTGGTGGGCGCGCAGGCCGGTCACCGCCGCCGGGTCGGTGCCGGGGAGCAGGGCGGCCAGCCGGTCCAGCAGATGGGCGCGGGTCAGCGGCTCGCCGCGCAGCACCTCCCCGTACCCGACGTTCGCCCGTCCGTCACCGATCGGGAAGGACCAGGCGTACGCCGGCCAGCGCGGCGACGAGGTGACGATGAGCTGCTCGGGTGGACCCGGGCGGGCCGGGGCGTAGCCCCGGATGGCGAGCGCCAGGTGCCGGTCCGGGTTCACCGGGTGGCCGAGCGTGCGGCGCAGCACCGAGCCCGCGCCGTCCGCCCCGACCACCGCCCGGGCGGAAAGTTCCCCGTCGAGCACCACCCGGTCCTCACGCACCTCCACCTCGCGGACGGTGTGCCGGCGCAGCTCAGCGCCGGCCGCGGTCGCCGCCGCCACCAGCCGCGCGTCGAACACCTGCCGGGGCACCGTGTACGCGGGCCGGGGCAGCGCCCGGGCCACCGTGCCGCCACCGGGGCCGATCAGGCGCAGCGCGGGCAGCGGCGCGTACCCGTCGACCGCCCCGGTCACCCCCAGCTCGGCGAGGACGTCCAGCGCGTGCGCGGCGATGCCGTCCCCGCACGCCTTGTCCCGCGGAAAGTCGTACCGGTCCAGCAGCAGCACCCGCTCGGCCCCCGCACGCCGCGCGCCGAGCGCGGCAGCCGCCCCGGCAGGCCCCGCCCCGACAACGATGACGTCCCACACACCCCCATCCTCCCCGCTGACCTCCCCACCCCGCCCCCGCCGCGCCCCACCCGATCCCGTTGATCATGAGGTTGGGGGCAGTAAAGAAGATCGACACCGCGGCCAACCTCATGATCACCCGGCGAGATGGCCGCCCCCGGGGCCCGGTGGGGTTGATCAAGGAGTTTGGGTCGGGATTCGGCCGTTGCCTGACGCGAACCTCTTGATCAACGCAGCGAGGACGGCGGGGTGCTGCGGCGGAGGGAGTAGAGGGTCACCAGGGCGGCCGTCAGGAGGGGGGCGCCGTCGCGGATGAGGCCGTCCAGGCCGAGGAGCCACCAGCAGAGCGGGAGGTGGACGGCGAGGGTGGCGATGGTGATGACGATCAGCAGCCTGCGGGCCCAGGGGCGGTCGCGCATCAGGAACGCGGTGCAGAACAGCACGGCGTAGCTGACCGCGATGCCGGCGGCGAACCAGAACAGCACCGCGGGCACCGCACTGATCCGCCCGTCCAGGATCGACCCGGTCGCGACCAGGGCCGGCACCAGCATCAGCGGGCTGTAGGTGAAGGCGGCGACCCGGGCGGTGAGCAGCCAGCCGGTGACCGGCGGGCGCTTCGGGACGACCTCCCGCCAGGAGATCACCCCGCCCTCGACGACCAGGCCCTTGCGGTGCCGGACCAGGTGCCCGCCGACCGCGTCGGAGCGGTAGAGCAGCGCCACCACCGCGACGCAGAGCGCGGTGAGCACCCCGAAGCCGAGCAGCCCGGGCAGGGGCGGCACGCCCGCCCGGGGCACGACCAGCCGCCCGACCGCGAAGACCGTGGTCACCGCGAGGATCAGCCCGAACGGTTTCGCCACCGCACGGCCCCGCTTGACGTGCCCGATCAGCACCAGGAAGCCCAGCGAGCGCAGCATCGCCCAGCCGGTGCGGACCGCGAGCCCGAACTCCTGCTCCGGGGCGTACCAGTAGTTGAGCAGCTCGACCGCGACGGTGGCCCCCGCCGTGACGGCGAGCAGGGTGGTCAGCGCCCGGACGGCGGACGGCCGCCGGACCTCGACAGGTTCGGCGGCCGTCCTCATGGCATCCGGTGTTGCCCGGTGCGGGCTTCCGTCACACCTCTACTTCTGCGGCTCCGCGTCGAGCCGGGCGCGCAGCGCGTCCAGCTCGGCCCAGAGGACGCCGGGGAGCTTGTCGCCGAACTTCTCGAACCACTCGGTGACCAGCGGCAGCTCGTTGCGCCACTCCTCCGGGTCGACCTTGAGCGCGATCCGGACGTCCTCCGGGGTCATGTCGAGGCCCTCGACGTCCAGCGCGTCCTGGGCCGGGACCATGCCGATCGGGGTCTCGACCGCCTCGGCCCGACCCTCCAGGCGCTCGATGACCCACTTGAGCACCCGGGCGTTCTCGCCGAAGCCCGGCCAGAGGAAGTTGCCCTCGGCGTCCTTGCGGAACCAGTTGACGTAGTAGATCTTGGGCAGCTTGGCCTCGTCGCCGTCGGCGCCCTTGCCCATCTCGATCCAGTGCCGGAAGTAGTCGCCGGCGTGGTAGCCGATGAACGGCAGCATGGCCATCGGGTCGCGGCGCACCACCCCGACCGCGCCGGAGGCGGCGGCGGTGGTCTCCGAGGAGAGCGTCGCGCCCATGTAGACGCCGTGCACCCAGTCGCGGGCTTCGGTGACCAGCGGGACGGTGTCCCGGCGCCGGCCGCCGAACAGGATCGCGTCGATCGGCACGCCGTTCGGGTCGTAGTAGTCGTCGGCCAGGATCGGGCACTGCGTGATCGGGGTGCAGAACCGGCTGTTCGCGTGCGAGGAGAGGCTGTCGCTCTCCGGCGTCCAGTCGTTGCCCTTCCAGTCGATCAGGTGCGCCGGCGGCTCACCCATGCCCTCCCACCAGATGTCGCCGTCGTCGGTGAGGGCCACGTTGGTGAAGACGGAGTTGCCGCGGTCCAGCGTCCGCATGGCGTTGGCGTTGGTCTTCCAGTCGGTGCCCGGTGCGACGCCGAAGAGGCCGTACTCCGGGTTGATCGCGTAGAGGCGGCCGTCCGGGCCGAACCGCATCCAGGCGATGTCGTCACCGATGGTCTCGACCTTCCAGCCTGGGATGGTCGGCTCCAGCATCGCCAGGTTGGTCTTGCCGCAGGCGGACGGGAAGGCGCCCGCGATGTGGTAGACCTTGCCCTCCGGCGAGGTGATCTTGAGGATCAGCATGTGCTCGGCGAGCCAGCCCTCGTCGCGCCCCATCACACTGGCGATCCGCAGCGAGTAGCACTTCTTGCCGAGCAGCGAGTTGCCGCCGTAGCCGGAGCCGAAGGACCAGATCTCCCGGGTCTCCGGGAAGTGCGAGATGTACTTGGTGTCGTTGCACGGCCAGGCGATGTCCTGCTGGCCCGGCTCGAGCGGGGCGCCGATCGAGTGCAGCGCGTGCACGAAGTCGGCGTCGTTCCCCATCGCCTCCAGGATCTTCTCGCCCATCCGGGTCATGATGCGCATCGAGGCGACCACGTACGGGCTGTCGGTGATCTCGACGCCGAACATGGGGCTCTCGGCCTCGACCGGACCCATGCAGAACGGGATGACGTACATGGTGCGCCCGCGCATGCACCCGCGGTACAGCTCCGTCATCGTCCGCTTCATCTCGGCCGGCGCCATCCAGTTGTTGGTGGGGCCGGCGTCCGCCTCGTCGACGGAGCAGATGAAGGTGCGCTCCTCGACCCGGGCGACGTCCGTCGGGTCCGTCCGCGCGTAGAACGAGTTGGGCTTCTTCTCGGGGTTCAGCCGGATCAGGGTGCCCTTTTCGACGAGCTCGTCGGTGAGGCGGCGCCACTCCTCGTCGGACCCGTCCACCCAGACCACCCGGTCGGGAGTGGTCAGTTCCGCGACCTCACGTACCCAGGCGAGCAGTTTGGGGTGGGACGTCGGGGCCTGATCGATACCCCGAACAGTAGCCGGAGCAACCATGTCACATCTCCTTGTGGTCGACGCTGACCGATGTATGGGATGCACGAGTTCTGGCGAGCCGGTGCGCCGCCTTCGTGGAAACCTGGGATTGGGCTCAGCGTAAACCGGGCTGCCTCCCCAGTCAGTGGGACTGGTTGTGAAGAACTGCACAAGGTACGGCCACGCTGCGGCATCGCGATCTCTTACCCGCTTTCGCGCGCAGTTTCACGCAAATCTTGCGAAGAACCTTCGGCGGGCCGGTACGCCGCCAACCCCGGGGAGGCGTCCGACGGGCGGAATCTGACCGCCGTTCCGGTCCACAATTCCGCCACGGCCGGTTACGCTCCGCTCACGGATACGGGAAACGGACGGCGGTCAACTGAGGGGGCGCGGCGCGCGTACCCGACCCGGTCCGGCCCTCCACGGGCGGCGCGCCGGGGCGGCGGACCGCCGACTCGCCGTTGCGGCCGCTCCCCGCTGCGCGCACCCGGTACTCTCGGCGGGTGGCCGCGACGATGACCGGGGACCAACCGGGGGCTCCGCAGACCCGTCGAGGTCTGATCGGCGCCCTGCTCGACCGTTTCGGTCATCTCATCCGCGAGATGAGCAAGTTCGCCACGGTCGGCGGCTTCGCCTTCCTCGTCGACTTCGCCCTCTTCAACTACCTGGCGAGCGTGCGCCACATGCCGCCGGTGGCGGCCAAGACCGTCTCCACCGTCATCGCGGCCACCCTGGCGTTCATCGGCAACCGGTTCTGGACCTGGCGGCACCGCCAGCGCTCCCACCCCGCCCGCGAGTACGCGCTGTTCTTCTTCTTCAACGGGGTGGGCCTCGGCATCGCGGTCGCCTGTCTCGCGATCAGCCGCTACGGCCTCGGCGCCATCTGGCCCGAGGTGTTCCAGACCCCGCTGGCCGACAACATCGCCAGCTTCATCGTCGGCACCGGCCTCGGGACGCTGTTCCGGTTCTGGTCGTACCGACGGTTCGTCTTCGTCGAGGCGGGAACTCCCCCCGTTCCGGCGACGAGCCGCGACCGAGAGTCCGGGGCGTGACCCACCGCCCATCCCGTCCTGCCGGGCCCAGTCGGCCCTGCCCACTGACCTAAGGTGTTCCGCATGCCTCTTGTCCGTCTGCTGCCCGAGCGCTGGCAGAAGTTCATCCACGAGGCGCTCAAATTCGGCATCGTCGGTGGCATCAACACCGTCATCAATTACGCGGTGTTCAATGCGCTGGCGCTCACGGTTTTCCGCGACGGCCAGCTCAAGGCGACCGTCGTCGCGACCATCGTCGCGACGATCACGTCGTATCTGATGAATCGGCACTGGACGTACCGGGATCGACCGAAATCGGCGCTTCGCCGCGAATACGTCCTGTTCTTCGTTTTCAACGGCGCCGGCCTGTTCATCGAACTCGGCGTCCTGGCGCTGGCCAAGTACGGCCTCGGCGTGAACAGCCTGCTCGCGTTGAACGTGGCGAAGACCGGCGGCGTGCTGCTGGCCACCCTGTTCCGCTTCTGGTCCTACCGGACGTTCGTGTTCCAGCCGGTGCCGAAGCACGCCGAGGAGACCTGGCACACCATCCCGCGTGACGAGTGGGACACCATGGCGGAGATGGACCCGGTGGCCGAGCTGGCCGAGTCGGTCAGCGAGCTGGAGGAGAACGAGCCACCGCTCGGCGAGCGCCGCGTGGGCGACTACGCGCCACCACAGGGCCGCCCCGCACCGGCGGACGCCGGCCTCGGCCGCGCCCTGGGCGCCGACCTCGACGCCGAGCTGGCCGCCGAACTCCAGCCCACCCCGCGCCGCGCTCCGCGCCGCTGACTCCGGCCGGCTCTCCGGCGCCCGCAGTGCGGGCGCCGGAGGCGCAGGGTCAGGCGGAGGGGTCGCGGAGGGGCTTGCCCTCGGTCATGTCGGCCAGGATCTCGCGCATCTCGCCGTCACCCAGGCTGTGCCGGTCGTGGTGGGCCTCGACCAGCTCGTAGAGCTTGGTCTGGACCTGGTCGACGTGCGGCACGTCGGTGAGCACCGACTGGCCGCGCTCACCGGCGGACTCGATGGTCAGCGTGCCGCAGCCGAGCAGCCGCTCCAGGAACTTCTGGTGCATGGCGTGGTCGTTGATCCGGGTCAGCGGCAGGTCCCGCCGGTTGCGGGAGAACACCCCCTCCTGGAGCAGCACCCGCTCGTTGGTGAAGAGGTAGTGGGTGGTGCGCCAGACCAGGAACGGCCACAGCCCCAGCCAGAACACCAGCACCAAGCCGAGCGCGGCGATCACGTAGAGCGCGATCGTGCCGCCGTCGCCCTCGGGCAGCAGGACCCAGCCCGCGACCACCGCCGCGACGGCGAGCACCAGCACCAGGATCGGCCGGATCAGGGCCTTCCAGTGCGGGTGCAGATGCAGCACGACGTGCTCGTCTTCGGTGAGCACGTCTTCGGGGAACGCCACGGAAACCTCCACTCGCAGAACAGGACGCGCTGACCGTAACCGGTCGGCGCATCCTCCGGGATCGGCCGCGCGGTGGGTGCTCAGCGCAGGTGCAGCACGTCGCCCGCGGCGAGGCGCAGCTCCCCCTCCGGGCCCTCGACCAGCAACTGCCCGTCCGGGTCCACGCCGGTCGCGGTGCCGCGGACTTCGCGGCCGTCCGGGAGCAGCACCCGAACCTGCCGGCCGACCGTGGCGCAGCCGGCCAGATAGGCCTCCCGCAGGCCGCTGGCGACCGCGTCGCCCCCGGCGTCGCGCCAGCGCTCGTACCAGTCGGCGAGCGAGCGGAGCAGGGCGCGCAGCAACGGGTCCCGGTCGGTGGCGGCGGCCCCGGCGAGCTGGAGCGAGGTGGCCGGCAGCCCGGTCGGGTTCTCCGGCAGCTCGTCGGCGCGCAGGGTCACGTTGAGGCCGATGCCGACCACGATCGCCGGCGGCCGGTCCGGCGCGGCACCGTGCACCGCCTCGGCGAGCACGCCCGCGCACTTCGCGCCGTCCAGCAGCAGGTCGTTCGGCCACTTGAGCCGGGCGTCGAGCTCGGCCAGCCGGGCCACCGCCTCGACCAGCGCGACGCCGGCCAGCAGCGGCAGCCAGCCGTACCCCGGCGGTGGCACGGGCGACCAGCCGCGCTCCGCGACGGCGTCACCCGGCCGGAACAGGACGCTGGTCGCGATGCCGGCTCGCGGCGGTGACTGCCAGACCCGGCCGCGCCGGCCCCGGCCGGCGGTCTGCCGCTCGGCGACCACCACCAGCCCCTCCGGCTCGCCCGCTCGCGCGGCCTCCACGACGTCGGCGTTGGTCGAGCCGGTCTCGGCGCGCAGTTCCAGCCGGCGCCAGGGCCCGTGCGGCGCGACCAGCGCGCGCTGCAGCCGGGCCGCGGACAGTGGCGGGCGGTCCAGATCGGTGTACGGCGAGCCGGGCATCCCGCCAGCCTACGGCCCGCGCGTCGGCCGGTGGCCGGGAAGCGGTGAGGCGCACTGCACAGCGGCACCCACCTGAACCATCGTTATATTCCCTGGGTGACTACCGAGACCGGGATCAACATCCACACGACCGCCGGCAAGCTGGCGGACCTGGAGCGACGGCTCGACGAGGCGGTGCACGCCGGGTCGGCCCGCGCGGTCGAGAAGCAGCACGCGCGGGGCAAGAAGACCGCTCGGGAGCGGATCGAGATGCTCCTCGACGAGGGTTCCTTCGTCGAGATGGACGAATTCGCCCGGCACCGCTCGACCAACTTCGGGCTGGAGAAGACCCGCCCGTACGGGGACGGCGTGGTGACCGGCTACGGCACGGTGGACGGCCGGCAGGTCTGCGTCTTCGCGCAGGACTTCACCGTCTTCGGCGGCTCCCTCGGCGAGGTCTTCGGCGAGAAGATCGTCAAGTTGATGGACCTGGCCATGAAGATCGGCTGCCCGGTCGTCGGCATCAACGACTCGGGCGGCGCGCGGATCCAGGAGGGCGTCGCCTCGCTCGGCCTCTACGGGGAGATCTTCTTCCGCAACGTCCGGGCCAGCGGCGTCATCCCGCAGATCTCGCTGATCATGGGCCCGTGCGCGGGCGGCGCGGTCTACTCCCCGGCGGTCACCGACTTCACCGTGATGGTCGACCAGACCTCGCACATGTTCATCACCGGCCCCGACGTGATCAAGACGGTCACCGGCGAGGACGTGGGCATGGAGGAGCTGGGCGGCGCCCGCACCCACAACTCGCGCAGCGGCAACGCGCACTACCTCGGCACCGACGAGGAGGACGCGATCGAGTACGTCAAGGCGCTGCTGTCGTACCTGCCGTCGAACAACCTGGACGAGCCGCCGGTCTTCGATGCGCCGGCGATCCTCGACGTCACCGACGAGGACCGGGAGCTGGACACGCTCATCCCGGACTCGGCCAACCAGCCGTACGACATCCACCGGCTCATCGAGCACGTGCTCGACGACGGCGAGTTCCTGGAGGTCCAGCCGCTCTACGCGCAGAACCTCGTGGTCGGCTTCGGCCGGGTCGAGGGGCGTCCGGTGGGCGTCGTCGCCAACCAGCCGATGCACTTCGCCGGCACCCTGGACATCGCCGCCTCGGAGAAGGCGGCCCGGTTCGTGCGCACCTGCGACGCGTTCAACGTCCCGGTGCTGACCTTCGTGGACGTTCCCGGCTTCCTCCCCGGCACCGGGCAGGAGTGGGACGGCATCATCCGCCGCGGCGCGAAGCTCATCTACGCGTACGCCGAGGCCACCGTCCCGAAGGTCACCGTCATCACCCGCAAGGCGTACGGCGGGGCGTACGACGTGATGGGCTCCAAGCACCTCGGCGCCGACCTGAACTTCGCCTGGCCGACCGCGCAGATCGCGGTCATGGGGGCGCAGGGCGCGGTGAACATCCTCTACCGCTCCGAGCTGGCGAACGCCGAGGACCCGGCCGCCGTACGGGCCGAGAAGATCGCCGAGTACGAGGACACCCTGGCCAACCCGTACATCGCCGCCGAGCGCGGCTACGTCGACGGGGTGATCCCGCCGCACGAGACGCGCACCCAGATCGTGCGGGCGCTGCGCGTGCTGCGCACCAAGCGCGAGACCCTGCCGCCGAAGAAGCACGGCAACATCCCGCTGTAGCGCTCCCCGTCGAGGCCCCCGCCGGACGTCCGGTGGGGGCCTCGACGCCTCAGCAGCCGGGGTTGGCGGCGACACACATCCGGCGGGCCGCGGTGCGCGCCACGTCGAGCAGTTGCGCCTCGTTCACCCTGCTACCCGGCACTCCAGGCTGCAGGGGCTCCTCCGGCACCAGGACCGTGACCAGGTCGCCGACCCGGACGACCAGCCGGTCCTCGGGCCGGGGCGGGATACCAACCGGTTCGCCGGTCGCCGGATCCACCTGCACGGACATGCTGTGCCGGAGCAGGATCGCCTGGTCGCCGGCGAAGCCGCTCGCAGCAACCGTCCAGTGGTGCACGACGGTGGCGGTGGTCATCCCCTCCTCGCTCTGGACCTGGCTGACCGCCTGCCACGCCGGGCAGGCCGCTACGAGCCGATCCAGATCCGCGAAGAACGGTCCCGCCGCCTTGGCCTCCAGCCGGTAGACGTCCTGGCTGATGATCGGCCTCTTGTCCGGGGCGAAGCCGTCCACCGAGATCGCGCCGATCAGCGTCTGCGAACGGGAGTAACGCGAAGCGGTGTCATCCGCCGGCAGCCCACGCTCCTGCCCGCAGGCGCGGAGGATGTCGTCCACCCGTATCCGCTCACCGAGGCCCGTGTCGCCGAGCCGCTCGTCACTCTTCGCCGGCACATCGTCCGGCGTCAGCATCGCCTCCACAGGAATCTCGGCCCGGCCGGTGGCCGGCTCGGGAACGGCGGCAACCTGAGGTGGCACCGGCGTACCGGCCCGACCGACGACGATGGCGGAGACCGAGGCGACCACCAGCAACGCCGCAGCCGCCGCCACCGCCGTGCGCCGGCTGCGGCGGCGGGCCAGCGCCCGAATTTCGGTCGGCTCAGCCCAGCGGACGTCGCGCAGCTCTCGCTGCACCAGTTCGACGAATTCGTCACGCATCTGCGGCCTCCTCCTCCAGATCCACGACCGCGAGCAGCCCGGCGAGCGCCGCACGCCCCCGGGAGAGCCGCGCCTTGACCGTGCCGACCGGCGCCTCGGTCTCCCGGGCCACCTCGGCGACCGGCATGCCGAGCAGGTAGTAGAGCGCGATGGCGGTGCGCTGTTCCTCGGGGAGCCGGCGCAGCGCGGCCACCACCTCGACGGTGTCGGTGTTCGGCGCGGGGATGCTCTCCTCCGCCCCGTGCCGCAGATACGCCCGGGCCCGGCTGCGGAGGCTGCGCCAGCGGCTCACCGCGATCCGGCTGGCCACCACGCGCACCCACGCCTCCGGGTCGTCGTAACCGCGCACCGTCGACCAGCGCTGCCAGGCCCGGATGTACGCCTCCTGCACGGCGTCCTGGGCCTCGGCCAGGTTGCCGGTGAGCACGTAGACGAAACCGAGCAGCCGTTGCCGGCTGCCCCGGTAGAACTCGTCGAACCCGTCGCTGTCGGGCACCTGCCACCTCCCCGTGTTCGCAGGAGACACGCCTGGCGGAGGCGGTGCGGTTGCCGGTCAGCCGACCATTTTCTCCAGCTCCGTGCGGGGGAAGTCGCCGGCCGCAATGCGCTCGCGGACCGCCCGGCGGACGGCCGCCTGGACCGCCGCGTTGGCCGGGGTGGGCACCCCGTGCAGCCGGCCGAGCAGCACGATCTCGCCGTTGAGGTGGTCCGCCTCCGCGGAGCGGGCGCCCCGGGCCAGGCTCTGCCAGGTGGAGCCGCCGGCCCGCTCCTCGCCGTCGACCGGCCGGTGCCGCACCCGGTCGCCCCGCTCGGCGGCCTCCTCGGCGGGCGTGGTGTGCGGGATGCCGGCGGCGGCGAGCGCGGCCTCCCCCTCGGCGCGTACGCGGGCGGCCAGCGGCTCGGGCACATCCGGGCCGAGCAGCGCCTGGAGGCCGTTGCCGAGGTTGCCGAGGAGCTTGCCGTACTTCCAGCGCATCACGTCGTCGCGGACCGGGGCGACGAACCCGGCGGCGGTCAGGTCGGCGGCGACCGCGCGGCTGGTGTCGTCCGCGCCGGACGGGTAGCGGCCGAGGTGCAGCATGCCCGGGTGCGGGTACCCGTTCGCCACCACCACGCCGGGTTCCAGGTGGGTGGCGGGCAGCCAGACGCAGACCGGGTGCACGCGGGCGAACAGCCGCAGCGCGGCCGACTCGTTGGCGACCCCGTTCTGGGCCAGCACGATCGGCAGCCGCTCGCCCGCCGTCCCGCCGCCCTCGACCGGGGTGTCCACCCAGGTCGCCAGGGCCGCCGCGGTGTCCTGCGACTTGACCGTGAGCACCAGCACGGTGTCCGCCGGCAGTGCGCGGTCCTCCGGCCCGGCCACCGCGGGCAGCCGGCTGGTGATCGTGCCGTCCGGCGTCCGCAGGGTCAGGCCCCGCTCCCGGAGCGCGTCCAGGTGCGCGCCGCGGGCCACCAGCGTCACGTCCCGGCCGGCCTCCCCCAGCCGTACGCCGATGGTGCCGCCGACCGCGCCCGCCCCGATGATCACGTATCGCACGGATCCGATTCTGCCCCGCCCCGGCCCGGCCCGCCGGGTGATCCACTGCACGCCGGGGTTGTCCGTGTCCTTCGGACCCCGACGCAGGAGCCGGTCAGGTCACCGTGGCGAGGTGGCAGAGCCAGCGCTGGCCGAGGCCGGCGACGTCCCGCAGCAGCCGCAGCGGGGTGAACCCGGCCCGGCGGAGCAGTTCCGCGCTCTCCTCGGCCCCGTACCAGGCGAAGAAACGGTCGGCGCTCTCCCCGGGCCAGCGCTCCCAGCTCTCCCCCTCGCCCTCCTTGACGCTGAGCAGCAGCGGCGCGCCCGGCCGGAGCACCCGCCGGACGCCGGCCAGCGCGGCCGGCGCCCCGGCCTTCGGCAGGTGCAGCAGGGCGGCCGAGCACCACGCCCCGCCGAAGGCGCCGGCGCGGAACGGCAGCCGGAGCAGATCGGCCTGGACCAGTGGTACGCCCACCCGCCGCCGGGCCTCGTCCAGCATGGCGGCGGAGAGGTCCAGCCCGACCGGCGTGGCGCCCCGGTCCGCCCAGAAGGCGAGGTCCCGCCCCGGGCCGCAGCCGAGGTCCAGCAGCGGCCCGTCGAGCCGGCGCTGGAACTCCTCCGCCAGCTCGCGGTAGGTGCCGGGCACCTCCGGGTTCCGGGCGGCGAAGTCGGCAGCGATCCGGTCGTACGCGGCCCGGTTCCGGGTGGTCACCTCGTCCATGCGGGCGCAGCCTAGCGGCGCTCAGGAGCGGACGAGACCCCGCTCAGACGGTGAGGCCGGCGTCGGTGAGGATCGGGCCGGCGAGCAGCAGCGCGCCGGCGCCCAGCGCGGCCAGGCTGACCAGCAGGAACACCGTCACCCAGAACAGCGGCGGGAAGGGGGTGAGCCGGGCGAGCTGATCCGCGTCGGACTCGGGCATCCGCCCCCGGCTGCGCAGCCGCTGCAGCTCGATCACCGGGCGGACGCCGCCGAAGAGCAGGAACCAGACCGACGTCCAGGCGAACGCCGCCTGCACCTGCGGCGAGGCGTACCAGGAGACGGCGAGCACCACGCCGCCGGTGACCAGCAGGGACAACACGCCGAAGACGTTGCGGATCATCAGCAGCATGGCCAGCAGCAGCGCCACCGCGACCCAGAGCAACAGGGTGATCCGGTTGCCAGCGAGCAGCCACGCGCCGGCGAGACCGATCAGGGACGGCGCGACGTACCCGGCGAGCAGGGTGAGGATCATCCCCGGGCCGGTGGGGCGGCCGGCGGAGAGGGTTAGCCCGGAGGTGTCCGAGTGCAGCCGGATGCCACGCAGCCGCCGGCCGGTGAGCAGGGCCGCGAGGGCGTGGCCGCCCTCGTGCGCGATGGTCACGGCGTTGCGGGCGATCCGCCACGGCAACCGGGTGGCGACCACCGCCACCGCGACGACGGCGGTGAGCAGCACCAGCAGCGGCGGCGGGTCCGGCTGGGCGCCGAGCAGCTTGTCCCAGAGGGTGGTGAGGCCGTCGATCAGGGGCATGGGCGGGGAGCCTACCGGCCTGAGCTGTGTCGTTCGAGAGCCGACGACCCGTATCGTGTGAGAGTGATCGGGTGGCGAGTCGGAGCAGAGGTGAACGCCGATGAGCGCGGCACCACTTGAGCCCTTCGGACCGCACGTCGGCCTCTGGACCGAGGCCGACTACCTCGCCCTGGGTGAGAGCCGCGACCGGATCGAACTGCTCGACGGGAGCCTGATCGTGAGCCCTGCTCCGAGCAAGAGACACCAGACCATCTCGCGCCGCCTCGCGAACTCGGTGGAAGCAGCCGCCGAGCAGCACGGGCTGCTGGTGTTCGAGGCGGTCAACGTCCGACTCGGATTGAACCGGATCGTCATTCCGGACCTGGTCGTGGCCGACACGGACGACGAGGGCACCGTGATGGAGGCCAGCGAGGTCCGGCTCGTCGGAGAGATCGTCTCGCCGGGGAATGCCGCGGCTGACCGGCTGGTCAAGATGCAGCCCTACGCCATCGCCCGGATTCCCTGGTACCTGCTGGTGGAGCAGGACGGGGACAGCCACTCGCTGCGGCTGCACCGGCTGGACGGGGAACACTACGTCGAGGACCGGGTCGCCAAGGCCGGCGAGACCCTGACGGTCACCGAGCCCTTCCGTTGGGTGATCGACCCCAGCACCCTCCGCTGAGTTGACCCGCGGGTCACCGAGGCGACGACGGTCGTCAATGAAAAATTCTTTAAGCCCTCTTGTGATCTAGGGCACTTACCTCCAAAGATGGGCGTCAATCATTGGACGTCCCTGGAGGCATCAATGGCTCGTACCAGACTCTCCGTGCGCCGGTTGCTCGCCGCCGGCCTGACCGTCGCCGCCACCGCGGCGGCGGCCCTCGTCGCGACCGCCGGACCGGCAGCCGCGGCGACCACCCCCGGCATCGACGTCTCTCGCTACCAGGGCACCATCAACTGGACCAGCGTGCGCAACGCCGGCATCCAGTTCGCCTTCATCAAGGCCACCGAGGGCACGAGCTACAAGGACCCCAACTTCAACGCGAACTACGTCAACGCCTACAACGCCGGCGTGATCCGCGGGGCCTACCACTTCGCCCGGCCGAACATCTCCTCCGGCGCGATCCAGGCCAACTACCTGGCCAGCAACGGCGGCGCCTGGTCCGCCGACAGCCGTACGCTGCCCGCCGCACTCGACCTCGAGGGCAACCCGTACGCCGGTGGCTACTGCTACGGCCTCACCACCACCGGCATGCGCAACTGGGTGCAGGACTTCCTCAGCACCTACCGGTCCCGCACCGGCCGGTACGCGGTCATCTACACCACCACCAGCTGGTGGAACCAGTGCACCGGCAGCTGGACCGCCCCGTGGGCCAACCACCCGCTGTGGGTCGCCCGGTGGTCCAGCACGGTGGGCACCCTGCCGGCCGGCGCCCCGTTCTGGAGCTTCTGGCAGTACACCAGCAGCGGCAGCGTCTCCGGGATCAGCGGCAACGTCGACCGCAACTACTGGAACGGTGACCGGACCCGGCTGATCGCCCTGGCCAACAACACCTGACCATCCCCCACGGTCGCCAGTCGGCGGCAGCGGGATCGGCTACGACCGAGGTCGTCAGCCGGTCCGGCTGCCGCCACTGCCGTTCGTACCGCCCGGGTCATGCCCTGCGTCGCGAGGCGACCGGCACAGGGACCGCGCCCCGCCCGGCCAGGGTGGTCCGGCGGGCCAGCCGCCACGTCGCCACCCCCGCGACGGTGAGGGCGACGACACCGAGCACCGCGACCGGCGCGGAAAGGCCGGCGCTGACCAGCAGCAGGACCACGTCTCCGAGCGCGACCAGCATCCACAGTGCCAGCCGGGGGCCGGTGTCCTTGTGTCGGTAACCCATGTCGTACCTCCTTCCGTCGTCGCGGTCTCAATACCCCCGAGGACGGAAGGCCATGCGAGTCAGTTTCGCAATGGCGGGATTCCCTGGATCAGTTCACCCGGTCGGGCTTGAAGCCCTTCGTGATGATCTCCCAGTTGGCCAGGTTGGCCTGCCAGGCGTCCGCCGGGACCTCCCAGCGCAGGGCGAAGCCCCGGTTGCTGGCCGTGGCCACGCCCCGGTTGCGCACGTGGAAGCGGGTTCCGCCATTCCGCGTCTCCAGCCAGTCCCAGTCGGCGCAGGTGCGGTAGTAACCGTCACAGCGGGTGATCCCGACCAGCTTGTAGTTGTCGACGTAGTTCCGGCGGCTCGACTCCTGCGCCTGCCAGTCGGCGTACGCGTCCTTCTTCGGCGAGGAGGTCCACTGGATGAACAGCACCCGCCGCGCGCCGCCGGCCTCGTAGAGCACGACCTGGTTGTCGCCGGGCCGGGCCTGCCAACCGTTGGGGATCGGCACCTGGAAGCCGTTCGGGCCCTTGTAGTAGTGCCAACCGGTGGGCAGGGTGCCGGCAGCCGCCGAGGGGGTCATCGACGGGGTCACCGACGGGGTCTGGCTGGGCGCGGCGCTGCTCGGCGCGGCCGAGGTCGGCCCGGCGCCGTTCCCCGGTGCGGGCGGGGCCGCGGCCGACGTGGTGGTGGCTGCCTGCTGGCCGCCGCCCTTGCTGTCGTCATCGCGGTTGAGCAGCGGCACGGCCACCGCCAGGCCGGCCAGCAGCACCAAAACCAGCGCGCCGATCAGCAGGTTGCGCTTGTTGCGTTCCGGCTTCGTACCCGGGATCACCGCCGCCCGGCCGGTCGACGGCGCCGGGCTGACCGGCTCGGCCAGCACCGAGGTCGGGTTCCTCGGCGGGGCCGGCGGCTCCACCACCGGCTCGCCGTCCAGCCGCGTCTCGTCCAGGGCCGGGTCGGCGCCGTTTACCCGGGTGTCGGCGACCGCCGGCTCGGCGTCGAGCTTCGTGGTCGGTTCGGCGACCGGCGGGGCCACCTTCGCGGTGGGCGCGGCGTCCGAACCGGCCGGTGCCTTGACGGTGGCGTCGGCGGCCGCCGCGGCACCGGCGACGGCGGCCGCGGACGTGCCCCCGTCGGGCTTGCGCGGCGCCGGAGTCACCGGCCGCTCGGCCTGGTCGTCGGCCGGACGCGGCGCCGGCACCAGCGGCGGGCGCGGAACGCGCGGACCGTTCGGCCCGGGCCGGCGTACGCCGTCCAGCAGTGAGATGCCCTTGGCCCGCCGCCCCGCGGCCTTGCGCAGCATGCGCTCCGCGACCTCGGCGGTGATCCGCTCCTCCGGGTCCTTGCGCAGCAGGCCCTGGAGCACCGGCTTCAGCGGCCCGGCGTTCTTCGGCGGCGGCAGCGGCTCGGTGGCGAGCGCCGCCAGGGTGGCGATCGCCGACGGCCGCGCGTACGGCGACTTCCCCTCGACGGCGGCGTAGAGCGTGGCGCCCAGCGACCAGAGGTCGGCCTCCGGCCCCGCCGTGCCGTCCTTTGCCCGTTCCGGCGCGATGTACGCGGGCGAGCCGAGCACCATGCCGGTGCGGGTGACGTTGGGGTCGCCCGGGATGGTGGCCAGACCGAAGTCGGTGAGCACCACGCGCCCGTCGCTGCCGAGCAGCACGTTGCCCGGCTTCACATCGCGGTGCATGATGCCGGCCTTGTGCGCGGCCTTCAGCGCGCCCAGCACCCCGAGACCGATCTCGACGGCCTTCGCCGACGAGACCGGGCCGTCCTCGGCGATGGTGTCCTGCAAGGACTTCGACGGCACGTATTCCATGACGATCCACGGATCGCCGTCGGTGCGCAGCACGTCGAAGATGCGGACCACGTTGACGTTGTTGAGCCGGGCGATCGCCCGGGCCTCCCGCAACGAGCGTTCCCGCATCTCGCGGCGCTCCTCCGGGGTGAGGCTGGGCGGCGGAACGAGTTCCTTGATCGCCACGTCGCGGTGCAGCACCTCGTCGCGCGCCTTCCACACCCGACCCATGCCGCCCTGGCCGAGCGGCGAGATGAGCCGGTACCGGTCGGCGACGAGTTGGGGAAGCGGGTTAGACATCGCTGAAACCGTACCCGGGAGCCGCTACCGGTACACCGGCGGCACGCCACTGTCCGGTGAAGGTCAAGTTCTGGACGCGTACCCTGTCGGCATGTCTGCCGAAGAGCCGCTGTTCCGGATCGTCCGCGGCGTGCCCACCGCCGACGAACTGGCCGCCCTGGTCGGGGCCCTCGTGGTGCGGACCCGACCGGTCGCGGCCACCGCGCCGGCCGCCGTGTCGCAGTGGGCACGCAGCGCCCGTCCGGCCGGCGCCGCGCCGGTCGCGGGCCCCGGCGCGTGGCGCGCCTCCGGCCTCCCCCGCTGACCCATCCCGGGTACGCCGACCCCGCATCAGGACTGCCGGGATCCACGGCGAGCCATTAACCTCACTCAGGGAAACCGTGCGGTGACGGGCAGGGAGGGTCGATGATCCCGGAGGACAACCAGCCGGCCGGCTGGCTGCGTGACTACGGCGGCATCGAGGCCGACATCCGACAGATGCGCGACTTCGCCGACCGGCTCCAGGACGAGGTCAGCCGCAACTACACACCGCACCTGTCGTACATCGCCGACGACATGAAAGCCCCGGTCCCCAACCCGGCCGACGCGTTCATCGAACTGGTCCAGTTCCTCCAGGCCCACCACGAGACCCAGCAGGCCACGGTCAGCATGGTCTGGGACCTGGCCCCCGCCACCGGCCGGCTGGCCGGCGCCGCCGGCCACATCGCGGCCACGTACGCCGACTCCGACGCCTTCTCCTCCGCCCGGGTCGTCGACGTCGAACGGGCCCTGGCCGCGCCGTCCACCGCGGCCGCCCGCCCGGTGCCGCCGCTGGCGGATCCGACCGCGCCTGAGCAGGGGCGGGTGGTCCTGCCGTGATCGAACGGGGCAGCGGACGCACCTCCGGGCTCACCGAGTGGCGCCTGATGGACGTGCTCAGCATGTGGGCGTGCCTCCAGGACCAGGACACCAGCGGCCAGTGGAAGCAGGTCGCTGGCTGGCGCAAGGTCTGCGACCTCGCCCTGGCCCACCTGAGCCGGCTGCGCGAGTACCGCCGCGGGCTCGCCGAGGCGTGGCCGCCGGAGACGAATGCCGCCGCGCGGGCGTACCTCGGGGACCTCGACCAACTCATCGACCAGGTGCAGCGCACCCACGACGCCGCCGCCGCGAACTACGACGCGCTCGCCGCCGCCACCCGCGCCATCGGCAGCACCCGCGCCGAACTCAAGCCGCTCCACGAGGAGTACGCGGAGAAGGTGCGACAGAAGCGGGCGTACGAGGCGATCGTCGCCGACCCTAAGGCGGTGGCGGGGAGCCGGCTGCCGGAGAAGCCGCCGGTGACGGACGCGGAGCTGGAGCAGTTGAACGTGCGGGCGCGAGGGTTGATGACGGGGCTGAGCGGCGAACTCCAACAAGCCCAAGTCATGCTCCAACGCCCGCCAGCAGTCCGTCCCCGGCTAGGCCCACGAGTAGACCAAGAACCAACAGACCCTTACTCCGGGGCCGGCTCAGTCCCGATTATCCCGCCGGTCGTCGCAGTGCCCGTTGCATCTCCAGCACAGACGCAGGCCACTCGCCCTGCCTCCTCGACCAGACCTGCGGCCACTGTAGCGCCCAAAACGGGATCGGTTATCGCCCAAGGACCAGTGCTGGGCGGAGCAGGGACAGGCGTCGCTCCGATGCCCACCGCACCCCCTGCGCATACGACGTCCCCCGCCTTGCCCACTCCCCATGTTGGCGGTACGGGCTTCCCCCTCCCGCCGACCCCGGCGGCACCAATCCGTGGACTCCCTATTGATCGCCTGCCTAAGAGCCAAGGCGGCGGCCGCGAGATTTCTAATAGATCGACACCTTCCAACGCCCCGCGCTCGATGCCGCCCGGTGGCTTGATCGGCAGTTCTCCGTCCGTCGGCCAGCCAGGTGCGGCACCTTCGCCTCGTCGAGTAAATCCAATTGGCGGGGTTATAGGCGGGGGCGGCGCCGGCACGGCTCCGAGCGGAGCGGCTGGTTCTCGGCCCGGGGTCGGCAAAGGACCACACTTTGGGGCATACGGCCCTACGCCGCTAGGAGGTGGCCCTGCAACCGCTGGCGGCGCCAGGAAAGGACCACAGCGTCCCGACGGCGACCAAGGCGGCCGGCGGTGGGATCCGGACAACCCATGGGAGGTGGACCGCGGAGTGGATCCGGTGGTTCGACCTCCGGAAGAGAGTGGTCCGAGCGATCCAGGGCCGGCAATCGGCTTCGACCGGTGACATCCCGCCATCCTGGCTCGTCCCGCATCCTCGCAATCGCTGCTGCCGCCAGTTTGCTAGTACCCACGAATACCAGCAACGCCGCCGCAGGAAGCAACGATGGCGTGGAGCGGATCAGAAGTGATCAGTGGCATCTCCAGTATCTCAACGTCTATCAGGCCCACAGGGTTAGCCAAGGCAAGGGAATAGTCGTCGCCCTGCCTGATACCGGCGTCGACCCCCATCCGGACATAGAACGAAACCTGCTCGCAGGCGCCGACATAATTCCTGGCGGCAGCGGAAACGGAAAGCTTGACCAGAACAGCCATGGCACTGCAATGGCCGGCCTTATCGCTGCGCATGGACGAGATGCCAAGAGTGGCGCTCTAGGAATAGCTCCCAGAGCGAAAATACTTCCTCTTTACGACACGCCTGTCAACGGTCTCGGTGACCCCGATGACCTAGCAGCAAGCATCGAGTACGCGACTAAGCACCATGTCGGCATCATTAGCATCTCGGCGGCGAGCACCCCAACTACTCGCCTCCGAGCAGCCGTGGACGCCGCTGTGGATGCAAATATTGTCGTTGTAGCAGCTGCGGGAAACGCTCCGCGCGAAAGCGGAGTCAGCTACCCCGCCTCCGAGCCCACCGTAATAGCCGTGGGCGGCGTAGACCGGCGCGGCAATCATGCAACCTTGTCAGTATCCGGTCCAGAGATAGATGTCGTCGGCCCGGCAGTTGATATCTATAGCACCGGCATCGGCGGCCGATACCGGAAAAGCAGCGGCACCTCCGATGCAACTGCCATCGTGGCTGGGGCCGCCGCCCTGGTCCGTTCCAAGTACCCCGACCTCCCCGCCCAGGAGGTCGCCCACCGCCTGACCGCCACCGCGATCGACAAGGGCCCACCCGGCCGCGACGACGAATACGGCTACGGCGTCATCGACCTGGTCGCCGCCCTCACCGCTGACGTCCCCCCACTCGGCTTCGAAACGCCGTCGGTCACCGCACCACCCACCTCGCGGGCTCACGACAGAGGCGACGACAACTCGACCGTGCGCGGCTTGGCGACACTGGGTGTGCTGCTCGCTGCGGGCGGCGGTTACCTGGTCTGGCGCCGGCGTCGACGTGCCGACGACCCGCCGCCGCGGATCAGCCGGTAGCGTCGGTGGGGTGTTGACCTCCGTGCCGCTGCGCCTCGTGCTCGCCTCGCAGAGTCCCGCCCGCCGCAAGCTGCTCCAGGCCGCCGGGATCGAACCTGACGTGCTGGTCAGCGGTGTCGACGAATCGCAGGTGGTCAGCGACCGGGCCGAGGAGCTGTGCCTGGAGCTGGCCCGGCTGAAGGCGCAGGCGGTGCTGGGCCGGCTGCGCCCCAACCCGGACGAGCGGACGTTGGTGCTCGGTTGCGACTCGGTGCTGGCGTTCGACGGCGAGATCCTGGGCAAGCCGGCCGACGCGCCGGACGCCACCCGGCGGTGGCAGCGGATGCGCGGGCGCAGTGGGGTGCTGCACACCGGTCATTGTCTGCTCGACGTGGTGCACGAGTCCCGTGCGGAGGCGGTCGCATCGACCACTGTGCACTTCGCCGACATCAGCGATGCGGAGATCGCCGCGTACGTGGCGACGGGTGAACCGCTGGCGGTGGCCGGGGCGTTCACCATCGACGGGCTGGGCGGGGCTTTCCTGACCGGCATCGAGGGTGACCCGGGCACGGTGGTGGGGCTCTCCCTGCCGCTGCTGCGCAATCTCCTCGCCGAGTTGGAGCTGAACATCACCGACCTGTGGACGAAGGTTGCGCCGGGGGGCCAGGAGGTCGAACATCTCGGCTAACGTCCGATCATGAGCACGAAGCCGTTGCCGCTGACCCCGGAACTGCACGCGTACCTCGTGGCGCACGGGTCCGCCCCGGACGAGATCGTCCGGGAGCTGGCCGAGGAGACCCGCGCCGCCCTTCCCGCCCAGGCGGACATGCAGGTCGCGCCCGAACAGGCCGCGTTCCTGACCTTCCTGACCCGGCTGCTCGGCGTCCGGCAGGCGGTGGAGGTGGGCACGTTCACCGGTCTCTCCTCGCTGGCCATCGCCCGGGGCCTCGCCGAGGGCGGCCGCCTGACCTGCTTCGACATCTCGGAGGAGTACACCGGCGTGGCCCGGCGGTACTGGACCCGGGCGGGTGTGCAGGACCGGATCGAGCTGCGTATCGGTCCGGCCGCGGACACGCTGCGCCAACTGCCGCAGGAGCGCTACCTGGACTTCGCGTTCATCGACGCCGACAAGGTCGGCTATCCGATCTACTGGGACGAGCTGGTGCCCCGGATGCGCCCGGGCGCGGTGATCGCGGTCGACAACACGCTGCGCGGCGGCCGGGTGCTCGCACCGCAGAACGCCGACGACCGTGCGATCGCCGCCTTCAACGACGAGATCCTCGCCGACGTCCGCGTCGAGGTCGTCATGCTCCCCATCGCCGACGGCGTGACCCTCGCCCGGGTGCTCTGAACCAGCACGCCGAGGCACCGGACCCACGCCAGCTCGGCGTGGTGGCGCCATCCCGTCCGCCCGGATACCGCCACCACGCCGAGCTGGAGTCGATCAGACGGGCGAGCGCAGGCGCAGGCGATCAAGCGAACGCACGGAGGCGGGCCGGGCGAGGAAGCGGGCCGGTCACGCGGCGGCGGAGACCGGGGTGCGGTCGTCGGTGGGCGAGGGCAGGCGCAGGGCGCGGCCGAGGCGCACGGTGAGCAGCAGGGCCGCGGCGATGAAGGCGGGCAGGAGCAGGAAGGCCAGGTGGGGGCCGACGCCGTCGGCCACCCAGCCGAGCGCGACCGGCGCGATCCCGAAACCCACTCCCACCGAGTACGACGACCAGCCGGCCGCCTTGTCCGCGGCCCGACCTGCCACGGTGAGGGCGATGGAGATCGCCAGGGGGTAGTGCAGGGCATTGCCCAGCCCGAGCACGACCAGGCCGGTGACGGCCAGCCAACCGACCGAGGCGGACCAGAACAGGGCGAACCCGGCCAGGGAGACGGTCAGCGCGGCGAGCAGCAGCGGCACCGGCGGCCAGCGCAGCGCGAGCCGGCCACCGGCCAGCCGGCCGGCGAACATGCCGCAGACGATCGCCGCGACGGCCGCCGACGCTCCGCCGGCGCTGAGCCCCGCGTGGGTCCGGAGCACGTCGGCGGTCCAGAGCGACAGGCACACCTCGATCGACCCGGTCACCGCCATCAGGACCCAGGCGATCCAGTACGCCCGCGGCAGCACCGTCCGGCGCCCGAGATCTTGGACAGTTTCCGTTCGAGAGGAACGGTAGGTGTCCAAGATCGGGCGAACGGCAGCGGCAGCCGCGGTAGCGGGGGCGGCCCTCGGCAGGCGTACCCGGAAGGTCACGGCGGCGAGGGCGACCAGGGTGATCAGCCCGACCTCGACGGCCATCATCGGCCGCCAGCCGAGGCCGGCGTCCACGGTCGCGCCGATGACCAGCGGCGCGAGGATGCCCATGCCGGCGCAGGCCGCGTTGGCCTCGCTCAGCGCGGCGGGCGCGGCGCGCCCGTGGTGGGCGGTGAGCACGACGTTGACCCCGCTGATCACCATCATGCCGAAGGTGGCGACGACCGCGACGGCGGCGATGGTGGCGGGCAGCGGGCGGAGCAGGCCGAGCGCGGCGACGCCGGCGGCCAGGCCGGCGAGCCCGAGCCAGATGGCGGGGCCGCGGCCGAGGCGGCGGGCGGCCGGCGCGAAGAGCGCGCCGCCGGCCAGCGCGCCGACCGCGATGCCGGTGCTGTGCAGACCGGCGACGGCGGCGCTGGTGCCCTGTTCGTCGCGGAGCAGCGGCACGACGGGACCGAACCCGTAGAGGAAGAAGCCCCACAGGCCGAGCTGAGCGTAGGTCAGCCAGGTCGTCCGGTCACGGGTGAGGCGGGGCACCGGCCTTACGCTACGCGCGCTCGGCCGGCACCCCGCTTCGGATGAGAGGCAGCTCTCGTCCTGCTCAGCGGACGCTGCGGGCGAACTGCCGGGCGGCCCAGACCACCCCGGCGACGGCGAGCACCGCGATGATCGTCAGGCCCTGCCAGACCTTGTCGTTGGCCAGGTCACCGGCGAAGAGCGCCCGGGTGCCGTCGACCGCCCAGGAGAACGGGTTCCAGTCGGCGACGCCCTGGAGCCAGCCGGGGGCGTACATGAGCGGCAGCAGGATGCCGGAGAGCAGCAGCACCGGCTGGGCCACGGTGTTCATCAGCGGGGCCAGCGCGTCCTCGCTCTTGACCTTGAGCGCGACGCCGTAGGAGACGGCCGAGGTCATGAGCGCGATGAGGGCCAGCATGAGGTACGCGAGCAGCAGGTAACCGATGAAGACGCGCAGGTCGAACAGGAGCGCCAGCAGGGTGATGATGACCGCCTGCGCGATCAGCGAGACCACGTCCCGCAGCGAGCGACCGAGCAGCAGGGCGAGCCGGCTGACCGGGGTGACCCGGGACCGCTCGATCACCCCGGCGCGCAGCTCGGCGATCAGGCCGAAGCCCTGGAACAGGCCACCGAAGATGGCCAGCAGCACCAGCAGGCCGGGCACGAAGATCTTGTACGCCTCGGCCTGGGTCGACACCCGCAGCGCGGGCTTGAGCAGCGGGGCGAAGAGCAGCAGGTACATCACCGGCTGGAAGACGCCGACGAAGACCCAGACGGGGTTGCGCAGCAGCAGCTGGATCTGGCGCTGGAAGATCAGCCAGGTGTCGCGGGCGAGTTTCATGACAGTTCTCCCGATGCTCAGGACTCGCGCAGCGAGCGGCCGGTCTTGGTGAGGAAGACGTCGTCGAGGCTGGGGCGGTGCAGCTCGATCGAGCGCAGCTCCAGCCCGGCGTGGTCGAGGCGGCGCAGCACCTGCGGGATGGCGGTGGCGCCCTCGTCGACGTAGAGGCGCAGGCCACCCTCGTCGATCGTCTCCAGCTTGCTGACGTACGCCTCGGTGTCGAGCACTTCGGCGGCCTGCGGGGTGGTGGCCGCGTCGAGGCCGACCAGCACCACCTCGCCGGAGATCTCGCGCTTCAGCTCCGCCGGGGTGCCCTCCGCGACCACCTCGCCGTGATCCATGATCGCGATCCGGTCGCAGAGCGCGTCCGCCTCGTCGAGGTAGTGCGTGGTGATGAAGACGGTCATCCCCTCGGTGCGCAGCCGGCGGATCTCGTCCCACATGTGCGCCCGGCTCTGCGGGTCGAGGCCGGTGGTCGGCTCGTCCAGGAAGACGATCTTCGGTTCGTGGATGATGCCGAGCGCGATCTCGACCCGGCGGCGCTGGCCACCGGAGTAGGTCTTGCACTTGCGGTCGGCGTACTCGCTGAGCTGGAAGGCGTCCAGGGCGCGGGTGGCGCGGCGGTGCGCCTCGGCCTTGGCGATGCCGTAGAGCCGGGCGTGCAGCACCAGTTCCTCGCGGGCGGTGGACTCGTCCCAGGTGCTGCCGCCCTGGGCCACGTAGCCGATCCGCCGGCGCACCTCGGCCGGGTCCTTGCGCAGGTCGGCCCCGGCGATGGTGGCCTCGCCGCCGTCCGGCTCGATGAGGGTGGCGAGCATCCGCAGGGTGGTGGTCTTGCCGGCGCCGTTGGGGCCGAGGAAGCCGAAGATCTCCCCCTCGGCCACCTCGAGGTTGACGCCACGGACCGCGTCCACGGTCTTCGTCTCGCGACCCGCGCGGGAGCGGAACGACTTCCGCAGCCCCCTGGTCTCGATCATGTCTGCTCCTGGTCCTCCGGGCCGGACGCGACCGGCCGCCGATGGTCCGCGAGGACGCACGGCTCCCTCACGGCTCGCGCAGAGACTAACGCGATATAGCTCTTGTGGTCAACGTTGATTATTCCGCGTTGGGTCGGCCGTCCGTCCACCCCGACCACCCATCGGCCTGCTCCAGCCCAGCAGGCAGGTACGACACTCCGGACTCGATCCGCTCGGCGATCCGCTCGCACCAGGCCATGTCCGCCTCGGCCCGACCCAGCCAGAGCTCGAACATCCAGCCGACGTGCACGGGCTTGCGGTTGCGCACCCAGTCCGAGTCCAGCGAGGCACGCATCGACTCGACCCCGGCCCGGATCAGGTTCGCCCGGTTGCGCAGCGCCGCCGCGGCTTCGTCGCGGGGCATCGCGGGCAGGAACGAGAAGGCCGCCGCGAACGGGTCCGCGGGCTCGTTGAGCTGCCACCACTGCGCCCGCAGCAGGGTCTCGAACTCCTCCTCGCCCTTCGCCGTCACCTCGTAGGTGGTGCGGGCGGGGCGGGCGCCGACCTGCTCGACCGAGACTGTCCGGAGCAGGCCCTCGTCGGTGAGCTTGCGCAGCGCGTGGTAGATCGAACCGGGCTGCACGTTGGCCCACTTGTCCGCGCTCCAACTCAGCAGCTCACGGCGTACGTCGTAGCCGTGCACCGGCTGCATCCACCTGACCAGGCCCAGAATCATCATCCGCGTTGCCGACACCGGACAAGCGTAATAGCCAAATTTGACTACAGTGCGGCATCCCACACTGAGCGATCGTTAGGGCCGAATCCTCGGCCGATACACTCCCGGCAACGACCTCCCGGGAGGAGCCACAAGGTGCGCAAGGTACTCATCGCCAACCGCGGCGAGATCGCCGTCCGCGTCATCCGCGCCTGCCGCGACGCCGGCCTGGCGAGCGTCGCCGTCTACGCGGACTCCGACCGGGACGCCCTGCACGCCACCCTCGCCGACGAGGCGTACGCCCTGGGCGGCGACACCGCCACCGACAGCTACCTGCGGATCGACAAGCTGATCGACGTGGCCGCCAAGGCCGGCGCCGACGCCGTGCACCCGGGCTACGGCTTCCTCTCGGAGAACGCGGACTTCGCCCAGGCCGTCATCGACGCCGGGCTGACCTGGATCGGCCCCACCCCGCAGGCGATCCGCGACCTCGGCGACAAGGTGACCGCCCGGCACATCGCCCAGCGGGCCGGCGCGCCCCTGGTTCCCGGCACCCCGGACCCGGTCGGCAACGCCGACGAGGTGATGGCCTTCGCCGTCGACCACGGCCTGCCGGTCGCCATCAAGGCGGCCTTCGGCGGCGGCGGGCGCGGCCTCAAGGTGGCCCGCACCATGGAGGAGATCCCGCACCTGTTCGAGTCGGCCACCCGCGAGGCGGTCGCCGCGTTCGGCCGGGGCGAGTGCTTCGTCGAGCGCTACCTGGACCAGCCCCGCCACGTGGAGGCGCAGGTCCTGGCCGACCAGCACGGCAACGTGATCGTGGTGGGCACCCGGGACTGCTCGCTCCAGCGCCGGCACCAGAAGCTGGTCGAGGAGGCCCCGGCGCCGTTCCTCACCGAGGCCCAGCGCCGGCAGATCCACGACAGCGCCAAGGCGATCTGCCGGGAGGCCGGTTACCACGGCGCCGGCACGGTGGAATACCTGGTCGGCGCGGATGGCACCATCTCCTTCCTGGAGGTCAACACCCGCCTGCAGGTGGAGCACCCGGTGACCGAGGAGACCTCCGGCATCGACCTGGTCCGCGAGCAGTTCCGCATCGCCGACGGCGAAAAGCTGCGGTTCACCGAGGACCCGACCCCGCGCGGGCACTCGATCGAGTTCCGGATCAACGGCGAGGACCCGGGCCGCAACTTCCTGCCCGCGCCGGGCACCATCACCGCGCTGCGGCTGCCCAGCGGCCCGGGCGTCCGGGTGGACACCGGCATCTCGGCCGGCGACGTGATCGGCGGCAACTTCGACTCGCTGCTGGCCAAGGTGATCATCAGCGGCGAGACCCGGACCGAGGCGCTGGAGCGGGCCCGACGCGCGCTGGACGAGATGGTGGTCGAGGGCATGGCCACCGCCCTGCCGTTCCACCGCCTGGTGGTCCGCGACGAGGCCTTCACCGCGGAGCCGTTCACCGTGCACACCCGGTGGATCGAGACCGGGTGGAACAACACCGTTCCGGCCTTCACCGCCCCGGCCGGCGCCGTCGAGGGCCCGGCCGAGCGCGAGACCGTCGTGGTCGAGGTGGGCGGCAAGCGGCTGGAGGTCACCCTCCCGGCCGGCCTCGGCGCGGGTACGGCGGCCGCCGCGCCCGCAGCGAAGAAGCCGGCCCGCCGGGGCGGCGGCGCCAAGGCCGGCGCAGCGATCGGCGGCGACGCGCTCACCTCGCCGATGCAGGGCACCATCGTCAAGATCGCCGTGGCCGACGGGGACACCGTCGCCGAGGGGGACCTGGTGGTGGTGCTGGAGGCGATGAAGATGGAGCAGCCGCTGCACGCCCACAAGGCCGGCACGGTCAGCGGCCTGTCGGCCGAGGTCGGCGCGGTGATCACCGCCGGCGCGGCGATCTGCACCATCTCCTGACCGTCGGCGGTCCCGCCGGCCGGGGGTGGTTTGGGCCACCAGCGGCGGCGGGACCGGCCGCGAGCAGGAATGATGGCCGAGTGCGGTTCCTTCATGGCGCGGTTCCCGCGCACGACCTGACCTACAACGACGTCTTCATGGCGCCCAACCGCTCCGAGGTGGGCTCCCGGCTCGACGTCGACCTGGCCTCGGCCGACGGCACCGGCACCACCATCCCGCTGGTGGTGTCGAACATGACCGCGGTCGCCGGCCGGCGGATGGCCGAGACGGTGGCCCGGCGCGGCGCCATCGCGGTGATCCCGCAGGACATCCCGATCGAGGTGGTGGCCAACGTCGTCGCCTGGGTCAAGCAGCGGCACCTGGTGCACGACACCGCGATCACGCTCGGCCCGACGGACACCGTGGGTGACGCCATCCACCTGCTGCCGAAGCGGTCGCACGGCGCGGTGATCGTGGTGGACGACGAGGGCCGCCCGCTCGGGGTGGTCACCGAGGCGGACACCGTCGGGGTGGACCGGTTCGCCCAGCTCCGGCATGTGATGTCGACCGAACTGCACACCGTGCCGGCGGACGCGGATCCGCGTACCGGCTTCGACCGGCTCTCGGCGGGGCGGCGCCGGCTCGCACCGGTGGTGGACGCCGAGGGTCGCCTGGTCGGGGTGCTGACCCGGTCGGGCGCGCTGCGCGCCACGCTCTACAAGCCGGCCGTGGACGACCGGGGCCGGCTGCGCGTCGCCGCCGCGGTGGGCATCAACGGCGACGTGACCGGCAAGGCGGCCGCCCTGCTGGAGGCCGGGGTGGACACCCTGGTGGTGGACACCGCGCACGGGCACCAGGAGCGGATGATCTCCGCGCTGCGGATGGTCCGCAAGCTCGACCCCGGGGTGCCCGTGGCGGCCGGCAACGTGGTCACCGCGGACGGCGTACGTGACCTGGTCGAGGCGGGGGCCGACATCATCAAGGTCGGCGTCGGGCCGGGCGCCATGTGCACCACCCGGATGATGACCGGCGTGGGGCGCCCGCAGTTCTCCGCGGTGCTCGACTGCGCGGCGGCGGCCCGCTCGCTCGGCCGGCACGTCTGGGCCGACGGCGGCGTACGCCACCCGCGGGACGTGGCGCTGGCGCTCGCGGCCGGCGCCTCGAACGTCATGATCGGCTCCTGGTTCGCCGGCACCTACGAGTCCCCCGGCGACCTCTACACCGATGCCGACGGCCGGCGTTACAAGGAGAGTTTCGGGATGGCCTCGGCCCGCGCGGTGAGCGCCCGGACCGCCGAGGACAGCGCGTTCGACCGGGCCCGGAAGGCCATCTTCGAGGAGGGCATCTCGTCGGCCCGGATGTATCTGGACCCGGCCCGGCCGGGCGTCGAGGACCTGATCGACGAGATCATCTCCGGGGTGCGCAGCGCCTTCACCTACGCGGGCGCGCGGAGCCTGGAGGAGTTCCACGAACGGGCCCTGGTCGGCGTGCAGAGCACCGCCGGCTACACCGAGGGCATGCCGTTGCCGACGAGCTGGTGACCCCGCGGTCGGGCCCCTCGTCGAGGGGCCCGGCCGTCAGGGAAAGAGCCGGCTGATCACGCTGCGGGCGGCGGCCTCCGGGTCGGGGCCGACCCGGGGCGGCAGGGCGCCGGAGAGCCAGAGCGTCGCGAAGCCGTGCACGATCGACCAGGCCGCCAGGGAGTCGACGTCCGGTCCCCGCCCGGTGCGCCGGGCCACGCCGGTGCGCAGCAGCTCGCCGGCCCGGTCCCGGGCGGCCACCACCGCCGGGTCGTCGGCGCGGTAGAGGTCGGGCCGGAACATCACCTCGAAGTGGGCCCGGTGCCGGACCGCGAACCCCACGTACGCCACCCCGGCGCCGATCAGGTCGTCGCCGGCGTCGCGCAGCGCCTCGGCCAGCAGCTCGAAGCCCTCGGCGGCGAGCGCGGTGAGCAGCCCCGCCTTGTCGCCGAAGTGGTGGGCGGGGGCGGCGTGCGAGACGCCGGCCCGACGGGCCAGGTCGCGGAGGCTCAGCGCGGCCGGGCCGGACTCCGCCATCACCTCCACCGCCGCGTCGAGCAGTGCGCGGCGCAGGTCGCCGTGGTGGTACGCGCGGGACTGGGTCATGCGCCCACTCTAACTTGTCATTGACAAGATGGCCCACAGGGCGCAATCTTGTCGGCGACAAGTTCCCTCTTCGGGAGGCGTACACCCATGGCACCCCTGATCGCTCTCGTCGCCGGCACCGCGGCGGCCCGGCTCGCCGGCCTGCTCGGCGTCGCCGCTCTCGACGGCTGGCACCCCGCCCTGCGGGTCGGCCTGGCCCTGATGTTCCTGCTGACCGCCTCGGCCCATTTCCTGTCCCGCCGCGCGGACCTGATCGCCATGGTGCCGCCGAGGCTGCCCCGGCCCGGCCTGCTGGTCACCCTGACCGGGGTGCTCGAACTGCTCGGGGCGCTCGGACTCCTCCTGCCGGCCACGGCCCGCCCGGCCGCCGCGGGCCTGGCGCTGCTGATGCTGGCCATGTTCCCGGCCAACGTCTCGGCCGCGCGCCGCGAACTCACCCTGGCCGGCCGCCCGGTCACGCCGATCGGCGCCCGGACCGCCCTCCAGGTGGTCTTCGTCGCCGCCGCCCTGGCGGTGGTGTTCGGCTGACCGAGAAAATACTTTGGGCCCTGACCGTTCGGGGGCTAACCTAGCGCCCGTGAACATGGGACCGCTCGTCCGCTTCCCCGACGCGCTCCAGCAGGCGCCGCTCGGCCGGCTCATCTCGATCGCCGGGCACGTCGTCGAACAGCACTGGGGGCGCTACCTGGCCGAACACCACGGGCTCACCTCCGCCGGCATGCGGGTGCTGCTGATCCTGTTGCGGGCCGGCGACAGCACCCACCGGGAGATGGCGGAGCGGTGCTTCGTCCGGCCCGCCACCCTCACCGGCATCGTCGACACCCTCGAGCGCGACGGCTTCGTGGCCCGGCGCCGGGACCCCGCCGACCGGCGCACCGTCCAGCTCAGCCTCACCGACAAGGGCCGGGAGCACGCCCTCGCCATCATCGACCTGATCCACAGCAACCGGCCGCTCACCTCGGTCGACGCGGACCCGGCGAAGCAGGCGGTGATCCGCGAGTTCCTCACCGAAATCATCACGAGCATGTCCGACGGGGACCTTCGCCGGTTGAACCGGGACAGCGAGCCCAACACCGAGAACCCATCGGGGAGCCGTCCGTGCTGATCCGCCTGCTCCGTACCCACCTGCGCCCGTACCGGCGGTTATTGGCCGCGGTGGTCGCCTTCCAGTTCGTCGGCACGATGGCCTCGCTATACCTGCCGAGCCTCAACGCCGACATCATCGACCGGGGCGTCGCCCTCGGCGACACCGACCAGATCATGCGTACGGGCGGCTGGATGCTGCTGGTCAGCCTGCTCCAGATCGCCTGCTCGATCGTCGCCGTCTACCTCGGCGCGAAGACCGCGATGGGCTTCGGGCGCGACGTGCGGGCCGGCATCTTCGAGCACGTCAACCGCTTCTCCGCCCGTGAGGTGACCCGGTTCGGTGCGCCCTCGCTGATCACCCGGAACACCAACGACGTGCAACAGGTGCAGATGCTCGTGCTGATGAGCTGCACCATGCTGGTCGCCGCGCCGATCATGAGCGTCGGCGGCGTGGTCATGGCGCTCCAGGAGGACGTGGGCCTCTCCTGGCTGATGCTGGTCTGCGTACCGGTCCTGGCGGTCGCGCTGGGCCTGATCACCCGGCGGATGGTTCCGGGCTTCCGGCTCATGCAGACCCGGATCGACACGGTCAACCGGGTGCTGCGCGAGCAGATCACCGGCATCCGGGTGGTGCGGGCCTTCGTCCGCGAGCCGTACGAGACGGAGCGCTTCCGGGTGGCGAACACCGACCTGACCGCGACCGCCCTACGGATCGGCCGGCTCCAGGCGTTGATCTTCCCGGTGGTGATGCTGGTGCTCAACGTCTCCAGCGTCGCCGTGCTCTGGTTCGGCGCGGAGCGGGTCGACTCCGGTCAGATCCAGGTCGGCGCACTCACCGCCTTCCTGCAGTACCTGATGCAGATCCTGATGGCGGTCATGATGGCGACCTTCATGCTCATGATGGTGCCGCGGGCGGCGGTGTGCGCCGAGCGGATCGTCGAGGTGCTGGACACCGACTCGTCCGTGGTGCCGCCGAGCGAGCCGATGATCGCGATGACCCGGCGCGCGGAGCTGGAGTTCCGCCGGGTCGCCTTCCAGTACCCGGGGGCGAGCGCGCCGGTGCTGCACGACATCTCGTTCCGGGCCAGCCCCGGCCGGACCACGGCCATCATCGGGTCCACCGGCGCCGGCAAGACCACCCTGCTCACCCTGATCCCCCGGCTGGTCGACCCGACCGCCGGCGCCGTGCTGGTCGACGGGGTGGACGTCCGGCTGCTGGAACCCGACGAGGTGTGGCGCCGGATCGGGCTGGTGCCGCAACGGCCGTACCTGTTCAGCGGCACCGTCGCCAGCAACCTCCGGTACGGCAACCCGGACGCGACCGACGCCGAACTCTGGGCGGCGCTGGAGATCGCCCAGGCCCGGGACTTCGTGGCGGAGATGCCGGGCGGCCTGGACGCGCCGATCGCGCAGGGCGGCACGAACGTCTCCGGCGGCCAGCGCCAACGGCTCGCGATCGCCCGCGCGCTGGTCCGCGAGCCGGAGATCTACCTCTTCGACGACTCCTTCTCCGCGCTCGACCTCGGCACCGACGCCCGGCTGCGGGCCGCGCTCAAGCCGGTCACCGCGGACGCGGTGGTGGTGATCGTGGCCCAGCGGGTCTCCACGATCATCGACGCCGATCAGATCATCGTGCTCGAGGACGGGGGCGTCGTCGGGATGGGACGACATGAGGACCTGCTGGTGACCTGCCCGACGTACGCCGAGATCGTGGCGTCCCAGCAGACGGCGGAGGTGCCGGCATGACGGCCGTACCCGGGCAGAAGCCGGGCCCCGGCCCGAAGGCCGCCGCCGACGGGCGGGCGCCGCAGCGGCTGCCCGCGGCCGGACGCCGCGGCGGCGGGGGGCCGCCGTGGATGGGCGCCGCCATGCCGGCGGAGAAGTCGATGAACTTCGGGCCGTCCGCCCGCCGGCTGCTGGGCCGGCTGCGGCCGCACCGGTTCTCCCTGACCGCGATCGTCGCCCTGGCGGTGGCCAGCGTCGCGGCGACCGTGACCGGTCCGAAGATCCTCGGGCACGCCACCGACATCATCTTCGCCGGGGTGGTCGGCCGGCAGATCGCCCCCGGCACCACCCAGGAGCAGGCGGTGGCCGGGGCCCGGGCCGCGGGCAACGACAACTTCGCCGACATGCTGGCCCGGATGCACGTGGTGCCCGGGGCGGGCATCGACTTCACCGCGCTGGGTCGCACGCTCACCCTGGCGCTCGCGCTCTACCTGGGCGCCAGCCTGCTGATGTGGTGGCAGGGCTGGCTGCTCAACGGGGTGGTGCAGCGCACCGTGCTGCGGCTGCGCGCCGAGGTGGAGGAGAAGCTCAACCGGCTGCCGCTGCCGTACTTCGACAAGCAGCCCCGGGGTGAGCTGCTCAGCCGGGTCACCAACGACATCGACAACATCTCGCAGACCCTGTCGCAGACGCTCAGCCAACTGCTCAGCGCGCTGCTCACCGTCGTCGGCGTGCTGGCCATGATGGTCTGGATCTCGCCGCTGCTGGCCCTGGTCGCCCTGGTGGCGGTGCCGCTGTCGGTGGTCGTCACGCAGCAGATCGCCAAGCGGTCGCAGCGCCGGTTCATCGCCCAGTGGCGGCACACCGGTGAGCTGAACGGCCTGATCGAGGAGACGTACACCGGCCACGAGCTGGTCAAGGTCTTCGGCCGGCAGCGCGAGGCGCAGGCCGCCTTCGCGGCCAAGAACGAGGAGCTGTACCGGGCCAGCTTCGGCGCCCAGTTCATCTCCGGGATCATCATGCCGGCGATGATGTTCGTCGGGAACCTCAGCTACGTCGCGATCGCCGTGGTCGGCGGGCTGCGGGTGGCCTCCGGGACGATGAGCCTCGGCGACGTGCAGGCGTTCATCCAGTACTCGCGGCAGTTCACCCAGCCGCTGACCCAGATCGCCTCGATGGCGAACCTGCTCCAGTCCGGGGTGGCCTCGGCCGAGCGGGTCTTCGAGGTGCTCGACGCCGAGGAGCAGACCCCGGACCGGCCCGCGCCGCCCCGGGTCACCGGCCGGGTCGAGTTCGAGCACGTCTCCTTCCGGTACGACCCGGACAAGCCCCTGATCGACGACCTCTCGCTGGTGGCCGAGCCCGGGCACACGGTGGCCATCGTCGGCCCGACCGGCGCCGGCAAGACCACCCTGGTCAACCTCGTCATGCGGTTCTACGAGCTGGACGCCGGCCGGATCACCCTGGACGGGGTGGACATCAGCTCCATGCGCCGGGACGAGCTGCGCGGCCGGATCGGCATGGTGCTCCAGGACACCTGGCTCTTCGGCGGCACCATCCGGGACAACATCGCCTACGGCCGGCCGATGGCCACCGAGGAGGAGATCCTGGCCGCGGCCCGGGCCACCTTCGTGGACCGGTTCGTGCGCAGCCTCCCCGACGGCTACGACACCGTGATCGACGAGGAGGGTAGCAACGTGAGCGCCGGCGAGAAGCAGCTCATCACCATCGCCCGGGCGTTCCTCGCCGAACCGTCGCTGCTCATCCTCGACGAGGCGACCAGCTCGGTCGACACCCGCACCGAGGTGCTGCTCCAGCGGGCCATGGCGGCGCTGCGCACCGACCGGACCAGCTTCGTCATCGCGCACCGCCTCTCCACCATCCGCGACGCCGACCTGATCCTCATGATGGAGCAGGGCCGGATCGTCGAGCAGGGCACGCACGACGAACTGGTCGCCGCCGACGGCGCGTACGCCCGGCTCTACCGGTCGCAGTTCGCCGGCGCGGTGATCACCGACGAGGTGCCCGCGCCCGTCCCGGGGGCCGCGCCGGCCGGTGCGCCGGCCGCGACGCCGGCGGGGAACTGACGTGGACCCGGCGACAGGCCCGGCACCGGCCACCCACCCCGCGCGGCGGGAGCCGGTGCCGGACGGCCGCTCACTCCGCCGGCAGCAGCTCGGCGGAGCGGGCGGCGACCACCCGTCCGATCAGCCCGAGCGCGTCGGCCGCCGGCATCGGGTCGAGCCCGCGACCGTCGCGCAGTCGCAGCGAGACCGCGCCGTCGGCCGCCTCCCGAGGGCCGACCACCCCGACGTACGGGACCCGGCGGCGGGCCGCATCGCGGATCCGGGCGCCCAGCGAGCCGGCCAGGTCGACCTCGGCCCGCAGCCCGGCCGCCTCGGCCCGGCGGGCCAGCGCCACGGCCGCGTCGGCCTGGCCGTCGTCGACCGGGAGCAGCACCAGCTGCACCGGGGCGTACCAGGCCGGGAAGGCGCCCGCGTGCACCTCGATGAGGTACGCGAAGAGCCGCTCCATGCTGCCGACCAGACTGCGGTGCACCATGACCGGCCGCTTCCGGCGCCCGTCCGCGTCGATGTACGACAGGTCGAACCGCTCCGGCTTGTCGAAGTCGAGCTGGATGGTGGAGATGGTCGACTCCCGGCCGGCCGCGTCCACGATCTGGATGTCGATCTTCGGGCCGTAGAAGGCGGCCTCGCCCGGGCCCTCGTGGTAGTCCACCCCGTCGAGCGCCGCGCGGAGCAGCTCCTCGGCCCGCGCCCAGTCGGCGTCGTCGCCGACGTACTTCTCCCCCGGCCCGCGCAGCGACAGCCGGAACCCGGCCGGCCGGACGCCGAGCGCGGCGTGCGCCTCGCCGATCAGCCGGAGGATCTCCCGTACCTCGTCGCCGACCTGCTCCAGCGCGCAGAAGTTGTGCGCGTCGTTGAGCGAGATGGCGCGGACCCGGGACAGCCCGCCGAGCACCCCGGAGCGCTCCGCCCGGTACATCCCGCCGATCTCGGCTACCCGCAGCGGCAGCTCCCGGTAGGAGCGGCCCCGGGCGCGGAAGACCAGCGCGTGGTGCGGGCAGAGCGCGGGGCGCAGCACGAACTCGTCGTCGGCGCTCAGCCGCATCGGCGGGAACATGTCGTCGGCGAAGTAGCCGAGGTGGCCCGACAGCTCGAACAGCTCCCGCTTGCCCAGCGGCGGCGAGTAGACGTGCCGGTAGCCGGCTCGGCGTTCCAGCTCCCGCACGTACTCCTCGACGGCGTGCCGGGCCGCGGCGCCGGCCGGCAGCCAGATGGGCAGGCCGGCGCCGGCCAGCGGGTCCGAGACGAACAGCTCCAGGTCCCGGCCGAGCCTGCGGTGGTCGATCATGTCGCTCTCCTTGATCGGGTACGACCCGGAGGCGAGCTGACCCGGAACGCGACGCGGCCCCGGAGCGGATCGCCCCGGGGCCTCGTCGACGAAAACGTCAGTGCGGCGCGCCGGGGATACCCGGCGTCGTGGTCACCACCGCGCTGCGCATGCGGCGACGGTACGCGCGGCGGCGCGGCGGGTGCACCTGGATTTCGCAACGCACCTCGATGCGGTGCGGTGGGGGCGGGTCGCCGGCACGGGACCTGCCGGCGACCCGCGGCGGCCCGTCCGTCGGGAACGGGGGACCCGACGTCTCCGGAGCCGCGCGCCGACAACGGTACGCCGCGGATCGGCGATCCGCCGCCCGCTCCGGCGGTCGGCGACGCCTCGGCGGCTCGTCACATTCGGCGGCGCTGCCTCGTTGAACACCGGTGGCCTGCTGGTGTCGGCGGTCACCGCCGGGCAGGGCCGCTCGCGGTGACGCGGGACACGCCGTCAAGCTCGGTGCGGTCGAACGGGGAACTCCGGCGAGGTGGCGGTCGTGGCCGAACTCATCTCTGACATCGCGTCGCCCACCTGGGCGTACGCGGTGCTGCTCACCCTGCTGGTCGCCGACGCCTTCGTGCCGGTGGTGCCCACTCAGGTAGTCATGATCACCAGCGGGGCGCTGACCGTCTACGGCGGGCTCAACCTGCCGCTGACCATCGCGGTGGGGGCGCTCGGCGTATTCGCCGGTGACCTCGCCTGCTACGTGCTGGGTCGTACCGCGCCGGCCCGCCGCGAACCGCGACACGCGACGCCGGGCCGGGCCCGCCGGGCCGCCGCCCGGGTCACCCGTGGCCTGCGCGAACCGGGGCCGCTGGTGATCCTGCTCTGCCGGTTCGTGCCCGGGGGCCGGATGGCCGCCTGCTTCTCGGCCGGGCGCAGTCGCTACCCGTACCGCCTCTTCATCCTCTACGAGGCGGCGGCGGCCACGGCCTGGGCCGCGTACGGGACGCTCGTCGGCCACCTCGGCGGCGCCGCGCTGACCGAGTCGGCGTGGCGGCTGCTGCTGATCGGCGGGGCGGCGGCGGCCGGGTTCGCGGGGGCGGGCTGGGCCATGACGGTGATCAGCGCCCGCCACGCCCGCCCCGAAGCCAAGGCAACGGTCGACTGACCCGCACTTCTCCGCTCTCCCAGTGTGTCCGACCGGCAGGCAATATAAGCTGCCCTTATATTGACGACATGTGGGAGATCAGACTGCATCCGGAGGTCGAAGCGTGGTTCCTAGACCTGTGCAGGACCGATTCCCTCACGGCTGACCTCGTCAGCGAAGCGATCGACCTGATCGGGGAGCACGGCCCCGCACTGGGGCGACCCTTGGTCGACCGCCTGAAAGGCAGCACGTTCCATCACATGAAGGAGCTACGACCCGGTTCGGCCGGACCGACGGAGGTACGCATGATCTTTGCCTTCGATCCGTTGCGGGAAGCCGTGTTCCTGGTGGCCGGGGACAAGTCGGGACAGTGGCAGAGTTGGTACCGGACGGCCATCCCCCTGGCGGACGCACGATTCCAGGAGCACCTCATCAGCCTGAAGGAAGCTCAGCAATGACCGATGGAGCCAACTGGCGAGACGTCAAGGCCAAGGCCAGGAAGATCGACCCGGCCTGGGACGAGCCTGACCGCACGGCTCGGCGTGGACAGTTCCGGGAGCAGATGCTCGCCTCGGTCAGCGGTGCGCAACTCGCCGAGATCCGCAAACAGCTGGGCATGACGCAGATCCAGTTGGCTGAGGCCGCGGGGCTGTCCCAGGCGAGGATCAGCCAGATCGAGAATGGGGAGAACACCAGTCTCGAGACGCTGAGGGCCTACGTGACCGGTCTCGGCGGGCATCTCGACGTGGTCGCCCGGATCGGGAACATCCAGCTCAACGTGGCCTGATTCCCTTCCACCCCGAGCGGCCGGTAGGGGGCGACCCCGGGATCGAAGTGGGTGGTGGTCCCCGATCCGTTTCGGGCGGTTCCGGCGACAGGCTGAGGCATGCCTGGAACCCGGAACAGCGGCCTGCTGGCGCTCGGCGGGATCGCCCTGGCGGCGGTGCTCGCCGTCCTCGGTCACCTCGAGGTGAGCGACGACCTGAGTCCCTGGTCGCTGACCGTCAGCGACTTCGCCGTCTCCGACCGGGGCGGCGTCATCGACACGGCCATGGCCGTACTGGCGGCGGCCACCGTCGTACTCCTGCCGGCGCTGCGCCGGGCCGGCGCGGGCCGGCTCGGCCGGGCGCTGCTGGTGGCCTGGTCGGCCGGTCTGGTGGCCGCCGCGGTGGTGCCCACCAACGAGCCGGGGCTGCCCATGGACACCGCCGCCTACCTGCACCGGTACGCCTCGGTCGTGGCCTTCCTGGCCCTGCCGGTCGCCGGCTGGCTGCTCGCCCGGCGGCTCGGCGGGCGGGCCGCCGGCTGGCTGCGCGGGCTCACGCTGACCAGCCTGCTGCTGGCCGCGGCGATGATCTGGTCCGCCTACCCCGGTGACCGGGTGCTGATCGGCCTCGCCGAACGCCTGCTCATCCTCGCCGAGGTCGCCCTGCTCGCGGTGGTCGCCGGCACCCTGCTCCGCCGCGAGATCGGCGAGGTGGCGGTGCCCCGAGGCTGGGAACACCGCCACCTCGTCGAGGTGGCGGTGCCGGCCCGGGAGCGGGAGGTTACTCCAGCTCGTGGAGCATGAGCTGGCGGGCGGCCTCGGTGATCGAGCCCGACAGGCTCGGGTAGATCGTGATGGTCTGGGCCAGCTCGTTGACGGTGAGGTTGTTCTCCACCGCCATGGTGATCGGCAGGATCAGCTCGCTGGCCTTCGGCGCCACCACCACGCCGCCGATCACCTGGCCGCTGGCGGGCCGGCAGAAGAGCTTGACGAAGCCGTCGGCCAGGTCGGCCATCTTCGCCCGGGCGTTGCCGGAGAGCGGCAGCATCACCTGGCGGGCCGGCACCTTGCCGGCGTCCACCTCGTCCTGCGAGACGCCGACGGTGGCCAGCTCCGGGTCGGTGAAGACGTTGGCCGCGACGGTACGCAGCCGCAGCGGCCGGACCGCCTCGCCGAGCGCGTGCCACATCGCGATCCGGCCCTGCATGGCGGCGACGCTGGCCAGCAGCAGCACCCCGGTGCAGTCGCCGGCCGCGTAGATGCCGGGGACGTTGGTCCGGGAGACGCGGTCCACCGTGACGTAGCCGCCCCGGGCCAGCTCGACGCCGTACTCGGCGAGGCCAAGGTCGGCGGTGTTGGGGATCGAGCCGACCGCGATCAGCGCGTGCGAGCCGGCCACCACCCGGCCGTCGGCGAGCACCACCTCGACGCCGTCGCCGATCCGCCGGACCGCCTCGGCGCGGGAGTTGTTGAGGATGGTCATGCCCCGGTTGCGGAACACCCGCTCGATCGCCGAGGCAGCGTCGGCGTCCTCGTGCGGCATGACCCGGTCCCGGCTGGAGACGAGGGTGACCTCGACACCCATGGCCAGGTAGGCGCTGGCGAACTCGGCGCCGGTCACGCCGGAGCCGACGACGATCAGGTGCTCGGGCAGCTCCGGCAGGTCGTACACCTGGCGCCAGGTCAGGATGCGCTCGCCGTCGGGTACGGCGGTGGGGAGCTGGCGCGGGGTGGAGCCGGTGGCGATCAGCACGGTGGTGGCGGCGATCGAGTACTCCTCGCCGCCGTCGGCCGGGGTGACGATCACCCGGTGGGTGTGGCCGAGGGTGTCCTCGCCGAGCCGGGCGGTGCCGGCGACGAACTCGACCCCCGCCTTGATCAGCTTGGCGTGGATGTCGGCGGACTGGGCCAGGGCGAGCCGCTTGACCCTTTGGTGCACCGCCGGAGCGTCGACGGTGACCGCCTCCAGCCCGTCGGAGTGCACGCCGAACTCCTCGGTGTCCCGGTAGCCGGTGACCACCTCCGAGCTGGCGATGAAGGTCTTGGACGGCACGCAGTCGGAGAGCACGCAGGCGCCGCCGGCCCCCTCCGCCTCGACCACGGTGACATCAGCGTCCAGCTGGGCGGCCACCAGCGCCGCCTCGTACCCGGCCGGACCCCCGCCGATGATCACGATCTGGCTCACAGAGCCATCCTTTCGTTCGCGACTGCGGGGCTCCGCTCCGCTGCACTCCTCGCGCTCACCGCGCTCGCCCCCGATCAATGATCACAGTGACTTTCTTCTCCCCGTCGTGCTCGACACGCACCGTCGTATTCTCCCCCACCCGCCCGCCGGGCTATCGTCATCGCCGTGCGTCTTTACGCCGCTTACGGCTCAAACCTGGATCCCGCCCGCATGCGTGCCTACTGTCCGCATTCGCCGATGGTGGACACCGGCTGGCTGGAGGGGTGGCGGCTCACCTTCGCGGGCGAGGACGTCATCGGCTGGGAGGGCTCGGTCAGCACGGTCGTCGAGTCGCCGGGCGACCGGGTCTTCGTGGCGCTCTACGACATCCACCCGTACGACGCGGCCCAGCTCGACGAGATCGAGGGCGTGACCTCCGCGACGTACCGGAAGCTGACCGTGCGCGTCTCGACCCTGGACGGGGACGTGACCGCCTGGGTCTACGTCTTCGACGGCTACGAGGGCGGCCTGCCGACGTCGTGGTACCTGTCGGAGATCGCGAACGCGGCGGAGAAGGCGGGCGCGCCGGACGACTACGTCACCGAGCTGCGGTCCCGCCCCACCGGCACCGCGTCCGCGTAGCGCGTATCCCACTGCTCCAGTCTGCTCCGGCCGGATCCGCGGCCGGGCGGCGACCCCGCGGCGGGTCGCCTATCACACACCCGCGGCGGGGACGCTCCGCTGGTACATGTCGGTCCAGCGCGCCTCGGTCAGCCCGACGGAGCGGTAGAGGGTGACCGGGGTGGTCGGGTTGGCCAGGTCCACGCCGAGCCCGGCCCCGGCCCGGCCCTTCGCGGCGTAGACGGCGAAGGCCCGGCGCAGCAGCGCCGCCCCCACCCCGCGCCGCCGGTACGCGGGCAGCACCGACAGCGTCCGGACCCAGCCCATGTCCTGGTCGAGCGTCTGGTCGGAGGACTGCAGGGCGCCGGCCGGCTCCCCGTCGACCTCGGCCACGAACCACTCGTCCCACGTCTTGTCGTGCGACGAGAGCTGCTCCCGCCACCGGTCGAAGTCGACCGGCTCGTAGTCGGGGGTGTCCCGGAACGCGGTGTCGAAGATCCGGTGGAACAGCCGTAGGTCGGCCTCGTCGTCGGCTCGCAGCGGCCGGACGGTGACCCCGGCCGGGGGCGTCGGCTCGGCGGGCAGGTCGGCCAGCGAGCGGGTCATCCGGATGTACCGCTTGAGCCGGGTGAAGCCCGCCGCGGCCAGCTCCTCGGCCCAGCGGGTCTCCGGCGCGAAGACGCCGGTCCGGGCGGTGAGCGCGGGAAGGCCGCGTTCGGCGGCCCGCTCGGCCACCCGGTCGAGCAGCCGTGCCAGCAGCGGGGCGCGCAGGTCGGCACCCCGGTCGGGGTCGACGTAGACCTCGACCCACTCCCGGCCCACCCCGGTCGGGTTGCTCAGGATCGTCCAGCCGACGGCGACGCCCTCCGGGTCGGTGACCAGCCAGGAGTCGCGGGCCGGGTCGACGAAGGGCGCGGTCAGGGCGTCCCGGACGTCCTCGGCGTCGAAGTCGGGGTAGCCGACGGCGAAGGTGTCGGCGGCGTGCACCACCGCCAGGATCGCGGGCACGTCGTCGAGGGTGGGGCGGCGGACCGTCCAGCCGGCGGGAAGCGTCACGCGGCAGATCCTGGCAGCCGCCCCGGCGACCGCGCTCCCCATTTATCCGCCACGGACGTGCGACCGGGCGGCGGTGAGCAGGTTGAGCAGTTCCGCGCCCTCGCCGGGGCCGAGCGCCCGGAACGCCGGGGAGACCAGCCGGTCGGTCACCGCCTCGGCCCAGAGCCGCCGCCGCACCAGTGGCCCGACCGGCGGGTACGGCGGTGACCAGCCGCAGGCGGCGGCCCCGGCGTCCCCCTCCGGCCCGGCCAGCACCGCCTCCAGCGGGGTCATCCCGGCGGCCCGCACCGCCAGCAGGTAAGCCCCGGCGAAGTGCTCGCGGAGCAGCAGCAGCGCGACGGCGGCCCGGGCGCCCGGCGCGGGGTCGTCGACGGGCATGGCCCGCCAGGCGGCGAAGAGCGGCATCCCGCTGCCGTCCGCCGCGTCGACCGCCCGGCCCAGCAGCCCGGCGAGGCGTGCGGTCTCCAGAGCGTCGCCGAGGTGGGTGGCGCCCCACCGGCAGCACTCGGCCAGGTTCGCGCCCGCCACCTCCAGCGGAGGTACGGTCCGCACGGCGGCGTCCCAGCCGTCGGCGACCGCCTCCGGGGCGATGAACCCGAGCGCGGCGGCGACCGTCTCGGCGCGGACGTCGCCGAGCGCGCCGGCCCGGCCGGTGATGTAGAAGGCCCAGCCGGAGATGCCGAGCAGCCGAGCCCGGCGCAGCGTCGACGGGCAGCGGGAGAACGCCTCCCCGAGCTCCAGCACCAGCGGCTTGCTGGCGGCGGCGACCTGCTCCGGGGTCATCGGCGGCCCCCCACCGTCCGTCCACCGTGGTCATCCATCACGGTCAGTCTGCCTCGTCGCCACCCTCCGCGGCATCCCCCTCTTCGGCGTCCAGCGCCTCCAGCGCGGCCTCCACCTCACCGGTGCGCCGGCGGGCGGCGGTGAGCGACCGTTCCGCGCCCCGGCGGGCCAGCTTGGCCCGGCTCAGCTCCTGCTCGGCGACGGCGCGGCGGCGTTCCAGCTCGGCCAGCTCCGTCTCGATCCGGTCCAGCGTCGCCACGCCGTCCCGTTCCGCGCCAGTGGCCTCGGTCAGCTCCGCCTCGGCCCGGTCCTGCTCGTCGCGGGCCTTCGCCAGCTCGCGTTCCACGGCCCGGCGGCGCTTCGCCCGCTCGGCCCGCGCCGCCCGCTCGGCGGCCCGCTCGTCGCGCGTCCGCCGGGCCTCGGCCCGCTCGGCCGCCCGTTCCGGTACGGCGGGCTCCTCCTCCCCGCCTCCGGTGACCAGCCGCAACTGTGGCCGGGGCACCTCGCCGAACCCGGCGTAGTGGCTGGGACGCAGCAGCCGGCCGGCGCGTACCTGCTCGGCCACCTCGGTGTCGGAAAGCGCCGCGTTCAGCGTCGCCTCGACCTCACCGAGCGGCAGCTTCCCGACCGGCGGGGCGCCCGGTTCGGCGGCGGCCAGCTTGCGTACCTCGGCGACCAGGGCGCCCACCACGGCCCGGCGCTGCGCGGAGAGCTCGCGGAGCCGGCCGCCGCGCAGCTCGCGCTGGGCGGAGCGGAGCGACTCGGCGAGCTGGGCCAGGTCGGCGACCAGCTCCGGGCGGCGGATGGCGAGCAGGTTGACCAGCCAGGCCGCCACGGTGGGCCGGCGCAGCTTGCCGATCTCCCGGGCGGCCTTCGGATCGCCGGCGCGGCGCGCCTCGGCAACCGCGGCGTCCCGGGCCGTGACGAAGCGGTCCGGCGGCGTCGCGTAGAGCCGCTGGACCAGGTCGGGGGGTGGTCCGGCCATGTCCGCTCAGGCGTCGATCCGGGTGCCCGGTTCCAGTCGCCGGTACTCGGTCTTCGACAGCGCGGAGTACTGCCGGTCGAGCACAGCGAAGCCGTTGTCGTTGAGCAGCGCGTCGTGCAGCGCGAACGCCCGCCGCGGCGCGACCGCCCGGATGAAGTCGACCACCTCGGAGAACTTCGACCAGGCCGCGTGGATCGGGGCGAAGAGGGTGTCCACCTGAACGTCGTCGGGGACGACGAGCGCGTCGCCCGGGTGGTAGACGACGTCGTTGAACAGGTAGCCGACGTTCGGGACCACGGGGATGTCCGGGTGGATGACGGCGTGCTGGCCGCCGTACGTGCGGACCGCCACCCCGGCCGGGGTGAACGACTCGCCCGGGGTGACCACGGTCAGCGCCTCGGCCGCGTCGCCGAGCACCGCGGCGAGCGAGGCCGGGCCGTACACCGGGACGGGCCGGCGGTCCAGCGCCCGGGTCAGCACCTCGACGTTCACGTGGTCCGGGTGCTCGTGGGTGATCAGCACCGCGTCCACCCCGTCCAGCGCCTCGGGTCCGCTGAAGACTCCGGGGTCCACGACCAGCACTCCCCCGTCGTGCTCCAGCCGGACGCAGGAGTGGGCGTACTTGGTGACCTGCATCGTGACTCCTCGATTATCGAATCGTGACGTCCTCAGCGCAGTCTGCCGGAACCGGCGCGGTGTCGCGTCGCGTCCGACGTATCGGTCCCGCAGCGGGGGCCGCCGAAGGATCGGAGCGGGGACATGAGGATACGGGACAGCCGCCGCCGGGGCCGGGCGCTCGCCGCGGCCGGGCTGCTGGTGGTGTTGGGCGCCGGGGCCTGCAGCGCGGGTGACGGCGGGAGCGACAACGCGGGTACGGCCGGACAGCCGCAGGCGGCGGCGGGCGGGGAGGCGGCCCGGGACCAGGCCGCGCCGGAGCAGGCGAAGTCCGGCGCGGGCGGCGCGGACCTGCGGATCGACCAGCGGGCGATCATCTACACCGGAACGCTCCAGGTGCGGGTGGACGACGTGGAGCGGGCGGCCCGCGAGGCGAGCACGGTGGTGACCGGGGCCGGCGGCTTCGTCGGCGGCGACCAGCGCCACAGCGACTCGGCGGACGCCCGGGCCGAGCTGATCCTGCGGGTGCCCGCGGATCGATTCACGAAGGTGCTGGAGGCACTCGTCGACCTCGGTGAGCAGGAGCGGCGCGAGGTGCGGACCGAGGACGTCACCGAGGAGACCGTGGACCTGGACGCCCGGATCGCCACCCAGCGCGCCCGGGTGGACAGCGCCCGGCGGCTCCTGGCCCGGGCCACCTCGATCAGCGACCTGGTCACGTTGGAGAACGAGGTGGGCCGCCGGGAAGCGGATCTCGCCTCGCTGGAGGCGAAGAAGCGCCGGCTCGCCGACCTCACCGCGCTCTCCACGATCACGGTGACCTTCGTCGGCCCGGAGGCCGTGGCCGCCGAGGAGGAGACGGATCTCGGCTTCCTGGCCGGTCTGCGCGGCGGCTGGTCGGCGTTCCTGGGCGCGGTGCGGGTGGCGCTCACGGTGCTGGGCGCGGTGCTGCCGTTCGCGGTGGCGATCGGGGTGCCGGTGGCGCTGCTGGTGGCCCTGGCCCGCCGGCGCGCACGCCGTACGCCGCCGGCCGGCCCGGCGCTGCCGGAACCGGCCGGTCCGGTGCCTAGCGGACCGCCGCCAGTGCCCGCAGCGCGGTCTGGACCATGAGGCGTACGCCGACCGGGATGGCGCGCTCGTCCACGTCGAACGAGGCCCGGTGCAGGTCCACGTTGGGCCCGTTGCGGCCGACGCCGAGGCGGGCGAGCGCGCCGGGCACGTGCTCCAGGTACCAGGAGAAGTCCTCGCCGCCCATGCTCTGCGGGGTCTCCGCGATGCCCTCCGGCCCGAGCGCGGCCGCGGTGGCGGCGGTGAGCACGCCGATGGCCCGGGCGTCGTTGGTGACCGGCGGCCGGCCGCGCAGGTATTCCAGGTCGACGGTGGCGCCGGTGGGGGCGAGCACGTCCCGCACCACCTGAGCCACGATCTTCGGGGCCTGGTCCCAGGTCTCCCGGTCCATCACCCGCAGGGTGCCGGCGGCGCAGGCCTCGGAGGGGATGACGTTGTAGCGGGTGCCGGCCGAGGCGTGGCCGAACACCAGCAGCAGCCCGCTGTTGGCCGGCACCCGGCGGCTGACCAGGGTCGGCACCTCGGTGACCAGCCGGCCGAGGGCGTCGACCAGGTCGACCGTCAGGTGCGGGCGGGCGGTGTGCCCGCCGGGGCCGGTGAGCCGGACGGTGACGTTGTCGGCGGCGGCGGTGATCGGGCCGACCCGCAGGCCGACCTTGCCGACCGGCAGGTTCGGGTCGCAGTGCAGGGCGAAGATCTGCACGACGTCGTCCAGGCCGCCGGCCTCGATGACCTCCAGCGAGCCGCAGGGCAGGATCTCCTCGGCGGGCTGGAAGATGAGCCGCACCCGGCCGTCGAGCTGGCCGAGGTCGGCGAGCTGGGCGAGCAGCATGCCGACGCCGAGCATGACGGTGGTGTGCACGTCGTGGCCGCAGGCGTGGCAGACCCCGTCCACCGTGGACCGGTACGGCACGTCCTTCGGGTCGCTGAGCGGCAGCGCGTCGATGTCGGCGCGGAGCGCGATCACCGGGCCGTCCGGGCGCCCGTCGATGTCGCAGATGACGCCGTTACCCTTGGGCAGCAGGCGCGGCTTCAGCCCGGCGAGGGAGAGCTCGCGGTGGACCAGTGCGGCGGTCTCGAACTCCTCGCCCGACAGCTCGGGGTGGGAGTGGATGTGACGGCGGGTCGCGATGAGGCCGGGTACCCGAAGGGCGAGCAGATGGTCGAGCTCGAGGGGCAGGGGCTGGGACCCGGTCGGCGCCTCCGGCCAGGACGACGCCAGCGGGCCGCCCGGGGGCAGCGTCAACGCACTCGTCACGTCGAATTCTCGATCACTAGAGATGGATGGATCATCGGGGAGAACAGCAGACAGCCTAGACCTCCGGCGGTGACGCTGCGCAACATCTTTCGCGTAGCGGTCGGACCGCGTAGCGTCACGAATGCCCTGGTGAGAGGGCTCGAATATCTGCGGGACAGCAGGTAGATCGCGGTCGAACGCCGTCATCTGCCCCACACCTCCTACAACGCGTAACCGATTCAACGGTCACCAAATCCCGGGCCGTCGTTCCGAATTGTCGCATTAGTCGCGGCAATTAACTGCCGCTCGGACAATTGCGCGACAACGGTCGGCTGTCGGACGACTCCCCACGGTGACATGCGGGCCCGAAGTGCGACCGCACAGGCTGTCCGTCCCGTTCACCCGAGCGGGTTACCCGCATTCCGGAACCGCACACGCGCGCCGGCCCCGGCCACGCTGCCGATCGACCCGGGGAGCGGCGCCCGGGCGGCGTCGCCCGGGGAGGATCCGCGCCGAGCCGTCACCGCCCCCGCCACCTGCGGGGAGACCATCGACTGTACGCCGCCGCGAGGCGTACGCCCAGGTCAGCGCGGGGGCCGGGAACGCGACGGCGGCCCGGGCCGGACACCGCGAGGTGCCGACGGGGCCGCCGTCGGGTCGACTCAGAACCGGTCGCTCGGCCGGTGGATCCCCCACACGTCGCGCAGCGTTCCGCACACCTCGCCGACCGTGGCCCGGGCGCGCAGCGCCTCCTTCATCGGGTAGAGCACGTTGGCGTTGCCCTCGGCCGCGGCCCGCAGTTCGGCCAGGGCGCGCTCGACCGCACCGGAGTCCCGCTGGGCGCGCAGCTTGGCCAGCCGCTCCGCCTGGCCGACCTCGATCGACGGGTCCACCCGCAGCGGCTCGTACGGCTCCTCCTCGTCGATCTGGAACCGGTTGAGCCCGACCACCACCCGCTCACCCGAGTCGATCTCCTGGGCGATCCGGTACGCGGACTGCTCGATCTCCCGCTTCTGGAAGCCGGCCTCGATGGCGTCCACCGCCGAACCGTGGTCGAAGACCCGCTGCATCAGCTCGTCGGCGGCCGTCTCCAGCTCGGCGGTCATCGCCTCCACCACGTACGAGCCGGCGAACGGGTCGACGGTGGCGGTCAGGTCCGTCTCGTACGCCAGCACCTGCTGGGTGCGCAGGGCCAGCCGGGCCGCCTTCTCGGTGGGCAGCGCGATCGCCTCGTCGAAGCTGTTGGTGTGCAGCGACTGGGTGCCGCCGAGCACCGCGCCGAGACCCTGCACCGCCACCCGGACCAGGTTGACCTCCGGCTGCTGGGCGGTGAGCTGCACGCCCGCGGTCTGGGTGTGGAACCGCAGCATCATCGACTTCGGGTCCTTCGCCCCGAACTCGTCGCGCATCAGCCGGGCCCAGATGCGCCGGGCCGCCCGGAACTTGGCGACCTCCTCCAGCAGCGTGGTGCGGGCCACGAAGAAGAACGACAGCCGGGGCGCGAAGTCGTCCACGGCCAGCCCGGCGGCGAGCGCCGCCCGGACGTACTCCACGCCGTTGGCCAGGGTGAACGCGATCTCCTGCGCGGGCGACGCCCCGGCCTCGGCCATGTGGTAGCCGGAGATGGAGATGGTGTTCCACTTCGGCACCTCGGCCCGGCAGTAGGCGAAGGTGTCGGCGACCAGGCGCAGCGAGGGCTTCGGCGGGAAGATGTACGTCCCTCGGGCGATGTACTCCTTGAGGATGTCGTTCTGGATGGTGCCGTTGAGCGCCAACCCCGGCACCCCGGACTCCTCCGCCACGAGCTGGTAGAGCAGGAGCAGCACCGAGCCGGGCGCGTTGATGGTCATCGAGGTGGAGACCTTGTCCAGCGGGATGCCGTCGAAGAGCGTCCGCATGTCCTCGATGGAGTCGATGGCGACCCCGACCTTGCCCACCTCGCCGTGCGCGATCGGGTCGTCGGAGTCGTACCCCATCTGGGTGGGCAGGTCGAAGGCGACGGAGAGGCCCATGGTGCCGGCGCGCAGCAGCTGGTGGTAGCGCGCGTTGCTCTCCGTGGCGGTGCCGAAGCCGGCGTACTGCCGCATGGTCCACGGGCGGGAGGTGTACATCGTGGGGTAGACCCCGCGGGTGTACGGGTATTCGCCCGGGCCGGCCAGCCGGGAGTCCAGGTCCTCCGGAAGGTCGGCCGCCGTGTAGACGCCCTTGATCGGGAAACCCGACTCGCTTGACCGCGCTTCGCTCATTACCGGATGGTAGGACGCGGTCGCCGTTCGTTGGGTGAGGGATACGGCACACCGCGCGGGCGGCCATCGACCGGAGGTGAGTACCTGGACACATACCGTCGAGTAGTTAAACGCCCGCCGCGTCGGGTTTCGCATCGGGCGTCGGAACCAGCAAGATAGGGGGGTTGTGTCCCAGCCCCCTCGATATCCCCCGGTGGCTTTTCTGTGACTCAGATCCCGACGTGGAGCGGCGGACCGGCCAGTCCCCCCACTGGACGCGCAGCACCCGGCACCACCATCGGTGACCGCTACTCGCTGCGCTCGCCGGTGGGCAACGGCGGCATGGGCACGGTCTGGCGTGCGACAGACACCCTGCTGCGCCGCGACGTGGCGGTGAAGGAGGTCGTCCTCCCGCCAGGGCTCGCCCCCAGCGACCGCGACGCGATGTACGAACGGACCCTCCGCGAGGCGCGCGCCGCCGCGGCGATCCAGCACCCCGCCGTGGTCCAGGTCTACGACGTGGTCACCGAGGGTGGCCGCCCGTGGATCGTGATGGAGCTGCTGGACGCCCGCAGCCTGGCCGACATGGTGATCGAGGACGGGCCGGTCGCGCCCCGCGCCGTCGCCAAGATCGGCATCGCCCTGCTCGGCGCGCTGGAGGTGGCGCACGCGATCGGCGTGCTGCACCGCGACGTGAAGCCGGCCAACGTGCTCATCTGCTCCGACGGCCGGTGCGTGCTGACCGACTTCGGCGTGGCCCGGATGCCCACCGACGTGCAGCTCACCACCCCCGGCATGGTGCTCGGCTCGCCGCACTTCATCTCCCCCGAGCGGGCCATGGGCCAGGAGTTCGGCCCGCCCAGCGACCTCTTCTCGCTCGGCGTGACGCTCTACACCGCGGTGGAGGGGCGTCCCCCGTTCGACAAGGGCGACCCGATCGAGACCATGCACGCGGTGGTCGAGGACCCGCCGGCCACCCCGCAGCGCAGCGGCCCGCTGACCCGGGTGCTGATGGGCCTGCTGGAGAAGGACCCGGCCCGCCGGCTGGACGTGCACACCGCCCGGGGCATGCTCCGCGAGCTGCTCGCCGGCCCGCTGACCAGCACCGCCACCGCGGTCAACTCGGTCACCGACCCGTACGCCGTGGTGCCCGTGCAGCGGCCGTCGACGCCGCCGCCCGCCATCGAGCCGAAGCCGAGCGGCCAGATCGGCGGCCCGGCGATGATCGCCCCCGGCGAGTCGCTGACCGACCGGCTCGCCGCCCTGCGCCGCGGCGAGCGTCCCGGCTCCACGGCGGCGGGTGGCGCCGCGCTCGACGAGACCAGCGCCGACGCGCTGGCCGGCCCGCTGCACACCCCCACCGGGGCGATGTCCGGCCCGGGTGGGCCGCCGGAGGCCACCCAGCGCATCTCGCCGGACGCCACCCAGCGGGTGCCCGCCGGCCACCCCGACGCCACCCAGCCCGTCTACGGGCGCGGCGCCGAGGCCACCCAACCGGTCTACGGCGGCAACCAGTGGTCGGTGCCGGGCACCGGCCAGCCCTGGACGACCACCCCGGCCGCCCCGCCAGCCGGCGACGGCGCGCTCGGCCGGGCCAAGGGTGTCGGCGGCCAACTCGTCGACCGGGTGAAGGGCTGGCCGCGCAAGGTCCAGCTCGCCGCCGCCGGTGGCGTGGCCGTGCTGCTCCTGGTCGGCGTGATCGCGCTGACCAGCGGCGGCGACGACGCGCCCCCGCCGATCGTGGGCACGCTGCCCTCGTCGTCCGCCGAGGCGCCGCCGGTGGAGATGCAGGAGCAGTCCGTCAAGGGCGTCACCCTCCAGGTGCCGAAGGGCTGGGATCGCAAGACCGGCGGGGTCTTCGTCGACTTCGTCGACCCGCAGACCGAGGGCCGCAAGGTGCGCGTCCTCGCCGAGGAGTGGAACGGGACCTCGATCAGCTGGGCCGAGTTCGCCTCCCGCAACCTGCGCGACAAGAGCAAGTCCTGCGCCAAGCCCTATCAGCAGCTGGCGATGACCGAGCCGACGCTGGCCGGCAAGCCGGCCGCGGAGTTCGAATACACCTGCGGCGACAGCGATGCGAAGCGGCACGGTATGTGGCGCGGCGTGGTGCAGGACGGCAAGGTCTACTCGTTCTACCTGACCGCGAACGAGGCCGACTTCGCCGCGAGCAAGCCGATCTTCGAGGCGATGGCTCGCTCGTTCCAGCTCACCGGGGCCAACTGAAGTCGAGGCCGACGGGCAGTGGTGATCCGCCGCCGTGCTTTCATGAGGCAATGGCGGCGGAAACCACTGACCTTGACGACCTTCGCGCCCGGGCCGAGCGCTGGCTCGACGACGACCCCGACCCGGCCGACCGGGACGAGCTGCGCGCCGTCCTCGCCGCGCTGCCGGGCACCGCGGCGGAGCTGGCCGACCGGTTCGCCGGCCCGCTGGCCTTCGGCACCGCCGGGCTGCGCGGCCCGCTGCGGGCCGGCCCGAACGGGATGAACCTCGCGGTGGTGACCCAGGCCGCCGCCGGGCTGGTCGGCTGGCTCGCCGCCCAGGGCGGCGAGGGCCCGCTGGTGATCGGGTACGACGCCCGGCGCGGCTCGCTGGCCTTCGCCGAGCGCACCGCCCAGGTGGCCACCGGCGCGGGTCGCCAGGCGCTGCTGCTGCCCCGCCCGCTGCCCACTCCGGTGCTGGCCTTCGCGGTGCGCCACCTGGGCGCCGTGGCCGGGGTGATGGTCACGGCCAGCCACAACCCGCCGCAGGACAACGGCTACAAGGTCTACCTGGGTGCGCAGCTCGGCGGGGTGCTGGGCGCGGGCGCGCAGATCGTGCCGCCGGCCGACGCCGGCATCGAGGCGGCCATCCGGGCGGTCGGCCCGCTGGCCGAGGTGCCGCTCGGCCCGCCCGGCCAGGTGCTCGGCGACGACCTGATCACCGGGTACGTCGAGCGGGCCGCCGCGGTGGTCGACCCGGCCGGGCCGCGGGACCTGAAGGTGGCGTACACGCCGCTGCACGGGGTGGGCGCCGCGGTGCTGACCGCCGCGTTCGCCCGGGCCGGTTTCGCGACGCCCGGCGTGGTGCCCGAGCAGGCCGAGCCGGACCCGGCCTTCCCGACGGTCAGCTTTCCCAACCCGGAGGAGCCGGGCGCGGTCGACAAGCTGGTCGCGCTGGCCGGCAGCACCGGCGCGGACATCGCCATCGCCAACGACCCGGACGCGGACCGGTGCGCGGTGGCCGTGCCGGCGGACGGGGGCTGGCGGATGCTGCGCGGCGACGAGGTGGGCGCGCTGCTCGCCGACCACCTCATGCGGCGCGGGGTGACCGGCCTCTACGCCACCACGATCGTCTCCTCGACCCTGCTCCGGGCCATGGCCGCGGCCCGGGGGCTGCCCTATGACGAGACGCTGACCGGGTTCAAGTGGATCGTTCGAGCCGGTGGTGGCCGGGAGCCGCTGGTCTTCGGCTACGAGGAGGCGCTCGGCTACTGCGTCGCGCCGGAGCACGTCCGGGACAAGGACGGCATCACGGCCGCGCTGACCGTCGCCGAGCTGGCCGCCGGCCTGAAGGCGGAGGGCCGGACGCTGAGCGACCGGCTGGACGAGCTGGCCGCCGAGTTCGGCGTGCACCACACCGACCAGCTCTCGGTCCGGGTGGAGGACCTGCGGGTGATCGCGGATGCCATGGCCCGGATCCGGGCGGCCACCCCGATCGCTCTGCTGGGGCACCCGGTCACCGGGACGCTCGACCTGCTCCCCGAGGCCGACGTGGTGATCCTGCGGACCGACGCCGCCCGGGTGGTGATCCGCCCCTCCGGCACCGAGCCGAAGCTGAAGGCGTACCTGGAGGTGGTGGAGCCGGTGACGGACGGCGACGTCCCCGCTGCCCGCCGCCGCGCCCACGCCGCAGTGACGGAACTCCGCAACGAGATCGCCAAAGCCCTCGGCCTCTGACCCGCGCCCGTCCCCGCGTTGATCATGAAGTTAGCGGCAGAGAAGCGGTTTCCGCCGCCGCTAACTTCATGATCACCGGGGCGTGGGCGGGTGGGACGGGGGACGGTCAGGGGCGTTTGCCCAGGGCGGCGTCCACCGCCTGGGCCAGGGCGGCGATGACCAGGCTCACCGAGGGGCGGACGACGCTGTCGTCGAGGCTCACCGTGCCGGAGAAGCCGGCGCCGCTGGCGATCTCCGCCAGGCGCTTGCCGGCGTCGTCGGCGGCGGTGCCGGTCAGGCGGAGCGCCGGCTCCATCCGCAGCACCGCGACCAGGGTGGCGAGCGCGGCGGTCCGCTCGTCGGGGATCTGCCCGACGGTCAGCGCGTCGGCCAGCCGCTGCCGGATGTCGGCCTCCACCGAGGCGTCCGCGACGGGGTAGCGGTGCACGTGGATGAAGCCCAGCTCGGTCTCGTCGACGTCCCGCACCACGCCCCGGCCGCAGAGGTCGCCGAGGATCCGGTCGCGCAGGCCGTGCCGCAGCCGCTGCACCCACGAGGACGGGGTGTGCGGGGTGTCGGCGGCGATCCGGCCGAGGACCTCGTCGGCGATGGGCTCGCCGGTCGGCGCCGGGTCGAGCACCGACAGGTTGCCGTCGGCGTACGCGATCCGGCCGGCCAGGGCCAGCTCGACCAGCACGGCGGCGGCCATCCCCAGGTCCAGGCTGATCCGCGGCATGGTCGCCTTGCCGGTTTCGTCGTCATAGGCGAGCAGCAGCAGCTCTTCGGCGAGCGCAACACCAGTCATGGCCCGAGACGCTAGCGGCTGGACGCACCCCGCGCACGGACTCGCCGTGTCCGTAGCCCGGCGGCCCGCCGGCGCTGCCGACGGGCCGGTCCGGGGATCAGAAGCGGGGCATGCCGCCGAACTGGCGGTCCCCGGCGTCGCCGAGGCCCGGGACGATGAACATCCGGTCGTTGAGGCCCTCGTCGATCGCGGCGGTGACCAGGCGCAACGGCAGCCCGGAGCGCTCCAGCCGCTCGATGCCGACCGGCGCGGCGAGGACGCAGAGCACCGTGATGTCGGTGCAGCCGCGGTCGGCGAGCAGCCGGCAGCCGTGCTCCAGCGAGCCGCCGGTGGCCAGCATCGGGTCGAGCACCAGCACCGGCAGGCCGCTCAGGTCGCGGGGCAGCGACTCCATGTACGGCCGCGGCTCGTACGTCTCCTCGTCGCGGGCCAGGCCGACGAAGCCCATCGACGACTCGGGCAGCAGGCCGAGCGCGGCGTCGGCCATGCCGAGACCGGCCCGCAGCACCGGCACCAGCAGCGGCGGGTTCGCCAGCCGGGTGCCCTCGGTGGCGGTGACCGGGGTCTGCACCGGGTACTTCTCGACGGGGAACGAGCGCGCGGCCTCGTACACCAGCATGGTGGTGAGTTCGTGCAGCGCGGCCCGGAACGACGCGGAGTCGGTCCGGGCGTCCCGCATGGCGGTCAGCCGCGCCTGGGCGAGCGGGTGGTCAATGACGTGTACGTCCACGATCGCTCAACCTACCGGTCCGGGGGCGGGCGCATCACGGCTGCGGGCGGACCAGCGACGCCGCTCACGTGTGGGCCGCCGGACGGGCCGGCGTGACCAAGATCACGGCACTCGCGAGTGCGTAGTATTCGGGGCATGACGGCGACAGCGACGTCGGCCCGGTCGGAGCTCTCCGAGCTGGGACGATCCGAGACCGCTCTGCGGACCTTCCTGCACGGCCTGCCCGGCGTGGACCAGGTCGGCGCGGAGCAGCGGGCGGCACAGCTCGGCACCCGCTCCATCAAGACCACCGCCAAGGCGCAGGCCATCGACCTGGCGATCCGGATGGTCGACCTCACCACCCTCGAAGGGGCCGACACCCCCGGCAAGGTGCGGGCGCTCGCCGCCAAGGCGCTGCGTCCCGACCCGGCCGACCCGTCCTGCCCGCACGTCGGCGCCGTCTGCGTCTACCCGGCGATGGTCCCGTACGTGGCCGAGGTGCTGCGCGGCTCGGGCGTGCACCTGGCCAGCGTGGCGACCGCCTTCCCGTCCGGCCAGGCCCCCCTGGAGATCAAGCTCGCCGACACCCGGGCGGCTGTCGAGGCCGGCGCGGACGAGATCGACATGGTGATCAACCGGGGCGCTTTCCTGGCCGGCCGCTACAAGGAGGTCTACGACGAGATCGTGGCCACCAAGGAGGCCTGCGGCGACGCCCACCTCAAGGTGATCCTGGAAACCGGCGAGCTGGCGACCTACGACAACGTGCGCCGCGCCTCCTGGCTGGCCATGCTGGCCGGCGGCGATTTCATCAAGACCTCCACCGGCAAGGTCCCGGTCGCGGCCACCCTGCCGGTGACTTTGGTGATGCTGGAGGCGGTCCGCGACTTCCGCGCCGCCACCGGGCGGCAGGTCGGCGTGAAGCCGGCCGGCGGCATCAAGACCACCAAGGACGCGATCAAGTACCTGGTCATGGTCAACGAGACCGTCGGCCCCGACTGGCTGGACCCGGACTGGTTCCGGTTCGGCGCGTCCAGCCTGCTCAACGACCTGCTGATGCAGCGCACCAAGCTGACGACCGGCGTCTACGCCGGCCCCGACTACTTCACCCTGGACTGAGCGCGATGTTCGAATACGCACCCGCCCCCGAGTCGCGCTCGGTGGTGGACATCAAGCCCTCGTACGGGCTCTTCGTCGACGGCAAGTTCGTCGACCCGACCGACGGCGGCAGCTTCAAGTCGATCAACCCGGCCTCCGAGGAGGTGCTGGCCGAGATCGCCGAGGCCGGCAGCCAGGACGTGGACCGCGCCGTCCGCGCCGCCCGCGAGGCGTACCAGAAGGTCTGGGGTCCGATGCCGGGCCGGGACCGGGCCAAGTACCTGTTCCGGATCGCCCGGATCATCCAGGAGCGTTCCCGCGAGCTGGCCGTGCTGGAGTCGCTGGACAACGGCAAGCCGATCAAGGAGTCCCGGGACGTCGACCTGCCCCTGGTCGCCGCGCACTTCTTCTACTACGCCGGCTGGGCCGACAAGCTGGAGCACGCCGGCTTCGGCGCGAACCCACGGCCGCTCGGCGTGGCCGCGCAGGTCATCCCGTGGAACTTCCCGCTGCTCATGCTGGCCTGGAAGATCGCCCCGGCGCTCGCGGCCGGCAACACCGTGGTGCTCAAGCCGGCCGAGACCACCCCGCTGACCGCGCTGCTCTTCGCCGAGATCTGCCAGCAGGCCGACCTGCCGGCCGGCGTGGTCAACATCGTCACCGGCGCCGGCGAGACCGGCCGGGCGCTGGTCGAGCACCCTGGCGTGGACAAGGTCGCCTTCACCGGCTCCACCGAGGTCGGCAAGGCCATCGCCCGCGCGGTCGCCGGCACCCGCAAGAAGCTCACCCTGGAGCTGGGCGGCAAGGCCGCCAACATCGTCTTCGACGACGCCCCGGTCGACCAGGCCGTCGAGGGCATCGTCAACGGCATCTTCTTCAACCAGGGGCACGTCTGCTGCGCCGGCTCCCGGCTGCTGGTCCAGGAGTCGGTCGCCGACCGGGTGCTGGAGTCGCTGAAGCGGCGGATGGCCCAGCTCCGGGTGGGCGACCCGCTGGACAAGAACACCGACATCGGCGCGATCAACTCGGCCGCCCAGCTGGCCCGGATCCGCGAGCTGTCGGAGGCCGGCGCCGCCGAGGGCGCCGAGCGCTGGTCGCCGCCGTGCGAGCTGCCCGACCGCGGCTTCTGGTTCGCGCCGACCATCTTCACCGGTGTCACCCAGGCGCACCGGATCGCCCGCGAGGAGATCTTCGGCCCGGTGCTGTCCGTGCTGACCTTCCGCACCCCGGCCGAGGCCGTGGAGAAGGCCAACAACACCCCGTACGGGCTGTCGGCCGGGATCTGGACCGACAAGGGCTCCCGGATCCTGTGGACGGCCGACCGGCTGCGCGCCGGCGTGGTCTGGGCCAACACGTTCAACAAGTTCGACCCCACCTCGCCGTTCGGCGGCTACAAGGAGTCGGGCTACGGCCGCGAGGGCGGCCGGCACGGGCTGGAGGCGTACCTCAATGTCTGAGCGGGTCGCGGTACGCAAGACGTACAAGCTCTTCATCGGCGGGAAGTTCCCGCGCAGCGAGTCGGGACGGTCGTATCTCGTGCAGGACTCCAACGTGTCGCTGGCCTCCCGCAAGGACGCGCGGGACGCGGTGGTCGCCGCCCGGGCCGCCGTGAAGGGCTGGGCCGGGGCGACCGCGTACAACCGCGGTCAGATCCTCTACCGGGTCGCCGAGATGCTGGAGGGCCGGCGCGACCAGTTCGTCGCCCTCGGCGCGCCCGCCGACGAGGTCGACGCGGCCATCGACCGCTGGGTCTGGTACGCCGGCTGGTCCGACAAGCTCCCCCAGGTCTACGGCGGCGCGAACCCGGTGGCCGGGCCGTACTTCAACCTGTCCGCGCCGGAGCCGACCGGCGTGGTGGCCGTGGTGGCCCCGGAGTCCCCGGCGCTGCTCGGCCTGGTCAGCGTGATCGCCCCGGCGATCGTCACCGGCAACACCGTGGTGGTGGCCGCCTCCCCGTCGGCGCCGCTGGCCGCGGTGACCCTGGCCGAGGTGCTGGCCACCTCCGACCTGCCGGGCGGGGTGGTGAACATCCTCACCGGCCGGCTGTCGGAGACCGTGCCGACGCTGGCCGCGCACATGGACGTCAACGCCATCGACCTGACCGGGGTCGCCGACGCCGAACTGGCCGCCGAGCTGGAGGTCAAGGCCGCGGAGAACCTCAAGCGGGTGCTCCGGCCGGCCCCGGCCGACCACGACTGGTTCGCCGACCCGGGCATCGCCCGGATGACCACGCTCCTGGAGACCAAGACCGTCTGGCACCCCAAGGGCGTGTGAGTCCGTTCTACTACGCGAGGTAGGATTAGCGGGTGACTCGGCTCGGTGATCTGGAACGTGCGGTGATGGACGTGCTGTGGGACTCGGTCCCCGCCACGTCGGACGGCGTGACCGTACGCGAGGTCGCCGACGCCCTCGACGGGCGTGAGCTGGCCTACACGACGGTGATGACCGTGCTGGACCGGCTCGCCGGCAAGGGCATGGTGCAGCGCGAGCGGGAGGGGCGGGCCTGGCGTTACCGGCCCGCCGCCACCCGCGAGGCGCACATCGCCCAGCTCATGCTCGACGCCCTCGACCTCGGCGGCAGCCGGGACGCCGCGCTGGTGCGCTTCGCCCGCTCAGTGACCGGCACCGAGGCCGAGGTGCTGCGCGCGGCGCTCAGCGCCGAGGCGGGCCTGGCCGGCTCCGGGCCGGCCGAGTCCGGGCTGACCGACCGGGTCGAGGACCCGCGGGCCGGCGGCCCGGCGCTCGACGAGGCGACGGACCGGTAGGGCGGCCGCCGTGGCGTACGCCGTGCACTTCGCCGCGACCACCCTGGCCTGCTGGCTGACCGCGCAGGTCCTGGCCGCCGCGCGGTGGACCTGGCAGGCCCCGCGGGTGGCGATCGTCTGCTGGCAGGCGGTCGGACTGGCGCTCGGCCTCTCCGCCATGGGCCTGCCCATGGCCCTCGGCCTGGCCGCGTACGAGCTGCCGACCGGGAGCGCGCTGCTCACCCTCGCCGACGACCTGGCCCACGGCACCCTGCCGGCCGGGCTCGGCGCGCTGCACCTCGGTCTGGTCGGGGTCGGCTTCGGCATCGGCGCGGTGCTGCTCACCACGACCGTGCGCAGCATCCACGGCACGGTACGCGCCCAGCGCCGGCACCGGGAGCTGCTCAGCCTGGTCGCCCGGCGCGACCCGACGGTGCCCGGCGCGCTGGTGCTCGACCACCCGAGCGCGGCCGCGTACTGCCTGCCCGGGGTGAAGCCCCGGGTGGTGGTCAGCGCCGGCACGCTCAGCCTGCTCGACCGGGCCGAACTGGCGGCGGTGCTCACCCACGAGCGGGCGCACGCCCAGGAGCGGCACGACCTCGTGCTGCTGCCGTTCACCGCGCTCTGCCGGGCGCTGCCCTGGTTCCGCTGGGTGCGGGACGCCCACGAGCGGGTGGCCCTGCTGGTCGAGATGCGCGCCGACGACAAGGCCCGCGAGCTGCACGCGGAGGAGCCGCTGGCGGGCGCGCTGCGCCGGTTCGCCGCCGCCGGGCACCGGGTCACCCCGGCCGGCACCCTCGGCCTCGGCGACCGCGACCTCGACGTACGGGTGCAGCGGCTCCTGGTGGCCGACCGGCCGCCCCGGGTGCTCGGCGCCACCGCGCTGTCCGTCGCGGCCCTGCTCGTCGCCCTGCCGATCTCCCTCTTCCTGAGCTGACCGGTGCGCAGCCCGCCCGGAGTCGCCACCGGTCCGCATAGGTAGCGACGCTACGTGTAGGCTCGCTATGACAAGTGAGTCAACTCGTGGGAGAACGGCCATGGATCCCCTGCTCCTCGCCCGCCTGCAGTTCGCCACGACCACCTCGATCCACTTCCTCTTCGTGGTGGTCACCCTCGGCCTGGTCACCCTGCTGGTCGGCCTGCAGACCGCCGGCTTCGTCACCGGCAAGCCGGTGTACGAGCGACTCACCCGCTTCTGGGGCCAGCTCTACGTGATCAACTACGTGCTCGGCATCGCCACCGGGATCGTGATGGAGTTCCAGTTCGGGCTGAACTGGAGCGGCCTGTCGCGCTACGTGGGCAACGTGTTCGGCGCACCGCTGGCCATCGAGACGCTGGTCGCCTTCTTCCTGGAGTCCACGTTCCTCGGTATGTGGATCTTCGGCTGGCACCGGCTGCGGCGCGGCGTCCACCTGGCGTTGCTCTGGGGCGTCGCGCTCACCGCGTACGCCTCGGCGTTCTGGATCATGGTGGCCAACGCCTGGCTCCAGCACCCGGTCGGCTACGAGGTCCGCGACGGCGTCGCCCACCTCACCGACTTCGGCGCGCTGCTCACCAACCCCACCCTCGGCTTCGCCTTCGGCCACGTGGTCTCGGCCGGGCTGGTCACCGGCGGGATGCTGATGGCCGCGGTCAGCGCCTGGCACCTGATCCGGCGTACCCCGGACTTCCTGCTCTTCCGCAAGTCGCTGCGGCTCGGCCTGATCACCGCGGCGCTCGCGGTGACCACGCTCCAGGGCTTCGGCTTCGCGCAGTTCGGCCCGGTCGGTGAACTCCAGCCGACCAAGTTCGGCGGCGGCGCCGACCGCGACGCGCTTGTCGCCGAGTGGACGGCGAGGTTCGGCCCGGGCGACTACACGCCGCCGGTGCTGTCCAACGTCGGCCTGGGCTTCATGATCCTGATCGGCTTCACCCTGGGTTGCGCCTGGTTGCTGCTGCCGCTGCTCTGGCGGGACTGGATCATCCGGTTGAAGTTCCCGCTCTGGCTGGTGCTGCTCGCCGTGCCGCTGCCCTTCGTCGCCGTGATCCTCGGCTGGATCGCCCGCGAGGTGGGACGCCAGCCCTGGGTCGCGTACGGGCTGCTGCCGACCGGGCAGGCCGTCTCGCCGGTGAGCGCCGGACTGATGCTCACCTCGCTGATCGGCTTCACCCTGCTGCTCGGCACCCTCGCCGTCACCAACTGGGTGCTGCTGGCCCGGCACGCCGCCCGGGGCGCCCATGATCCCGCGCTCGGCCGGCCACCCGCGCCGGACACCGACCACCACCCCCACCCCGTGTTCGCCTGAGGGAGGCCCGCCGTGGAACTCGCCTGGTACGCCCTGCTCGGCCTCTTCTTCGCCACCTACCTCGTGCTCGGCGGCTACGACTACGGCGTCGGGCTGCTGCTGGCCCGGGGCGCCACGCCGGAGGCCCGGCGCGCCGCGCTGAACGCGGTCGGGCCGTTCTTCCTCGGCAACGAGGTCTGGCTGGTGGCCGCGGTCGGCATCCTGTTCGGCGCCTTCCCCACCCTGGAGGGCGAGCTGCTCTCCGGCTGCTATCCGGCCGTGCTCGCCGCGCTCGCCGGAGTGGTGCTGGTGACGGCCGGGGTGCAGCTGCGCAGCCGGCCGCGGGGCGGGGCGGCCCGGGCCGGCTGGGACCGGGTGGTGGTGGCCGGCAGCGTGCTGGCGGCGCTCGGCTGGGGCGCGCTGCTCGGCGGGCTGCTCCAGGGCGTGCCGCCGGGCGGCGACGGGCACGTGGCCGGCGTCGGCCACCTGCTCACCCCGTTCGTGGCCGCCGCCGCGCTGGCGCTGCTCGCGCTGGTCGCCGTGCAGGGTGCGACCTTCCTCACGCTGCGGCTGCCGGCCTCCGACGTGCCGTCGGCCGCCCGGCTGGCCCGCGGCCTGGTGCCGGCGGCGCTCACCGCGGTCGCCACCGCCGCCGTCCTGGGCCTGCTCTCCGACCGGGTACGCGCCGCCGTGGGACGCCCGGCGGTCGCCGTACTCCTGCCGTTGGCGCTGGTGGCGGCGCTGCTGGTGGCCCGCGCGGCGCTGCGGCGGGGCCGGGCCGGGGTGGCCTTCGCGGCGACCAGCGCGGCACTGGCCCTGCCGGCGCCGCTGATCGGCGCCGCGCTCTGGCCCCGGGTACTGGTCTCCACCGCCGACCCGGCGACCGCACTGACCGTCGCGGACGCCGCCGCGAGCGGGCCGACACTCGCGCTGCTGGGCTGGCTGGCGCTGCCGCTCGTGCCGGCCCTACTAGGCTTTCAGGCGATGTGCTGGTGGGTGTTCCGGGGACGGACCGACGGCAGGGCACCGGTGTACTGGTGAACCGCCGTCCGTTCGACCCGCGGCTGCTGCGCCGGGTCCCCGCGGCCCGGCGCGACCTCGCCGTGCTCGCGGTGCTGGGCGGGCTGACCGCGCTGCTGGTGGTCGCGCAGGCCACCGCGCTGGCCACCCTGCTGGCCACCGCGATCGACGGGCGGCTGCACCGGGCGGCACTGGCCGGTCTCGTGGCGGCGGTCGCCGCCCGGGCGCTGGTGAGCTGGGCGCAGGGCACGGTGGCGGCCCGGGCGGCGGCGACGGTCAAGGCGGCGCTCCGGGCCGACCTGCTGCGCGCCGTCGGCCGGCACGGTCCTACCTGGGTCGCGGGCCGGCGCGCCGGGCAGCTCGCCACCCTCGCCGGGCGCGGCCTGGACGCGCTCGACCCCTACTTCACCGGCTACCTGCCGCAGCTCGTGCTGAGCGTGACCGTTCCACTGGCCGTGCTGGCCCGCATCGTGCTCGCCGACTGGAGCTCGGCGCTGATCATCGCGCTGACCATCCCGCTCATCCCGGTCTTCGGGGCGCTGCTCGGCTGGCAGGCGCAGGCCGCCACCGAGCGGCAGTGGCGGCGGCTGTCGCTGCTCGGCGGGCACTTCCTCGACATGGTCGCCGGGCTGCCCACGCTGCGCGCCTTCGGCCGGGCCCGGGCCCAGGTGGACGTGGTACGCCGGATGGCCGACGGTCACCGCCAGGCCACCATGAAGACGCTGCGGATCGCCTTCCTGTCGGCGCTGGTCCTCGAACTGGTCGCCACCCTCTCGGTGGCGCTGGTCGCCGTGCCGGTCGGCATCCGGCTGCTCGGCGGCGGCATCACCCTCTCCACCGCGCTGCTGGTGCTGCTGCTCACCCCGGAGGCGTACCTGCCGCTGAGGGCGGCGGGCAGCCGGTTCCACGCCAGCATGGAGGGGCTGACCGCGCTCGACGAGGCGCTCACCCTCTCCGCGCCGCCCGAGGCGGCCGTCCCCGGCGGCACCCGGCCGGCGCCGGGCGGCCGGGGCGAGATCCGCTTCGAGGGTGTGACCGTCGCGTACGAGCGGACCACCGCCCTGCGGGACGTCACGCTCACCATCCGCCCCGGCGAGCGGATCGCCGTCATCGGCCCCAGCGGGGCGGGCAAGACCACCCTCCTCGGCCTGCTGCTCGGCTTCGTCACCCCGACCGCCGGCCGGGTCACCGTCGACGGGGTGGACCTCGCGCACGTCGACCTCGACGCCTGGCGGCGCGAGCTGGCCTGGGTGCCGCAGCGGGCCCACCTCTTCGCCGGCTCGCTGGCCGACAACATCCGCCTCGGCGCCCCCGCCACACCGGACGCCGCGCTGGCCGGCGCGGTCACCGACGCCGCGCTGGACGAGGTGGTCGCCGCCCTGCCCGACGGGCTCGGCACCACCCTCGGCGAGCGCGGGCACGGCCTGTCCAGCGGGCAGCGGCAGCGGGTCGCGCTGGCCAGGGCGTTCCTCCGGGACGCCCCCCTGGTGCTCCTCGACGAACCGACCGCCCGGCTGGACAGCGCCAGCGAGGCGATCGTGCTGGCGGCCACCCGGCGGCTGGTCGCCGGGCGTACCGCGCTGCTGGTCGCGCACCGGCCCGCGCTGCTGGAGGACGCCGACCGGATCCTCCGCGTCGAGGACGGCCGGGTCACCGAGCTGAGCGCGGTACCGGCCGGGAAGGTGACGCCATGACCGACGGACCGGTCGTACCCGAGCGTCCCGAACGGCCGGACGACACCGGCCGACGCGACCGGGTGCCCGGCGCGGCCGCGGACGGCGTGCTGCCGGACCGGCCGGACCAGCCGGTGCGGGCCGTACCGGGCGGGGTCGCCCGGGACGGGGTGACCCCGGCCGGTCGCGACCCGGGCGTGCCGACCGCCGCCGAGACGAGCCCTCCCGAGCTGCTGCCGGGCGGCCCGGCGCCGACCGTCGCCGCCGCGGCGGCCTCCGGGGTCCGGGGCGGCGCGAGCGCCGAGCGGACGGTGCTGCGGCTGGCCCGGCCCTACCTGGGCCGCCTGCTGGGCGCCGGGTTGCTCGCCGCGGCCACCGAGTTCGCCGGGCTGGCCCTGATGGCCACCGCCACCTGGTTGCTGATGAGCGCCGCCGGCCGGCCGCCGCTGGACCGGCTGACCGTGGCGATCGTCGCGGTGCGCGCGCTCGCGGTCAGCCGGGGCGTGCTCCGCTACACCGAACGGCTGGCCGGGCACGACGCGGTGCTTCGCATGATCACCGACGTCCGGGCCCGGGTCTTCGCCACCCTGACCGTCCGGCGGGAGACCGCCACCCAGCGCAGCGGTGACGCGCTGAGCCGGCTGGTGTCGGACGTGGAAGCGGTGCAGGACCTGCTGCTGCGGGTGCTGGTGCCGGGGGCGGCGGCGGCCCTGGTGAGCCTGCTCGCCGTCGGCAGCGCCGCGCTGATCTCGCCGCCGGCCGCGGGCGTGCTCGCCGTCGGGCTGCTGGTCGCCGGGGTGGCGCTGCCCGCGCTGGCCGCCGGGCTGACCCGACGGGCCGCCGACGAGGTGGCCCCGCTGCGGGGCGCGCTCGCGGTGGACGCGGTCGACCTGACCCACGGGGCCGCCGACCTGGCCGCCTTCGGAGCGACCGGCACGGCGCTCGCCGCGGCCGAGACCCGGACCGGCCGCCTGGCCCGGCTGGAACGCCGGCTCGCCGCGACCGGCTTCGCGGTGGACGCGGCCGGGGTGCTGGTGGGCGGGCTCACCGCCGCCGCCGTGGTGGTCGTGGCGCTGCGCGCGGGCGTCGGCGGGGTGCTGGTCGGCGTCCTGGCGGTGGGCACGCTGGCCGCCGTCGAGGTCGCCCTCGCGCTGGTCGGGGCGGCCCGGCAGCGCACCCAGCTCCGCGCCGGCCTGGCCCGGGTGGCCGACCTGCTCACCGAGGCCGGGGAGCCGGCGCCCACCGCCCCCGCCGGGCCGGCGGCGGGCGGGCACGACGTCCGGTTCGAGAGCGTGACCGTCCGCTACCGGGAGGGGGCGGCGCCCGCCCTGTCCGGGGTCGACCTGGACCTGCCGGCCGGCCGCCGGGTGGCCGTGGTGGGGCCGAGCGGCGCCGGCAAGAGCACCCTGGCCGCCGTGCTCACCGGGGCGGTACGCCCCGACGCCGGCCAGGTCACCGTGGACGGCGTGGCAGTGGCGGCCCACCCGGCCGAGGAGCTGCCCCGGATGGTCGGCGGCCTGCTCGCCGAGGCGTACGTCTTCCACGCCACGGTCCGCGAGAACCTGCTGCTCGGGCGGCCCCGCGCCGACGAGGCGGAGCTGACCGCCGCCACCCGGGCGGCCGGCCTGCTGGACTGGGTACGCGCCCAGCCGGAGGGCTGGGACACCGTGGTCGGCGAGCAGGGCGGGCAGCTCTCCGGCGGGCAGCGGCAGCGCCTCGCGCTGGCCCGGGCGCTGCTGGCCGCCCCGCCCGTGCTGGTGCTCGACGAGCCGACCGAGGGGCTCGACCCGGCGGCCGCGGACGCGGTGCTCGCCTCGGCGCTGGCCGCCACCCCGGCCGGGCACTCGGTGCTGCTGATCAGCCACCGGCTCAGCGGCCTCGCCGGGCTGGACGAGGTCGTGGTGCTCGACGCGGGCCGGGTGGTGCAGCGCGGCCGGCACGAGGAGCTGGTGGCCCGGCCGGGCTGGTACCGGGAACAGTGGCTGCTCCAGGAGGCGGCCGAGCGCGGCTACCTGGCACTGGCCCCCTGAGCGGCTTTCCGGGGTTTTCCCCGACGCGGTCGGCGGCCCGCGGTGGCAGGGTGGTCCCATGCGGGGGTACGAGGAGATCCGCGTCGACGAGCGGCTGCGCGAGTTGGCCGGGCAGCTGCACGGGCCGGCCCGGCTCAAGGCCGACCTGCTGACCGAGGCGCGGCACGCGCTGGAGGACGCCGTCGAGGCGTACCGGGAGGTGGGCCTGCCGGTGGCGGAGGCCGAGCGGCGGGCGGTGGCCGAGTTCGGCACGCCGGCCCAGCTCGCGCCCGGCTACCAGGCCGAGCTGGCCGCGGGCGCGCTGCGCGGGCTGGCGCTGCGGGCGCTGGCGGTGGCCGCGGTGCTGATGGCCGCCGGCGACCTGACCTGGCGGGGGTCGAGCTGGAGCGACGGGCCCCGACCACCGGCGGGTTACCTGCTCCTCTCCGCCTCGGTCAACGGCATCTGGGGCGTGATCGCCGGGTTGGCGGTGGCCGGGCTGCTGCTCGGCCTGCTGGCCGCCCGGTACGGCTCACCCCGGCTGCCACGGCTGGCCCGCGCGGTGGGGTTCGGGCTGACCGGCGGGCTGGCGGTCGGCGCGGCGGCCGGCGGGGCCCTGTTCGGCTGGTCGGTCCACCTCTGGGACGCGGCGCTGACCTGGCCTCCGATGATCATCGGTGCGGTGCTGGTGGGCGCCGGCTGGTTCGCCCTGGCCCGGGCCGCCCGCTACTGGTTGATCACCACGCGGGGGCCGCGCGTCGCCGGCTGACCCCGGCTCAGGCGGGGGCGGCGGGCGGCTCGTCGGTGCCGAGGAAGCGTCCCACGGTGGCGCTGAACTCGCGCCACCCCGCGCGCTCCCCGGCGAGCGCCCGACCGCCGGCCTCGGTGAGCTGGTAGGTGCGCCGTTCCCGGCCGTTGACGGTGCTCCAGGCGCTGGCCACGTAGCCGGCCCGTTCCAGGCGGCGCAGTGCCGGATAGATGGTGCCGGTGGGCAGGTCGAGGGTGCCGCCGCTGCGGGCCCGGAGCGCCTCGATGATCGCGTAGCCGTGCAGGGCGCCCTGCTCCAGCACCGCGAGCAGCAACGCGTCCAGGTGTCCGTGCAGCGCCTGGGCCTTCATGTGTAGCAAGACTACTTGTCCGCGGGCCGGGACGCCACCGGGGTGCGGCTCCCCGCCGCGACGGGACGCCCACTAGGGTATGTGCGCAGAGTCACTCGGCGGTCGAGCGCCGCCGGGTGGGCAACCCGAAAGCACACGGAGGTCAGCGTGGCCCGCCAGTCGCCCCAACGGCCCGACGCCGACGAGCCCGAGCTCGACGACACCACCGCGTCGGCCGCAGAAGACGAGGCCGAGGTCGACCGCCCGGCGGCGGACCGCGCGCTCTGGGACGAGCTGCGGATCGACCCGGTGGAGATCGCCCTGCCCGCCGGCACCGGCTTCACCCTGCGGGCGTACCGGCCGGCGCGGGAGCTGACCCCCACCGACGTCGCCGAGCGCGACCAGGACGACCCCTTCCTGGCCCGTCGCCAGGTCGTCGAGACCGAGGACGACGAGGAGGTGGTGATCCTCGACGAGGAGTTCGCCGCCCTCTCCGCCGAGGAGGACGAGGACGACGAGGAGCGGGCCGGGCGCCGCAAGCACGGCAAGGCCGAGGCGGCCGCGGACGAGGACGCCGCCGACGAGGACACCGCCGACGAGGCCGAGGAAGCCGACGAGGACGAGGACGAGGCGGACGCCGCGGGCGACGAGGAGGTGCCCGCCTTCCTCACCCACCGCGGCAAGCTGCTGCTGTTCAAGACCCCGGAGTCGCTGGTCAGTTTCATCCGTTCCGGTGCGCCCAACGACCTGTCTCAACTGGACAGCTGGAATGAACTGTCCGAACGGGTGGAACCGGCCGACATCGCCCCGCTGGACGAGGACACCTACGAGCTCGACCTGGTGGTGGAGAACCTCCGCGGCGGCCACGACGCGTGGGACCCCACGCTGTTGATCGAAGCCGGCGAGATCGCCCGTGACCTGGCGTACGCGCTGCGGCTACCGGCCGTGCTCGACATGCTCTCCGCCGGCTCCAGCCTGGACGATCTGGACGAGGCGCTACGCGCTTCTGTCAATGGCGGAATCGGTGGATTCATGGGCCGGCGCCGACTGAAGAAAATCGGGGCACAAACCGCAAGTTTGGGTTGGCGCACCATTGTCGGCAAGATCTCTGCTGTTGTGGACTGGCGCGACTGACCCGGAGCGGGGAGCATCAGTCTCTGGCAGAGCAAGACCTGAGTCCCGGGAGGAGGACGATGCCGTGGCGCTCGTGCGCGTGTACTGCGGTCTGGCCTCGGCGGATTCGGCCGACCGGTCGGCTTCGGCCGGATCGGCGCTGACGTCCGCTGTGGTCGACGACGCAGGCCGTCTGCTGCATGTCTGCGAGATCGGCGACGACCCGGCGGGCTACGCCCAGCTGGTCGCGCTGCTCGTGGAGCGGTCGGGCGGGCCGAGCGGTGCGGCCATCGCTGCCGACAGCGACGACCACACGGTCACCTCGCTGCTCAGCGCGGCGGGTCGGCCGCTGGCGATCGCAGACGACGACTCGGTCGACGACTTCGCCGAGCGCTTCGCCGACGACGACTCCCTTGAGGAGATGCAGTCCCCGCCGGCCGAGCGCCGGGCGGTCGGGCTGGCCCGGGCGCTCCAGGCCGGCGCGCTTTCCGCGGTGACCCTCCCGGCGCCGCGCGACCTCGCCAACTACAAGCAGGTCCTCGCGGCGCACGCCGCACTGGCCAGCGGCCGGCACTCCGCCGCGGTGGCGCTGCGCGAGGTGCTCCGCGAGCTCTACCCGGCCGCGCTGCGCGCGTACCCCGACCCGGCCGAGCCGGTCTCCCTGGCCGTCCTCGACGCGCTGCCCGAGCCGGGCATGCTCGTCGGCACGGTGGCCCGGGGCCGCGAGGTCTCGGTCGCGGCGGACGCCGTCGCCGCGCATTTGGCCGCCGAGGGCGTGGCCGACGCCGACACCATCGACGACGCGGTGACCGCGCTGCGGGTCGCCATCTCCGAGACGCCTCGGCGGGCCACCGTCAACCGGGCGCTCACCGCCGCCGTCGCCGAGACCGTACGACAGGCGGTCGCCTCCGTCCGGGCCTGCGACGCCGGCTGCGACGCGCTGGTCGGCGCGCTCAACGCCCGGGTCACCACGCCCGCCCCGGCGCCCGGCCGCCGGGCCGCCGCCCGCCGCGGCGAGCAGGTCGAGGAGCTGGCCTCCAACGGGCTGCGCCCGGTGCGCCCCACCGAGCCCGAGCCGATCTCCGAACAGACCGCCCGGCGCGGCCGCCCCGAGCCGGTCTCCGCCGGCTTGGAAGAGGCCGCCCGACGCAGCCACCCCGAGCCGGTCTCCGCGGGGTTGGAGGAGCCGGCCCGACGTGGCCGCCCCGAGCCCGCCTCCGGCGGGTTGGTGGGGCGGCGCAGCCGTCCCGAGCCGGTCTCCGGTCCGGCCGGCCCGGCCGCGCCCCGGCCGCTCGGCCCGCCGCCGGTGGCCCCGCCGCCGGTTACGCCGCCGCCCGTCGCCCCGGCCCCGGTCACTCCGGCCGCCATGGGCCGGCCGGCCTCGGCGCCGCCCGCCCGCCCCGAGCCGACCGGCGCGCCGCGACCGTCGCGGGTGGACGGGCCGACCAACCGGCCGATCTCCGCGCCGCCCCCGCCGCCGCCCGGGATCACCCCGATCGCCCCGGCGCAGCGCGGGGCCGTGCCGCCGGCCGAGGCCGGAGAGCCGTTCCGCCCGACGCTGACCACCGCCGCGATCAACAAGGCGCGGGCCGAGCGGCAGCGCACGATCATTCCGCCGCGGCCCAAGACCAACCAGACCAACCAGGAGCCGCCGACCGGCGGGTTCAGCGCCACCGACCTGACCATCCCGGTGCCGACGCCCCGCCCCGGCCAGGAGTCCGCTCCCCCGGGATCCCGGGCCAACTGGCCGCTGGTCAACAACGGCGACGACCAGGACGACCGGGCCAAGGAGGCGAGGGCCTACCCGTACGGGCGGGGCGTGGACGCGCCGAGCGACCCGGGCCGGGTCACCCCGCCCTGGCTCGCCGACGACCTGCCGCAGGAGCCGCCGATGCTGCGGCTGGTGGAGCCACCGCCGCTGGCCGACCGGGCCCTGCGTGACGAGCTGAACCCGCCGACCGACCCCGGGCTGGACACGCCGTCGCTCCGGCTGGTCGAGCGGGCGGAGGCCAACCGGCTGAACGGCCCGGCGCCCCGCGCCGAGCTGCCGTCCCGCGCCGAGCTGCCGCCGCACGCCGAGCTGCCGCCCCCGCTGGAGCGGCGGCCCGCGCCGAAGGAGCACCGGCCGCCGCCGGTCTCCGACGAGGGCGACGGCGACCTGCTGATCTTCGCGCAGGCGAAGTCGGCCTGGTTCGTCGGGCACGGCGACGAGGCCGACCTGGAGTGGTCGACCACCGCGGACACCGGCTGGCAGGCGGCCGAGCAGGCGGCCCGTCCGGCGGTCGGCTCGGAAACCAAGGCCGGCCTGCCCAAGCGGGTCCCGCAGGCCAACCTGGTGCCGGGCTCGCCGCTGCGCGAGGAGCGTCCACTGCGGATCGTCCGGAACGCGGCCAGCCTCGCCGAGAACACCACCGGCTACTTCCGGGGTTGGCGTCGCGGTCAGGAGATCGGTGGCTTCGCCGTCGGCGGTCGCCCGGGTCGGGAGGCGGCCGGCGGCTGGGACTTCAGCCGGGACACCGGCGACCGCGACGACGACCGGGAGTACGAGTACCGCTCCGCCGGCTACCGGTCCTGATCAGAGTCGCGTCCCGCCCCACCTGCGTGTTCCTGCCCACCCGGATGACTTGACGCCGGGTGGGCTCGCCGCGCGCACCTGCAGCTACAAGCTCCCCTGGACGCCGCCCACGTGGCCGGCCGGCTGGCGGGAGTGGTCGGGCCGCAGCGGGTACGGCGGGTCGCCCCGCTGGCCGCCGACGGGCTGCACGGCGACTCCGGGGTGCGGGCGGTGCGCAGTGCACTGCGTAGCATCGCCGGGCCGTCCCCTGCGGCACCGCCCCGGACTCCGGCACGGCGGCATGGAACCCGACTCGCTCGCCGCCTACGTGGTCGCCCCGGGGCACCCGGCGGTTGTCCGCCTGATCGTCCGACCCCGACCATCCCGCCGGGACGGTCACCGGCCGGCTGCGCAGCGTACCGAACCGCGGACAGCGAGAAGCGCCCGGTGGCCGATGGCCGCCGGGCGCTTCGTCACCTGGTCAGGCGGGGGTGACAGCCCGCGAGCGCCGCATGGTGAGCACGTACTCGACCAGCGAGATCAGCACGTGTTTCGTCGACTCCCGGTTCCGGGCGTCGCAGGCCACCACCGGCACGTCCGAGGAGATCGCCAGCGCGTCCCGGACATCCTGCGGGTCGTGGTACTGCATCCCGTCGAAGCAGTTGATGGCCACCAGGTACGGCAGCCGCCGGTGCTCGAAGAAGTCGATGGCCGCGAAGCAGTCGGCCAGTCGACGGGTGTCGACCAGCACGACGGCGCCGATCGCGCCCCGGACCAGTTCATCCCACATGAACCAGAACCGAGTCTGACCCGGCGTACCGAACAGGTACAGGATCAGATCGCGATCGATCGAGATACGACCGAAGTCCATGGCCACCGTGGTCGTCGTCTTGCCCGGCACCTGCCGGGTGTCGTCGACGCCCACGCCGGCGGAAGTCATGATCGCCTCGGTGGTCAGCGGCGTGATCTCCGAGACCGAGCCGACCAGCGTCGTCTTGCCGACGCCGAATCCACCGGCGATAACGATCTTCGCCGACGTCACGCGCCCGCTCGGGGCCGGCGGCCGGTGCGACATGTCAGAGCCTGCGAAGTCCACTCAGCACCCTCTCCAGCAGTTCAGTGCCCACCGCGTCGTCGGAGTCGTCCAAAATGGTCGGCTCGTGGACCGCGACCAGGCCGTCCGTCGCCATGTCGGCGATGAGCACCCGGGCCACGCCGAGCGGAAGCTGCAGCCGCGCCGCGATCTCGGCGAGCGACTGCACGCGTCCGTCACACAGCGCGGCGATGTACTGGTGCTCACGGCCCTGGCCACCGTTGCCTGTGGCAACTGACCGGCCGCGCACCGTCGTCTCGACGAGCGCCTCCAGGGCGATATCGAGCCGGGGACGGGTACGACCGCGGGTCACGGCGTATGGACGGACCAACGCTCCGGTCGGTTCGTCACGATCGACCATGTCGCCGCTCACCTCCTTCGTACCCGGCACCGGCTCGCCCCGGTGGCATTCGTCCTTGTCGTAGTTGTTGCCGCTCCTGACCCACCGGTCAGCGCGTCGTTCAGCCCATCATCCCGACAGCCGTACGCGGCTGCGGGGTCAGAGCGTCGCCCACCCGGTCGACGAGCAGGGCCATCTCGTAACCGACCTGCCCGACGTCGCAGCTGCGCGCGGCGAGCACGGCGAAGGACGAGCCGTCCGAGATGGACATCAGGAACAGGAAGCCGTTGTCCATCTCGACGACGGTCTGCAGCACCGCCCCGCCCTCGAAGCAGCGAGCCGCGCCCTGGGTCAGGCTGACCAGGCCGGACGCGATCGCCGCGAGCTGGTCCGCGCGGTCCCGCGGAAGGTCACGGGACGAAGCGAGGAGCAGGCCGTCGGCCGAGACCGCGACCGCGTGCGCCACACCGGGCACCCGGTCGGCGAAGTTGGCGAGCAGCCATCCGAGATCCTGCGTAGTTGTCATCCTTGTTGCTCCTTCTGCCCGCTCCCGGCCACTGGGCCTGAGTCAGACTGCGAGGACTGCTGCCCGCCCGGAGTCCCCTCCGGGCCGGTGGAGTTGCTGTCAGCCGGGTTCGTACGCCCCCGCTGCACGCCCCGATGGTAGGCCGAAAGCAGACCCCGCACGCCCTCCGGCGTGCGGCGCTGCACCGACGTGGACGGCTTCTCGATGCCACCGGGCACGAGCTGCGCCATCGGCTTCCGCTTCGGCAGGCCCTTCTGAGTGGTCTCCGCGACCGGGACCTCGGTGGCCGCGGAGGCGGCCTTCCATCCGTCGTCGGCCGCGGTCTGCCAACCGGGCTGCGGCGGGGCGGCGGGCTGCCGGGTGGGCAGCGCACCGGCGTTACCGGGACGGGCGCCCCCGTTCGCCGAGCCGTTGTCGTGCGGCGCGCCGCCGGCCGTCGCAGTGTGTGCCATCGGCGTGTTACCTGTCGTCCCGGGTGGTGTCTGCTGGACGGCCCGACCGGCGGCGTCGACCTTGGCGAACTGCTGGGTCGCGGCGCCGTTGGTCGCCGCGGCCTGCGCTGCGGCCGCCTCCTCGTTGGGCCCCGGCCGGCGGGTACGGAACCAGGCCGACTCGAGCTCCCGGAAGATCGGCAGCTCCATCGTCTCGTCCGCGTACCGCTGGCGGTTGCCCGGCTGCTGCGGGGTGGCCGGCCGCTGCGCGGGGGCCGGCGCCGGCGTCGGCCGATTGACGGCCGGGGGCGCCTCCTGGCGGGTGACCCGGGGCAGCTCGGTGGTCATGTCCAGGCCGGCGGCGAGCCGCTCCGGCACGGCCGGAGCCGCTGCCTGGTCGGGTGTGGCGACCGGCGGCCAGACCGGTGGGGCGCCGACGTGCGACGCGGGCGTCGGCGGGGCGGGCCGCGGCGGCACCTGGTTCACCGGGGGCACCGAGACCGGGTGACCCGCGGCCGGCGCGGCCGACACCGGCTGACCGGAGACCGGCGCACCCGACACGGGGTAACCGGAGGCCGGCGAGCCGGAGACGGGGTAGCCGGAGGCCGGCGAGCTCGACACGGGGTAGCCGGAGGCCGGCGAGCCCGACACGGGGTAACCGGAGGCCGGGTGGCCGGAGACCGGGACACCGGAGACCGGCGGCAGCGGCGGCGCCGACACCGGCGGGACCGGCGGGGCGGAGACCGGCGGCGGGTTGTACGGCCGCGCCTCCGGGCTGCTCGGCAGCTGCCGCGGGATGGCCGGCTGCTGGCCGGTGGAGGCGGGGTCGGCCTCGGCCGGGTTGCGCCGCTGCGGCAGCGGGTCGATCGGCTGGCCGTTCGAGCTCCGCGGCGTGAAGCCGTCGCCGCCGGCGAGCGGGCCGGCGCCGGTCAGGTCGGACCAGGCCGGCATCGCGCGGCCCGAACCCGCGTTGGCCGGGGTGCCGGAGCCGTTGCGCGACGCCGGGTCGAAGGAGCGCCCGCCGAGGGTGACCTGGTTGCCGGAGGCACCGGGGTGCGGGCCCGGCGGCGGGGTGTGCGGGCCGTTGCCCAGCGCGGCCAGGGCGCCGAACGCCGGGGTGGGACCGCCCTGCTGCGGGCCGGCGGCCGGCAGCGCCGGCGCGGACTGGCCGCGGCCGGAGAGCGCGCGCGGCACCAGGACCGAGGGGGGCAGCGTGACGTCGGCGACCGTGCCCCGGTCGGCACCGGGCCGCAGCTCAACCTTGACGCCGTGCCGGGAGGCCAGCCGGGCGACCACGACCAGGCCCATCATCCGGGAGACCGCCACGTCCACCTGCGGCGGCGTGGCCAGCCGCTCGTTCAGCTCACGGAGCTGCTCGTAGCTGATGCCGATGCCCCGGTCCTCGACGTAGAGGGAGGCGCGGTCGCCCACCCGCCGGGCCTCCACCATGACGTGCGAGTCCGGCGGAGAGAAGGCGGTGGCGTTGTCGAACAGCTCGGCGACCAGGTGCACCAGGTCGTTGACCGCGTGCGCGGCGACCTCGATGTCCCGGTCGATCACGCCGAACTCGATCCGGGTGTAGTGCTCGACCTCGGACTGGGCGGCGCGGAGCACGTCGATCAGGGCGGCCGGCTCGCGCTGCACGCGGGTGGAGTCCGCGCCGGCGAGGACCAGCAGGTTCTCGTCGTTGCGGCGCATCCGGGTGGCCAGGTGGTCGAGCTGGAACAGCTCGGCCAGCCGGTCCGGGTCCTCCTCGCCGCGCTCCAGCCGGTCGAGGTGGCCGATCAGCCGGTCGACCAGGATCTGCGACCGGCGGGCCAGGTTGACGAACATGGTCGCGACGGAGGCCCGCAGGGCGGCCTGCTCGGCCGCGGTCCGGACGGCCTCCAGGTGGACGGCGTTGAACGCCTCGGTCACCTGACCGAACTCGTCCTTGCTGCGTACCGGCAGCGGCTCGGCGATCTGGTTGGCCAGCTGCACCGGGGAGAGCTGCCCGGTGACCTGCGGGTCGCGCAGCCGGGCCACCGCCTGCGGCAGGCCGTACTGGGCCACCGACAGGGCGCCCTGGCGCAGGTCGCGCAGCGAGCGGGCCATCGAGCGGGCGACCAGGTAGGCGAAGAGGATCGCCAGCAGCAGCATGCTCAGCAGCAGGCCCGCCTGCAGGAAGACCTGGCGCTGCACGTCCGAACGGAGTTGGTCGGCCTGCTTGACCACGTCGCCGTCGAGCCGCGACTCGACGGTACGGACCAACTTGGCGTTGCCGACCATCGCGGTGTCCCACTGGTCCGCACCGAAGGAGACGCCCGTCAGTGTCCCGGACTCGTTGCCGGCGATCTGGCCCTGGTAGGAGGACACCTCGCGCAGGTCGCCCCCGGCGACGGTCTGCTGGTAGAGCTCCTTCTCGGACCCGTTGGCGACGGCGGTGAAGGACTCGATCGCCTGCTGCTCGGCGGTGACGGTTTTGATGTAGTCCGTGCGCAGGGACTGGTCGAGCCGGCCGCGGTCCAGCGCGAGGTGCACGACCACCCGGCGCTCGGAGAGGAACTCCTTGCTGCGGGCGACGGCGGCGGCGGCGCGCATCCGGTCGCTCAGGTCGCTGTCGCCGGCGAGCTGGGTGCTCGAGTCACGGACCGCGAGCAGCTCGCTGATCAGGCCGTCGTACCCCTTGACCGCGAAGCTGGTCGACATCTTGCCGTTGAAGACCTGACTGCGGGAGCCGGACAGGTCTTCAAGGTCCTGGTCGATCCCGTCGAGGGTCTTCTCCAGCGCGGGGGGCAGCTCCTCCAGCACGACGCGCTGCTGCGAGTACTTCCCCTGCGCCTTGTCGACCTCCTGGCCCGCATGGGTGTAGACGTCGTTGTACCGGGCCTTGACCTTCGGGTCTTCGGCACTCAGCAGCAGCACGGCGGCGGTCCGCTCGTCCTGCAGCTTGTCGACCAGATCACCTGAGTAGCCGATCAGCGTGGCCAGGTTGCCGGCCCGGTTGGCATTGTTGAGCGTCTCCAGCTGGTCGACCAGACCGCTGGTGCCGACCACGACCGTGGCGATGGTCGGCACGATCATGATCAGGCCGAGCTTGGACCAGATCGGCATGTCGCGGAGCCGGCTGGCCGGCCGGCTCAGACGCGACAGGAAGGAGCCCGCCGTCGATGGCCGTTTGCTCACGTCACCGCCCTCGCATTACCGCGTCCGGCGTGGCCCGTGGGCAACGCCGAGCGACCGACCCGGCGGGTCGGACCTCCGAGATTCCATCACGCCGCCCCGCAAGAAGAAAGCCCAGGTTGTTCCTCGCCGGAGGTGTGATGAGATGTTGATGCAATTTGATAGCAATCCGTCTGGCCGGAGTTACTCAAAGTAATGGAACACCCGCACCGCGTCGTCCTGCTCGCCGGGCCCTCCGGCTCCGGAAAGTCGTATATTGCCCAACGAACCGGACTTCCCGTCCTCTGCCTCGATGACTTCTACAAGGACGGCGATGACCCTACGTTGCCGCGTCGGAACGGCGCGGTGGACTGGGAGTCCCCGCTGTCCTGGGATGCGGAAACAGCGGTGGAAACAATCGCCCGACTGGCCCGGGAGGGCAAGGCCGAAGTGCCGGTTTATGCGATCGGCGCGGACCGGCGGGTGGCCACCCGGCCATTCGACGTCGACGGATCGCCACTTTTCGTCGCCGAAGGGATCTTCGCCGCCGAGATCGTCGCGGAGTGCCGCCGCCGGGGGCTGCTCGCCGGGGCGTACGCGCTGCGCCGCCCGCGTGGCGCGACCTTCGTCCGACGGCTCGCCCGCGACCTGGCCGAGCAGCGCAAGGCGCCCCGGGTGCTGATCCGGCGCGGGGTGGCGCTGCTGCGGGCCGAGCCGGCGGTGCTGCGCCGGCAGACCGGGCTGGGCGCCGAGGCGGCCCGGGCCGGGCAGGTGCTGCGCCGGGTGGCCGCCCTGCTGGCCGACCACCCGCGGCAGCCGTGATCAGCCGATCAGCTTGGCGTACGCCGGCTTGATCACCTCGTCGATGATCTTCAGCCGCTCGTCGAACGGGATGAAGGCGCTCTTCATGGCGTTGATGGTGAACCACTGGAGTTCCTTCCAGCCGTAGCCGAAGGCGTCCACCAGCAGGGCCATCTCCCGGGACATCGAGGTGCCGCTCATCAGCCGGTTGTCGGTGTTCACCGTCACCCGGAAGCGCAGGTCGCGCAGCAGCCCGATCGGGTGGTCGGCGATCGACGCGGCCGCCCCGGTCTGCACGTTCGAGGAGGGGCACAGCTCCAGCGGGATCCGCTTGTCCCGGACGTACGCGGCCAGCCGGCCCAGCATCGGCGGGTTCCCCGGCGTGATGTCGTCGACGATCCGGACGCCGTGCCCCAGCCGGTCCGCGCCGCACCACTGGATCGCCTGCCAGATCGACGGCAGCCCGAACGCCTCGCCGGCGTGGATGGTGAAGTGGAAGTTCTCCCGCTGGAGGTACTCGAAGGCGTCCAGGTGCCGGGTGGGCGGGAAGCCCGCCTCCGCTCCGGCGATGTCGAAGCCGACCGCCCCGGTGTCCCGGTGGCGGACGGCCAGCTCGGCGATCTCCTGCGAGCGGGCCGCGTGCCGCATCGCGGTGAGCAGCGTGCCGACCCGGATCGGGGTGCCCGCCTCGGCCGCCAGGGCGCTGCCCTCCCGGAAGCCGGTGACCACCGCGTCGACCACCTCGTCCAGGGTCAGGTTCTGCTCCAGGTGCTGCTCAGGAGCGAACCGGACCTCGGCGTAGACCACCCCGTCGGCGGCCAGGTCGAGCGCGCACTCGCGGGCCACCCGACGCAGCGCGGGCCCGGTCTGCATGACCGCCACGGTGTGCGCGAACGTCTCCAGGTAGCGCTCCAGCGAACCGGAGTTCGCCGCCTCGGCGAACCAGCGGCCCAGCGCCTCGGGGTCGGTGGTGGGCAGCTCGTGGCCGGCCTCGGCAGCCAGCTCGACGATCGTCGCGGGCCGCAGACCGCCGTCGAGGTGGTCGTGCAGCAGCGCCTTCGGGACCTTGACGATGTCCTCGTACGAGATTGCCATGCACCGACCCTAGTCACCGAGGGCCGCGGCACGGCACCGGACCGGGCCGGCTCACGGCCGCCAGCCGTACACCCGCTCGACCGTGAGGCGGAGCACCAGCCGGCCGTCGGCCACCATGGCCGCCCGGTAGTCCGCCCAGTCCGGGTGCTCGCCCCGGATCCGCCGGTAGACCTCGACGAGTTCCTCGACCGTGGCGTCGTCGGCCGCCGCGGCCGGCGGGGTGACGGCCACCCGCCCCTCGGCCACCGCGTACGCCCCGCCGTCAGGTGTGCTGACGTGGAAGCTGGCCCGCGGGTCGCGCAGCAGGTTGCGCACCTTCGCCCGGTCGCCGGTGGTGGAGCAGCGGATCAGCCCCGGCTCGGCCAGGTAGTCGACGTTGGAGAGCTGCGGCCGGCCGTCCCGGCGCAGGGTGACCAGCACCCCGCGCCCCCGCTCGCCGAAGAGCTCCCAGAGCCGGGCGGTCACGCCGCCACCGCCCGCAGCGGGGCGAGCGCCACGGCCAGCCGGGCGAGCTGGTCGAGCATCAGGTCCGCCGCCTCGTCCCGCCCGGGATCGGGCCGCAGTTCGCCCGCGTCGTCCAGCGCCTGCCGCAGGAAGATCGTCACCGCCTCGTTGACCGGCACCATGTTCAACGTGGTCACCACCTGCTTGATCATCTGCACCGCCCGCAGGCCCCCGGATGTCATGCCGTAGCTGACGAAGCCCACCGGCTTGTGCCGCCACTCGTCGTAGAGGTAGTCGATCGCGTTCTTCAGCGGCGCGCTGAAGCCGTAGTTGTACTCCGGCATCACCAGCACGAAGGCGTCCGCGGCCGCGGTGGTCGCGCTCCATGACCGGGTGTGCTCGTGCAGGTAGATCCCCTCGGACGGGTGGTGCGGCTCGTCGTGGAACGGCAACCCGACCTCGGCGAGGTCGACCAGGCGTACTTCGTCGAAGGCGCCGTGGCGGACGGCGGCCGCGGTGAACCAGTCACCGATCCGGCGGCCCACCCGGCCGGGTCGGGTGCTGGCGACGATCACGTTCAGGCGGGGCATGGCGGGGTCACTCCTGTCGGGGCGGGCCGGCCGGGGACCGGCACGGCGAGTCGGGGGATGAGGAACTGGGCGAGCGGCCCGATGGCCAACGCGTACAGCAGGGTGCCGGGACCGACCGTGCCCCCGAGCAGCCAGCCGACGGCGAGCACCGCCAGCTCGATCAGGGTGCGGACCCGGCCGATGGGCAGACCGCGCGCGGCGAGGCCGGTCATCAGGCCGTCCCGAGGCCCGGGCCCGAGGCGGGCGCCGAGGTAGAGGCCGGTGGCAACCCCGTTGAGCAGCACGCCGAGGAGCAGCAGGCCGATCCGGGCGGGAAGCGCGGACAGCGGCGGCAGTACGGCCAGCACCGCGTCGAGCGCCAGGCCGACCAGCGCGACGTTGGCCACCGTCCCGACGCCGGGCCGCTGGCGCAGCGGAAACCAGAGCAGCAGGACCAGCAGCGCCACGCCGTTGACGACCCACCCGAGCGGCAGACCGGTTCGGGCGGCAAGGCCCTGGTGCAGCACGTCCCAGGAGGACAGGCCGAGATCCGCACGGACCATCAGCGCCACGCTGGCGCCGAAGAGGGCCAGGCCGGCGAGGAGCCGCACGAGCCGCGTCGGCAATGTGGTTGACATGTCATCGACCGTAGAGCGGGTTTGGTGACATGTCAACAAGTCGGTTAGGCTCGGCACATGGACGCCCCACGCTGGCTGGATGCGCGCGAGAACAGGGCCTGGCGCGGCTACCGCCGGATGCGCCGCCTGCTCGACCTGGAGCTGGCCCGGGAGCTGATGCAGGACGCCGGCCTCTCCGAGCCGGACTACGACGTCCTCTCCGACCTCTCCGAGACGCCCGACCAGCGGCTGCGGCTCAGCGAGCTGGCCGACCGGATGCTCTGGTCGCGCAGCCGGCTGTCCCACCATCTGGCCCGGATGCAGCAGCGCGGCCTGGTCGGCCGGGAAGAATGTCCCTCGGACGGCCGCGGCTCGGTCGTCGTGCTCACCCCGGCCGGCCGGGCTGCCATCGAGGCCGCCGCCCCGGGCCACGTCGCCGCGGTCCGGCGACACCTCATCGACCTGTTGACCCCGGAGGAGATCGACGCGCTCGGCGCGCTGACCCAGCGGGTGGTCGACCGCCTGTCCGGCCGCCGGACCACACCGGAGGGCTGACGTGGACCACCGCATCCTCGACCGGCTGCGCTGCCCGGTCTGCGCCGAGCCGCTGGCCGAGACCACCGCCGGCACCGCCCAAGCGCTGCGCTGCCCGCGCCGGCACAGCTTCGACGTCGCCCGCCAGGGTTACGTCAACCTGCTCGCCGGCGGCGCCCCGCACACCGGGGACACCGCCGAGATGGTCGCCGCCCGCGCCGACTTCCTGGCCGCCGGCCACTACGAACCCGTCGCCGCCGCGCTCGCCGCGACCGCCCGCCAGATCGTGTCCGGCTCCTGTCGCGACGCGTACCCCCTGGTGGTGGACGCCGGCGCCGGGACCGGGTGGTACCTCGCGGCGGTGCTGGCGGCGCTGCCGGACGCCGTCGGCCTGGCCCTGGACGTGGCCAAGCCGGCGCTGCGCCGCGCGGCCCGCGCCCACCCGCGCGCCGCCGCGGCGCTCGCCGACACCTGGCAGCGGCTGCCGCTGGCCGACCGGTCCGCGGCCGTGCTGCTCAACGTCTTCGCGCCCCGCAACGGCCCCGAGTTCCACCGGGTGCTCCACCCGACCGGCGCGCTGCTGGTGGTCACCCCGGCCGCCGACCACCTCACCGAACTGGTCGAGGCGCTCGACCTGCTGCGGGTCGACCCGGCCAAGGCGGACCGGGTCGCCGGCAGCCTGAGCGGGCAGTTCACCGAGGAGTCGGCGGCCGAGCACCGGGTCCGGCTGGAACTCAGCCGGACCGAGGTGGCCACCCTGGTCGGGATGGGCCCCAGCGCCTGGCACGCCGACCCGGCCCACCTCGCCGAGCGGATCGCCGCGCTGCCCGAGCCGGTGCCGGTGACCCTCGCCGTGCGGCTCGGCGTGCACCGGCCCCGCTGACCACCCCAGCGGTCAGGTGGAGAGGTCGACCTCTTCCCAGCCCGGCGGGTCGTCGTGGTACGGCCCGCGCAGCACCACCGCCCACTCCAGCGCCCACCGGCGCTGCCCGATGGCGTTCGCGTCCACCAGCCCGGGCAGCGCCAGCCCGGCCTCCTCCGACTCCAGGTACGCCCAGTCCAGGCAGTAGTGCAGGTCGAGCAGGGCGGCCGCGTCGGCCGGATGCTGCGGGGCGGCCAGGATCCGGGCCCGCCACTGGCCGAAGGTCTCCCCGGTCACCAGGTTCGGCATCCGCTCGACCAGCCGCTCGTCCACCGGCACCGTCGGGTCCAGCTCCTTGGCCAGCCCGAGCACCCAGGCCAGCGAGAAGAGCGCGTCGTGGTGCAGCACGAACGACCGGTGGTCGCCCTTGCCGCCCATCACGAACTGCCACTCCGGCGGGGTCACCATCTCGACCAGGTGCGACTCCAGCAGCCAGCTCATCGCGGCCCGCGCGGGCATCCCGAAGCAGCGGGCCAGGATCACGTGCAGCACCGCGATCCGGGCCTCGATGTCCGGGGTGGGACGCAGCTCGATCTCGTCCCCCGGCTCCCAGACCAGCGGAAACTGCGGGGGCGGCAACGGGAGACCCAGCCGGGACAGCTCGTCGAGGCTCGCCTCACGAACGGCCCGGGGGTCGGGGGCGGGTACGCGCACGGCTCAGGTCCCTGTCTGCTCGCAACGGCTCATCGCCGGTCGGTCCCCCTTGGCCTGCGAGAATAGCGGCTCGGTCGGCACCGCACCATGACCGGGAAAGCTCAGCCGATCCGCTCGATCACCAGCGGCTTCGCGGCGGGGGCGGCCGGCGCGATCCGCACCGCCCGCTCCGCCTCGGCCAGCGCGGCCGGGATCCGCTCGGCGTGCTCGGCGCGCAACTCGTACAGCGGCTCGCCGGCGCGCACCGGGTCGCCGGGGCGCTTGTGCAGCACCACGCCGGCCGGGATGCTCACCGGGTCCTCCTTGCGCGCCCGGCCGGCGCCCAGCCGCCAGGCGGCCACGCCCATGGCGTACGCGTCGATCTCGGCGACGTAGCCGTCCTCGGTCGCGGTGACCACCTCGACCTCGCCGGCCGTCGGCATCGGGGCGTCCGGGTCGCCGCCCTGCGCCCGGATCATCGCGCGCCAGGCGTCCATGGCCCGGCCGTCCCGCAGCGCCGCCTCGGGGTCGGCGTCCGGCAGGCCGGCCACGGCCAGCATCTCCCGGGCCAGCGCCAGGGTCAGCTCCACCACGTCGGCCGGGCCGCCGCCGGCCAGCACCTCGACCGACTCGGTCACCTCGACCGCGTTGCCGATGGCCAGGCCGAGCGGAGTGGACATGTCGGTGAGCAGGGCGACCGTGCGCACCCCGTGCGCCCCGCCCAGCTCGACCATGGTCCGGGCCAGCTCGCGGGCGTCGTCGACGTTCTTCATGAAGGCGCCGGAGCCGACCTTCACGTCGAGCACCAGCGCCCCGGTCCCCTCGGCGATCTTCTTGCTCATGATCGAGCTGGCGATCAGCGGGATGGCCTCGACGGTGCCGGTCACGTCGCGCAGCGCGTACAGCTTGCGGTCGGCCGGGGCCAGCCCGTCGCCGGCCGCGCAGATCACCGCGCCGACGTCGCGAAGCTGGGCGATGAACTCGTCGTTGCCGAGCGCGGCCCGCCAGCCGGGGATCGACTCCAGCTTGTCCAGGGTGCCGCCGGTGTGGCCGAGGCCCCGGCCGCTGAGCTGCGGCACGGCCGCGCCGCAGGCCGCGACCAGCGGCGTCAGCGGCAGGGTGATCTTGTCGCCGACGCCGCCGGTGGAGTGCTTGTCCACGGTCGGCCGGGCCACCGGCGAGAGGTCCAGCCGCTCACCGCTGGCGATCATCGCGGCGGTCCACCGGGCGATCTCCGGGGCGGTCATGCCGCGCAGCAGGATCGCCATGGCCAGCGCCGACATCTGCTCGTCGGCCACCAACCCCCTGGTGTACGCGTCGACCACCCAGTCGATCTGGCCGTCGCTCAGCACGCCCCCGTCCCGCTTGGCCCGGATGACGTCAACCGCCGTGAATGCACTCATTGAATGATCTTTCCTCGTCGTTGGGGAACCGAGCCACGAACCGCGATCCCCAAGCTCACGCACCGGACCAGCGGATCGGGATCTCCAGGGGCGGGTCACCCTCACCGGCCCAGAAGATGGTGCCCGACGCGTCCACCACGACGACACGCGGCGTCCGGGCCAGCCCCCAGGTGATCGCCTCGGCCGGGTCGTCCCAGGTCGGGCCCTCCTCCAGCACGCCGGTCTCGGCGTCCTCGGTGTCCCCGGCCGACCGCTCCCAGTACGCCGTCCAGACCTGCTGCCCGGCGGAGAGGTCGGGGTGCACGAAGACGGTGCCCCGGCCCCGCCAGGCGGCCAGCCGCTCCGGCACCACCGGCAGCGGGGTCTCGCCGACCACGGCCTCGAGGTCCTCCACGCCGAACGCGTGCGGCAGCAACTCGGCCATCCGCAGCGGCCGGCCCTTCGTCTCGACCAGGCACTCCGGGCCGCCGTTCTCCCAGAGCAGCTGTCGGCAGCGCCCGCAGGGCATGAGCGGCTCGCCGGTGGCGTCGACGCAGGACAGCGCGACGATCCGGCCGCCGCCGGTGGCGTGCAGGGAGGAGACCACCCCGCACTCGGCGCAGAGGACCACGCCGTACGCGGCGTTCTCCACGTTGCAGCCGACCACCACCCGGCCGTCGTCGACCAGGGCGGCCGCCCCGACCGGGAACTTCGAGTAGGGCGCGTACGCGTGCCGCATGACCTCGGTGGCGGCGGCCCGCAGCCGCTCCCAGTCGATCTCCATCACGCCTCCCATTCTGCCCAATTCACGCTGATCGGTCGCGGTGGCGGCCGGAGACGGGCGTGCCCGGCGAGATCTCCCCCGCCGGGCACGCTGCGTCGCGGGCGGTCAGCCCTTGATGTACGGCTTGCCGTCGGCGGCCGGCGCCCGGACCCTGCCGACGAGCCCGGCCACCGCCAGGATCGTCGCCAGGTAGGGCAGCATCGCCAGGAACTGGCTCGGGATGCTGCTGCCGATCGCCCCCAGGTAGGTGGCGAGCTGGTCGGCGAAGCCGAAGAAGAGCGCCGCGAGCAGCGCACCGGTCGGGCTCCACCGGCCGAAGATCAGCGCGGCCAGGGCGATGAAGCCCTTACCGCCGATCATGTTCTTGGTGAACGAGTAGAGCGCCAGCGTGTAGGAGGCGCCGCCCACGCCGGCCACCAGGCCGGCCATGATCACGTTGCGGTAGCGCAGCCGCAGCACCTTCACACCGAGCGTGTCGGCGGCCGTCGGGTGCTCACCCACCGACCGGGTCCGCAGGCCCCACCGGGTACGGAACAGCGCGAGGTGGATGACCAGCACCAGCAGCAGGCCGAGGTAGAGGAAGATGTTGCCCCGGAACAGCGCCGGGCCGATCAGCGGGATGTCCTTGAGCAGCGGGATCTCCCAGTTGCCGAACCGAGGCGCGCTGTTGTACTTCGTCGCGTCGGTCTGCATCAGCCGCTCGTAGAGGAAGCCGGTGACCCCGAGCGCCAACAGGTTGAGCACGGTGCCCATGACCACCTGGTCGACCAGGTAGCGGATCGCGAAGACGGCGAGCAGCAGCGAGATGATCGCGCCGCCGACCGCCGCGGCCAGCAGGCCCACCCAGACGTTCTGGTAGATGCTGCCGAAGAGCGCCCCGCTGAACGCCCCCATCAGCAGCTGACCCTCGATCGCCACGTTGACCACGCCGGTCCGCTCGCAGAGCACACCGGACAGCGCGCCGAAGATCAGCGGCAGGGCCAGGATGAACGTGCCCCGGACAATGTTGACCAGCGGCATGAAGTTGCGCCCCTCGGGGGCGGCGGAGACCTGCCAGCACAGGAAGCTGAGCACGAAGGCGACCAGCCCGACACCGAGCAGCACGGTGAGCCAGCGCTTCGGCACGCCGGCGAGCAGCGCGCCCCCGGCCGCCGCGGCCACGACGCCGAAGAGGATCGCACCGACGGTTCCGGTGATCTCCAGGGCGGCGCCGCCCTCGGTCTCGCTGAGGGTGAACCGGGCCTGTTGGCCGGTCGCGAGCGCGCCGAACAGCACGGCGGAGAGCACGCCCAGCGCCAGCAGGACGACACCGACCTTGCGGGTACGCGTCCAGAAGCCCTCGTCGACGGTGACGGCGACGTCGGGGACAGCCATGGTCGACATTGCCTTACCAGCCCTTCGCCAGGCTCGTCTGCAACCGGGCCGCGCGAGCGGCCCGCAGCTGGAAGATCGCCTTTACCAGGGCCGGCGCGGCCACGAAGATGACGATCAGCGCCTGGAGCACGGTGACCAGCTCCAGCGAGATCCCGGAGTACGACTGCATCCGGTTGCCGCCGGCCTGCAGCGCGCCGAAGAGCAGCGCGGCGAGCAGCACGCCCCATGGCTTCAGCCGCCCGAGCAGCGCGACCAGGATGCCGTCGAAGCCGATCTGTGCGATCACCAGCGGGGTGAGCGCGTTCGCGGTCGAGCCGAGCACCATGTTCGACCCGCCGAGGCCGGCCAGCAGACCCGCGATCGCCATGACCAGCACGTACGTCTTGGTGACGCTGATGCCGGCGGTCCGGGCGGCGTCCGGGTTCTCGCCGACCGCGCGCAGCTCGAAGCCGAGCGTCGAGCGGTTCAGCAGCCAGGCGATGAACCAGGTGATCAGCACCGCGACCAGGATGCCGGCGTGCACCCGCAGGTTGTCGCCGAGCAGCCGGGGCAGCTGGGCGGAGGACTCGACCGGCTTGCTGATCGCGTCCGACCGGTTCGGGTTCTGCACCCCGTTCTGGACGATGATCCAGGACAGGAAGTAGACCGCGACGTAGTTGAGCATGATCGTGGTGATCACCTCGTGGGCGCCGGTGCGCGCCTTGAGGATGCCCGGGATGAAGCCCCAGAGCGCGCCGCCGGCCGCACCGGCGATCAGCGCGACCAGCAGGTGCACCCCGGGCGGCAGCGGAAGCGCGAAGCCGACGACGGCGGCGAGGATGACGCCGATGGTCGCCTGACCCTGGGCGCCGATGTTGAACAGGCCGCCCCGGAAGGCGAGCGCCACCGACAGGCCGGTGAAGACCAGCGGCGCGGTGTACGTCAGCGTCTCCGAGATCGGGCCGAGCGCGGCGGTGAAGCCGGACGCGTCCGGGTCGAAGATGGCGCCCTTGAACAGGTTCGCGTACGCCTCGCTGACCACGGTCCAGCTGGCGTTGAGCGCGTCCGCCGGGCGGGCGGTGATGTAGCCGTAGGTGGCCAGCACCTCCGGGTCGGAGACGATGATCAGCACCGCGCCGACCAGCATGGCCAGCAGCACCGCGAGCACGGTCACGGTGACCGTGTTGGCCGCCCAGAGGTTGTCCAGGAAGAGCCGGCCCAGCGAGGGGCGGGACTCCGGGGCCGCGGGCTGCTTCGTCGCGGTGGCGGGCGCCGCCCGCTCGGTGTCGCCGGGGGGCGCGACCGGTGTCGCCCGGGCCTCGCTCCGCGCCTCCTGCGCCTCGGTCGCCGGCTCCTTGTCCGGGGAGCCCGAGACCGGGTTGGGGTTACTCATGCCTCGTCCTCGTTGCCAGCGCCGTCGGTGGTCGTGGTGGCGGTGTCCGGCGTGATGCCGGCCATCAGCAGGCCGATCTCCTCGCGCGGGGTGTCCGGGCCGACCACGCCGATGATCCGGCCGCGGTACATCACCGCGATCCGGTCGGCCAGGCCGATCACCTCGTCCAGCTCGCTGGAGACGACCATGACGGCGGTGCCGATGTCCCGCTCGCGGATGACCCGGCTGTGGATGAACTCGATCGAGCCGACGTCCACGCCCCGGGTGGGCTGGGCGGCGATGAAGAGCTTCAGCGGCCGGGACAGCTCCCGGGCCACGATCACCTTCTGCTGGTTGCCGCCGGACAGGGTGCCGACCGCCGCGTCGGCCGAGGAGGTGCGGACGTCGAACTGCTCGATCCGCTCCTTCGCCGACTTCGCGATGGCGTCCGGCTTGAGCGAGAGGCCCTTGCCGAAGGGCGGCCGGTCGTAGATGTCCAGCACCAGGTTCTCCGCGACGGAGAACTCCTTGACCAGGCCGTCGACGCTGCGGTCCTCCGGGACGTACCCGACGCCGGCGCGGAGCACCTTCTTGGTGGTCCAGCCGTGCACGGCCTGGCCGTCCAGGGTGATCGAGCCGGCGAGCACCGGGCGCAGGCCCATGATCGCCTCGATCAGCTCGGTCTGCCCGTTGCCCTGCACACCCGCGATGCCGAGCACCTCACCGGCGTGCACGGTCAGGTCGATGCCGTCGACCGCGCGGACCTGCCGGTCGTCGTCGACGACCAGGCCGGCCACCTCGAGGATCGGCTTGCCCGGCTGGGCCGGCTTCTTGTCCACGGTCAGCCGGACGCTGCGGCCCACCATCAGCGCGGCCAGCTCGTCCCGGCTGGCGCTCGGCTCGGCGGTGCCGACCGTCTTCCCGCGCCGGATCACCGTGATCCGGTCGGCGACCGCCTTGACCTCGCCCAGCTTGTGGGTGATGAAGACGATCGACTTGCCGGCCTCCTTGAGCGACCGCATGACCGTGAGCAGTTCCTCGGTCTCCTGCGGGGTCAGCACGGCGGTCGGCTCGTCGAGGATGAGCAGGTCGACGTCGCGGGTGAGCGCCTTGACGATCTCCACCCGCTGCTGGATGCCGACCGGCAGGTCCTCGATCACCGCGTCCGGGTCGACCCGGAGGTTGTACCGCTCGGAGACCTCGGCGACCTCGCGCCGGGCCCGCCGACGGTCCAGGAAGCCGGTGAAGGCCCCCTTGACCTGCTCCGCGCCGAGCATCACGTTCTCGGCCACGGTGAAGACCGGCACCAGCATGAAGTGCTGGTGCACCATGCCGATCCCGGCGGCGATCGCGTCGGACGGACCCCTCAGCTTCAGCGGCTTGCCGTCGACCAGGATCTCGCCCTCGTCGGGCTGGTAGAGCCCGTAGAGCACGTTCATCAGGGTCGACTTGCCGGCGCCGTTCTCGCCGAGCAGGGCGTGGATCTCTCCAGGCTCCACCGTCAGGTCGATGTGGTCGTTGGCGACCAGATCACCGAACCGCTTGGTGATGCCGCGCAGTTCGAGTCTCAGCGCAACCTCCTGGAGTGCGAGCGATGGTGCAGCGTAGCGACTGCCGCGCCGCCACCGCGCCGGGTGGGGGTCAGTGGGGGATCAAGGTGACCGGCCGCCCCGACGTCGCGCGGGGTCTTCCCCACGCAGGTCGAGGCGGCCGGATCGTCAAACCTGGTGCCCGCCGGCCCCCGCGGCCGATGATCTCACCGCGGCGGTCGGCGGAGCGGTCACTTGGTCGGCTGGGCCTTCGAGGTGACGGTGATGGTGCCGGCGGCGATGTCCGCCTTGATCTTGTCGACCTCGGCCTTCAGGTCCGCCGGGACCTTGCTGTCGAAGTCGTGGTACGGCGCGATCGAGACGCCGTTGTTGGCCAGGGTGCCGACGAAGCCCGGCTTGGCCTGGAGCTTCTCGCCGTTGGCGGCCTTCAGCACGGCGTCCTTGACGGCGTCCGGGATGTTCTTGACGACCGTGGTGACCAGCGCCGGGCAGTTCGGGGTGCTCTCGCAGCCGTCGACGTCCACCCAAACGACCGAGTACTTGCCGTTGGAGGCCTGCGCGGCGGCGGTGGTGCCGAGGCCCGCGCCACCGGCGACCGGCATGATGATGTCGGCGCCCTGGGCGACCAGCGCGTCGGAGACCTTCTTGCCTTCGTCCTGCTTGACGAAGTCGTTGGTGAAGGAGCCCTTCTGGGCGGCCTTGTCCCAGCCGATGACCTGGACGTTCTTGCTCTTGGCCTTGTTGTAGTACGCCACGCCGTCGGCGAAGCCGTCCATGAAGATGGTGACCGGCGGGATCGGCAGACCGCCGTAGGTGCCGACCTTGCCGGTCTTGCTCAGCCCGGCGGCCAGGTAACCGGCCTGGAAGGCGGCCTGCGCGGTGTCGAACTGCATCGGGTAGATGTTGTCGACACCCGGGTTCGCGTCCACGATGGCGAACTGCTGGTTCTTGTTCGCCTCGGCGGCCTTCTTGGTGGCGTCCGACATCAGGCCACCGACGGCCAGGATGAAGTCGCACTTCTGGTTGACGAACCCGGTCAGGTTGACCTCGTAGTCCGCCTCGGCCTTCGACTGGACGTTCTTGATGTCGATGTTGTCGTTCTCCTTCTTCGCCTCCTGCAGGCCCTTCCAGGCCGAGGTGTTGAAGGACTTGTCATCGATGCCACCGACGTCGGTCACCATGCAGGCGGTGAACTTCTTGCCGCCGTTGCCGCCGGCGTTGTTGTCGTCCTTGGGAGCCTCACCACATGCGGCGGCGCCCAGCACGAGGCCACCCGCCACGATGGCGGAGGCGATCCGCATCCCACGCACAGAGCGCAAGACGTCTCCTTCCCATTGCACACCGCGTCGTGCGCGGTGGCAGCCCTTGCGCCGGCCTGCGGTGTGCCGCCGGCGTCCCACGTTACGGACGGGAGCGTACGCCCGCGCCCACCCACCGGCCGACAATCGTGCACGACTGTTGAGCGGTCGTTACCCCTACGTAACCCACGCGTGGGGCACATCACCTTTCGTGCCGGCGACCCTCCGGAGAGGTGTCGCGAACGTCCGTTTCCGCTGGTCTCCCGCTGCGCCGCGGGGCTACCGCCAGAAGACCGCCACCGCCGCGTTGACCAGCGTCAACCCGATGATCGCAAGGAAATGCCCGCGGTTCACGGACTCCCGCTTACGGGAGAAGAAGACCATGACAAAGATCAGCAGCGCGAGCACCAACTTGGTAACAAGCTTGGCCGGTGCCGGCTCGTCGCCGTCGCGCAACGGGGCGGAGAGACCGATTCCGGTCAGCAGCCCGATCACCGAGCCCCAGAGCATGGCCGCGTTGATCCGCAGCCGGCCGCTGACGTACTGGGCGATCGCACCGCCGAGCAGCATCGCGAACCCGATCAGATGGACGTAGAGAAGGATCAGTCGAAGAGCTTCCACACCGATCATCCTCCCCCATCAACGACGTCCTGTAGTAGCCGGCCCGGCGAGGTGCCGTCATACCGTGACCTCGGCCGGCCGCGCGTCCGGCGCCGGGCTGCCCACGCCGGTCCCGACGGTCCGACGGCCGACAAGCACCAGGGCGAGGCCGACCAGCGCGTAGCCGGCCAGCACGGTCAGCGGCCGGCCGGCGCCCGCGCCGTCGAAGAACGCGGCCGAGCGCAGCAGCGTGCCGCCCGCGCCGACCGGCAGGAACTGCCCGACCGTGCCCCAGGGCTGCGGCAGCAGCTCGGGCGCCGCGCCGACCGCGGAGAGCGGGTTGCCGACCAGGAAGACCAGCAGCGCGCCGAGCCCGAGCCCGGCACCGCCGAGCAGCGCACCGAGGCCCGCCACGGTGCCCGCCGCGGCGAGCGCGAACAGCCCCATCACGGCCGCCTCGAGCCATACGTCGCCGTCGAGGACGCCGAGCCAGCCGTGCAGGACCGCGGCCCCGACCAGGCCGGCCAGGACGGCGTAGCCGAGCAGGCCGGCCAGCCGCGCGCCGCGCCGGGCGACCAGCACGGTGAGCAGCGCTCCGGCCAGCATGCTGGTCAGCGCCAACGGCAGGAACCCGGCGGCGAAGCCGGCCCCGCGCGGGTCGTCCGGGTCGGCCGGCACGAGCTGCACCACCGGCACCGGCCGGCCGGCGGAGAGCTGCGCGGCGGCCTCGGTGAGCAGCGCGGCCACGGTCGGGCTCGCGGCCGGGGCGGTGTGCAGGGCCACGCCGTCCGGGCCGACCACGAAGGCGGCGTAGACCTCGCGGTCGCGCAGCGCCCGGTCGGCCGCGGCCCCGTCCGGCAGCGTGGTCACGGCGAAGCCGCCGGGCCGGGCGGCGGCGAGCCGGTCGGCCAGTTCGGCGGTTGCGGGCGGCGGCCCGGCGACGGCGACCGGCAGGTCGCGCGGCGCCAGGTGGGCGGCCGGCGCCGCGAAGAGGGGTACGAGCAGCGCCTGCACCACCACCGCCAGGCTGGCGAGCAGCGCGGCGAGCAGCCAGGGCGAGCGGATCCGAGACAGCCGAGCGGGCATCTCCGCCTCCTTAAAACGAACGTTCGTTCTCTTGAACTGAGCGTGCGATACCGCACGGTCCGCCGTCAAGAACGAACGTTCGCTTTACACTGTGGGTCGTGCCACGCGTATCGGACGAACACCTCGCGGCCCGCCGCCAGCAGATCCTCGACGCGGCCCGGCGCTGCTTCCGGCGCGACGGCTTCCACAACACCTCGATGCAGGACGTGATCAGGGAGGCCGGCCTCTCGGTCGGCGCGGTCTACCGCTACTTCCCGAGCAAGAACGACCTGATCACCGCGATCGCGCAGTCGGTGGTCGGCGGGGCCGAGGGGATCTTCGCCGAACTGGCGGCGGCCGACCCGCCGCTGCCGCTGGTCGACGCGCTGGACCGCGCACTCACCTACGTCGACACGCAGACCGGCCCGGACGGCGTACTGCCACTGGCCATCCAGGTGTGGGGCGAGGCGCAGCGGGATCCGGCGCTCGCCGAGTTCGTCGGCCGGACGTACACCGGTTTCCGCAACCACTTCACCACGCTGGCCCGGCGCGCCCACGCGGCCGGCGAACTACCCGCGGACGCCGACCCGGAGGCGGTCGGCGCGGCCCTGTTCGCCCTGGTCCCCGGCTACGTCCTGCAACGCGTCCTGACCGGCACCCCCGACCGCGCCACCTACCTGTCAGGCGTCCGCGCCCTGCTCCCCCGCCCCTGACTCCCCCGCGATCTTGCAGTTGGCGCCCCTACAGGAGGGGCAAAAGCCGCAGAACGCGGGCCCAAACTGCAAGATCGCGGAGACGGTGGGGTCAGGTAAGGCGCCAGACCTGGAAGGTGGGGCCGTCTGCGGGGAGAGTCACCGTGCCGGTGGTGTCGGGGCGTAGGGCGGGGGCGCCACCGTACACGTTGTCGCCGGTCGGCAGGCCGGTCAGGCGGACCGGGGTGCCGGGCGCGCGGCGGGCCAGCACCAGCACCGCGCCGGTCGGCGCCTCGCGGAGGAAGACCAGCGTGTCGGCGTCGGCGTGCACCCAGCGCAGGCCGCCGTGCCGCAGCGCCGGCTCGGTGCGCCGCAGCGCCAGCAGCGACCGGTACGCGTCGAAGGTGGGCGTGTCCCAGCTCTCCGGCCGGTGCCACGGCATCGGGGTACGCGAGCCCTCCCCGTTGTCGCCGGTCAGGCCCAACTCGTCGCCCGCGAAGATCACCGGCGTGCCCGGCATGGTGGCGAGCAGGCCGGCGGCCACCTCCTGCCGGGCCGCGCCGCCGACCACGGTCCGGATCCGGGCCGAGTCGTGCGAGCCGAGCAACTGCCACGAGTGCGTGTACGACCGCCACGAGATCAGCGACCGGTAGGTGTTCATGGTGGCCAGCACGGCGCCCGCGTCCCGCCGCCGCACCCCGCCGGGCGTCCCGAGGAAGTTCGGCACCGGGTCGTCACCGAGACGCAGCCAGGACCAGACCGGGTCGGTGAAGCCGACGTAGTTCATGGTGCCGTGCCAGCCGTCCCGGTCCAGGTCACCGGTGTGGTCGTGGCCGTGTTCGGCGAGCAGCAGTCCGTCGGCCCGGGTGTCGGCGACCACCTCCCGCAGCAGCCGGGCCACCTCGTGGGTGTACGCGTCCGCGCCCCGCCGGCCGGTCATGTTCGCCACGTCCACCCGCCAGCCGTCCAGCGCGTACGGCGGGCGCAGCCAACGGCGCAGCAGCGAGTCCTCGGCGGTGGCGAAGCGCCGGCGCAGCTCGGCGCTGCCCCAGTTGAGCTTCGGCAGCGACTTGACCCCGTTCCAGGATTCGTAGTCCCCTCCGGCCAGGTCGAAGTAGTACAGCTCCCGCTCGGGCGCGTGCACGTCCGAGACGGCGGCGGTGAACCACTGGTGGGCGTCGCCGGTGTGGTTGCTGGTGATGTCACCGAGCAGCCGCCAGCCCCGGGCGTGCACCGCGTCGGCCAGCCGAGCCAGGGCCGCGTTCCCGCCGAGCAGCGGGTCGACCGTGTCGAAGCTCGCCGCGTCGTACCGGTGGTTGGAGCGCGCCGGGAAGATCGGCGTGAGGTAGACGGTGTTCACCCCGAGCCGGTCCAGGTGGTCCAGGCGCTCGGTGATCCCGTCGAGGTCGCCGCCGTAGAACTGCCGCGGCGTCTCCGGGCCGCGCCCGATCACCGGGGTGTCCCAGTCGCACGGGATCGCCCAGTCCGGCGCCGTCCGGCCGTCGGCGGCGGCCGAGCGGGCGAACCGGTCCGGGAAGACCTGGTAGATCACCGCGTCCCGGGCCCAGGCCGGCGGGGGCGCGTAGCTGACCAGTTTGAAGTCGCCGTTGTCCGGCACGTCGTGGTCGACCAGGCCGGCCGCGTTCAGCCAGCGGGCGCCCGCCGCGCCGTCGAGCAGGAAGCGGTAGTTGCTGACCGGGTTGCGGACCTCGACGTCGGCCCGCCACCACACGTCACCGCCCTCGGTGCGGTCGACCACCGCCTCGGCGAAGCGCGGCTCGCCGTCGCCGGTGGTCCGGACGTGCACCTGGCGGACGCCGGCGCCGGCCGGCACCCGGACGAAGACCGGGACGACCTGCCCGAGCGCGGGCTCCTGCTCGGGCAGGTAGGTGGCGGATCCGTCGTGGTGCGGCTGGAGAGACATGGGCATGCCTTTCGCGTCGTTCGAGACAGGGAGTGGGGCGGGCACCCGCCGCGGTCGGTCACCCGACCGCGACGGTCCGCCCGGAAACCGCTCCGGTGTACGTCGACACGACGCCCTTGCCGCAGCGTGAGCCGAGGAGGCTCAGCCTTTGACTGCTCCGGCGGTCAGGCCGGAGACGATGTAGCGCTGGAGCAACTGGAACACCAGCACCGTCGGGACGGCGGTGAGCAGGGTGCCCGCCGCGAACATCCCGAAGTTGTTGTTGCGCTCGCCCGCCACCAGGCCGAACATGCCGACCGCGAGGGTCTTCGACTCGGTGTTGGTGAGGAACACGTTGGCGATCATGAACTCGTTGATCGTGCCGATGAACGACAGCAGCGCGGTCACCGCCAGGATCGGCGCCACCAGCGGCAGCATGATCCGGAAGAAGACCTGGGCGTGCGAGGCGCCGTCCATGGTCGCCGACTCGTCCAGCTCCCGCGGCAGGGTGTCGAAGAAGCCCTTCATCAGCCAGGTGTTCACGCCCAGCGCGCCACCCATGTAGAGCAGGAACAGGCCCCACGGGGTGTTGAAGCCGATCACCGGCCACAGGTCGGTGACCGTGGTGAAGATCAGGAAGATCGCCACGATGGCCAGGAACTGCGGAAACATCTGGATCAGCAGCAGCGCGAGCAGGCCGACCCGGCGCCCGGCGAAACGCATCCGGGAGAACGCGTACGCCGCGAGCGCGGACAGGAAGATCGACAGGAAGCTGGCCGCACCGGCGATCAGCAGCGAGTTGAGGAACCAGTGGCCGAAGGCGGTCTTCCGGAACAGGTTGCTGAAGTTCTCGGCCGACGCCCCGGTCGGCAGCAGCTCGGTCGAGGAGAGTGTGCCGAGCGGGTTGAGCGCCGCGGAGAGCACGAACAGGATCGGGAAGAGGCTGAAGACCACGGCCAGCACCCCGACGAGGTGCCGCCAGCCCACCCGGGCGAACCAGCGATTCCTGGACCGGCCCTTCGCGTTGCGGTTGGCGACGGCGGCGTTCGCGTGGGTCGTCACGAGTACACCTCCTCCTGCTTGCGGGTCCGCCGGAAGCTGATCGCCGACACCGTGGCCACGATCGCGAAGATGAAGAGCGAGACCGCGGCGGCCATGCCGAACTCGGCGCCCTGGGCGCCGAAGGCCAGCCGGTAGGTGTAGGTGATGAGCAGGTCGGTGGCGCCGTTGGTCGGGTTGTCCGCCGGGAACGGCCCGCCCTCGGTGGTCAGCCAGATCGCGTTGATGTTGTTGAAGTTGTACGCGAACGACGCGATCAGCAGCGGCGAGAGCGCGACCAGCAGCAGCGGCAGGGTGACCGACCGGAACGACTGCCACGGGCTGGCCCCGTCGACCGAGCTGGCCTCGGTCAGCTCCCGCGGGATCGCCTGGAGCGCGCCGGTGGCCACCAGGAACATGTACGGGTAGCCCAGCCAGAGCTGCACCAGCAGCACCGCGAGCCGGGCCGTCCACGCACCGCCGAACCAGTCGACCCCCAGCCCGAACAGGTTGTTGACCAGGCCGAAGTCGGTGTTGAACATGTCCCGCCAGACCAGCAGCATCGCGAACGACGGCATGGCGTACGGCAGGATCAGCAGCACCCGGTAGAAGTTGGTGCCGCGCATCCGGGGCGAGTGCAGCGCGAGCGCGATGGCCATGCCGAGCAGGAAGGTGAGCCCGGTCGAGCCGATCGCGAAGGCGAAGTTCCACAGCAGCGTGCCGAAGAACGGCCCGGAGATGTTCGGGTCGGTGAGCACCCGGCTGAAGTTCTTCAGCCCGACGTTGACCTTCCAGCCCTGGGTGAGCCGCTCGCCGTCGTCGGCCACGAAGGATCCGGTCGCCGGGTCGGCGGTCCAGGTCTTGCCGGTCTCGCTGTCCTTGACGCAGTCGCAGCCCGCGTCGTACGCCCGGACGGCCTTGCCCTCGTAGGCGCGGGACAGGCCGTTGGAGCGGACCGCGCCGCCGGCGGTCGGCACCACCAGGTCGGTGATGTCCTTGCTGCGGCCGCTGGCCTGACCGAAGTTGAGCACGGTGAAGCCGGCCGCGTCGGTGATCTTGCCGGTCGGACTGACCGTGACGTCGCCGGCGTCGAGCTTGCGCAGGCCCTCCGCGTCACCCGCGAAGACCTCCCTGGTCTTCGGGTCGCTGAGCAGGAAGACCAGCGCGCCGGTGGCCGGGTCGCCCTTGGTGGCGATGGAGAGGGAGTACTCGGTGGAGCCGGGGACCTGCTGCACCGAGGAGGTCTGGATGGCGACGATCGCGTCGTCCTTGCTGCCGCGGTGGCCGTCACCGAAGTTCGTGAACGCGGTGCTCGCGGTGTAGAGCACCGGGAAGACCTGGAAGGCGATCAGGAAGAGCGTGCCGGGGACCAGGTACTTGGCCGGGATGTGCCGGCGGGTCAGGTAGAGGTAGAACAGGCCGGCGGTCGTGGCGGCGAGGATCCCCAGCCCGACCCAGTGCTCGGCCTCGACGAGCGGGAACGCCGCCCAGATCGCGATCCCGGCCACCAGGCCGAGCAGGACCACCTTGACGACGAGGCCGGTCGCGGTGATCGGCGCGTGGTTCCGCGCGGTACGGGATGTGCGCGGGAGCCCGCGGCGACCGGGCTCCCGGCCCGGGGCCTGCTCAGCAGACCCCGGGCCGGACAGCGACGTGCTCATTACTTGATCTGACCCGCGATGGTCTTGCCCGCGGCGGTGATCGTCTTGGCCGGGTCGGCGCCGCCGATGATGGCGGCCTCCGCCTTGCCGAACGGGTCCCAGATCGCGGCCATGGCCGGGATCGCCGGGAGCACCTGGCCGTTCCTGCCGGCCTCCTGGAACTTGGCCAGGTCGGCGTCCTCACCCTTGACCTGGTCGAAGGCGGCGGTCAGCGCCGGCGGGCGCGGCTCGGCCTTGTACAGCGCGACGGCCAGCTCCGGCTTGGTCACGTAGTTGGTGACGAACTCCTGCGCCAGGGCCTTGTTCTTGCCCTTGGCGGCGACGTAGAACGCCTGGACGCCCACGAACGGCTGGGCCTCCTTGCCACCGGCGAAGCCGGGGACCGGGGAGATGTCGTACTTGATGTTCGCCTTCTTGGCGTCAGCGATGGCCCACGGGCCGGAGACCAGGAAGGCGCACTTCTTGCCGGTGAAGGTGGCGATGGAGTTCTCGCCCGTGATGGAGCGCTTCAGCGCGCCGTCGCCCTTCTCACCGAGCTTCGCGATCTTCTGGAAGGCGGCGATCGACTCCGGCTTGCCCACGCCCAGGTCCTTCGGGTCGTAGTCGCCGTTGGCGGTGGTGCCGAACAGGTAGCCGCCGCCCGAGGTGTACAGCGGGTACACGTGGTACGCGTCGCCGTTCTGGCCGGACTGGAGGCAGAGGATCTCGCTGGCCTTCTTCTCAGCCTTGAGCTTCTTGCCGGCGGCGACCAGGTCCTCGATCGTCTTCGGCGCCTCGGGGGCCAGCTCGGTGTTGCGGATCAGCGCGATGTTCTCGGTGGCGTAGGGGACGCCGTAGAGCTGGCCGTTGAAGGTGACGGCCTTGATCGCGGTCTCGTTGAACGCGCTCTTCTGCTCGGCGGCGAGCTGCACCGGGTCGATGGCGCCATTCTGGACCATGTTGCCGATCCAGTCGTGCGCGCCGACCACGACATCCGGGCCGCTGCCCTGCTGCGAGGCGGTGACGAAGTTGGTCTGCAGGTCCTTGGAGACGGCCTGGACCTCGACGGTCACGCCGTTCTCCTTGCCGAACTCCTCGGCGAACGGCTTCAGGGCCGCGGTCCGCTTGTCGTCGGCCCAGATGACCAGCTTGCCGCCGGTGGCCTTGGCGGACTCCTTGGCGGCCGGCTTGTCGCCGTCACTGCCGCCGCAGCCGGACGCGGCGAGCGCCAGGCCGAGGACAGCGACCACACCCGCGGTACGGATGCGCATCGGTACTCCTGTCGTCATGGCGGCCCGCCGGGGGAAGGGCGGCCCGCCAGTGGAAAGCTCGAAAGTTTCTTGCTGACCGGCGCGGGGTGCTGCGCCGCTGCTCTCGCATGTTGCGGGGACGTTAGCAAGAGGTTGCAGATAATGGAAGGGCTTGCAGGAGCGTACGCAAGAAGTTGCCGGTGAGCTAAAGTGCCGCCATGCGCGCTCGACTGTCCGACATCGCCCAACAGGCCGAAGTCAGCGAGGCCACGGTGTCGCGGGTGCTCAACGACCGCCCCGGAGTGGCCCCGGAGACCCGGCAGGCTGTCCTCACCGCCCTCGACGTGCTCGGCTACGAGCGCCCCGCCCGGCTGCGCAAGCGCAGCGCCGGGCTGGTCGGCCTGGTCGTGCCCGAGCTGGACAACCCGATCTTCCCGGCCTTCGCCCAGGTCATCGAGTCGACGCTGGCGCAGAGCGGGTTCACCCCGGTGCTCTGCACCCAGACGCCCGGCGGGGTCACCGAGGACGAGTACGTCGAGATGCTGCTCGACCGGCAGGTCTCCGGGATCGTCTTCGTCTCCGGGCTGCACGCCGACACCGCCGCCAACCACGACCGGTACCGCGCGCTGATCGCCCGCCCGCTGCCGATCGTCATGATCAACGGGTACGCGCCCGGCATCGCGGCGCCCTTCGTCTCCTGCGACGACGGCGAGGCGACCGAGCTGGCCGTCGCACACCTGGTCGCCCTCGGCCACCGGCGGATCGGCCTGATCACCGGCCCGGACCGGTTCGTGCCGGTGCAGCGCCGGGTGACCGGCTTCCGCGCCGCGATGGCCCGGCTGGTCGGCACCACCGAGGCGGAGGTCGGCGAGCTGGCCGAGCTCTCCCTGTTCGGCGTCGAGGGCGGCGAGGCCGCCGCCGGCCGGCTCATCGAGCGGGGCGTCACCGGCCTGGTCTGCGGCTCCGACCTGATGGCGCTCGGCGCGATCCGGGCCGCCCGGCAGCGCGGCCTCGCCGTCCCCGACGACGTCTCGGTGGTCGGCTACGACGACTCTCCGCTGATGGCCTTCACCGACCCACCGCTGACCACCATGCGCCAGCCGGTCGCCGCCATGGCGGTGGCCGCCGTCCGGGCCCTGGTCGACGAGATCAACGGGCACGCGGCCCCGAACTCCGAGTACGTGTTCCGCCCCGAGCTGGTGGTGCGTGGCTCGACCGCGGTGGCCCGCGCGGCCGACACGGGCGGCGGCGCGAAGCGCCAGCGCTCCACCCTCGCCGTCCCCGCCTGACACCGCGCCGATCCGGCGGACCGGCCCCGCCCGCCGTCATTCCTTGCGCAAGGAATGCTTGACTCTTGCAGCGCAAGAGCGGCATTCTGCTCAGACACCCTGCGCCCACCACCAGCCCGCACCGGGCACCGCCGTCCCGCGCCACAGAACGGGGATCCTCACCGATGACCTCCGCCCCCCAGCCCACGCCGCTGACCGCCGACAACGACTGGTGGCGGTCCGCGGTCGTCTACCAGGTCTACGTCCGCAGCTTCGCCGACGCGAACGGGGACGGCGTCGGGGATCTCCAGGGCATCCGGCAGCGCCTGCCCCACCTGCGCGACCTCGGGGTGGACGCGCTCTGGCTGACCCCCTTCTACACCTCGCCGCAGGTCGACGCCGGCTACGACGTTGCCGACTACCGGGACGTGGACCCGCTCTTCGGCACCCTCACCGACTTCGACGCGATGATCACCGACGCGCACGCCCTGGGCCTGCGGATCATCGTGGACCTGGTGCCCAACCACACCTCCAGCGCCCACCCGTGGTTCACCGCGGCCCTCGCCGCCGGCCCCGGCTCCCCGGAACGCGAGCGCTACCTCTTCGCCGACGGCAAGGGCGAGCGGGGCGAACTGCCGCCCAACGACTGGGAGAGCATCTTCGGCGGCCCCGCCTGGACCCGGGTCGCCGACGGGCAGTGGTACCTGCACCTGTTCGACCCGGCCCAGCCCGACCTGAACTGGCGCCACCCGGAGGTACGCGCCGAGTTCGAGGACATCCTGCGGTTCTGGCTCGACCGGGGCGTGGACGGCTTCCGGATCGACGTGGCGCACGGGATGATCAAGGCCGAAGGGCTGCCGGACGTCGGCTTCAACTCGATGACCACCGGCCAGCGCCAGTCCGAACTGCTGGGCAAGGGCCGGCTGCCGTACTTCGACCAGGACGAGGTGCACGACATCTACCGCGCCTGGCGGCCGATCCTGGACAGCTACCCGGGCGGCCGGATGGCGGTGGCCGAGGCCTGGGCGGAGACCCCGCAGCGGCTGGCCCGCTACATCGGCCCGGACGAGCTGCACCAGGCGTTCAGCTTCGACTTCCTCGACGCCACCTGGTCGGCCGACTCGTTCCGCAAGGTGATCGACACCGCGCTCGCCGAGTCGACCATCGTCGGGGCGCCGACCACCTGGGTGCTCTCCAACCACGACCGGCAGCGGCACGTCACCCGGTACGGCGACGGCGAGGTCGGCCTGCGCCGCGCCCGGGCCGCCGCCCTGCTGATGTTCTCCCTGCCCGGCTGCGCCTACGTCTACCAGGGCGAGGAGCTGGGCCTGCCCGAGGTGCTGGACCTCCCCGACGAGCTGCGCCAGGACCCGGCGTTCCTGCGCACCGGGGAGAGCCGGGACGGCTGCCGGGTGCCGATCCCGTGGAGCGGCGAGCTGGCCCCGTACGGCTTCGGCCCGGAGGGCAGCGAGCTGAGCTGGCTGCCGGCCCCGGCGACCTGGCGTGCCCTCTCGGTGGCCGCCCAGGCCGGCATGGCCGGCTCGACGCTGGAGCTCTACCGGACCGCGCTGCGGATCCGGCACGAGCACCCGGCGCTGAGCGGCACCGGCGGCATCACCTGGCTGGAGACCGAGCCCGGGGTGCTGGCGTTCCGCCGCGCCGCCGGGGACGCCGAGCTGACCTGCGTGGTCAACCTCAGCGGCGCGGAGGTGACGATCACCGGCCACGGCCGGCCGGTCGTCGCCAGCGCCGACCTCACCGAGCGGGGCGACGGGCACGTCCTGCCGGTGGACGCGGCTGCGTGGTTCGAACGGCGCTGAGCCGGGTAACCCGCCATTGACCTGGTCGTCCGTTGTGCCCCGCGCCGACGGGCGGCTGGGCTACCGACCCCTTGTGGTGGGGGGTGAGGTGGCACCGGCCCCTCGGGGACTTCCGTTCCCGGGGGGTCGGTGTCCATCTGGGACCGTGGGGGTACCACGGGGTGATGACCGCACACGTGGCGCAGTACACCCTCGACGTCAGCGACCTCGATCGCATGGTCCGGTTCTGGTCGGCCGCCCTCGACTACACCGTCCGCCGGGGCGACGACGGCAGCGCCAGGCTCTATCCGCCGCCCGGCCGGCCCGGCCCCACCTTCTGGTTGCAGGGCAGCGGCACCCCGAAGCAGGGCAAGAACCGGCTCCACCTGGACCTGGTCTCCGACGGCGACCCGGCGGCCGAGGTCGACCGGCTGCTGGGGCTCGGCGCCCGGCACGCCGACGTCGGACAGACCGGCACGGAGGGCTTCGTGGTGCTGGCCGACCCGGAGGACAACGAGTTCTGCGTGCTCGAGAGGCCGCCGAGCTGAGCCTCAGGCGCCCCTGGCGGTGAGCAGCTGGGCGATCCGGGCGAGCCCGGCCCGCACCTCGTCCCGGCTGGGCGGCGCCACCGGCTCGGGCTCCCGCTCGGCGGCCAGCTCCAGCTCCTCGTCGATGACGTCCTCGAAGTCGCCGTAGAGGTCCGCCTGGTCGATCCGGGCCGCCTCGTCGTCGGCGGCGATCTGCGCGGCGGCGATCTCGCTGCGGATCTCCTCGGGCGTGAGCGCCGGCAGCAGCGGCTCCACCACCGCCATCAGCTGCTCCTCGGCCACCACCGCCTCGGCCAGGGCGAGCGCGTGGGGCCGCTCGTACGGGCCGCAGACCACCGGCTCCCACTCGTCGTCGTCGCCGAGCGGGCCGAAGGTGATGATCCACGGCAGGCCCAACATCGGCGAGTCGTCCGGCAGGTCCAGTGTCACAAGTGCGCCCACCGGCCCATCATGGTCGGTCGCGGCGCGGACGTGGGCCTCATTCACGCCAACTCCCCCCTCTCCGGCGGTCGCTCTCACCCGTGCGTACCGGCGTCCAGAGCCGCACGGACCAGGGCGACGGCGCGGTCCGGCGGGACGCCCAGGCGGAGCGCCTCGGCGGCGTACTCCGCGGCGGCGCGGTGCAGACGGTCGGTGGCGTCGTCGCGCCCCGGGGCCACCACGGTGCCGTGCCGACCACGGGTCTCCACCAGCCCGGCGGATTCCAGCTCCCGGTACGCCCGGGCCACGGTGTTGACCGCGAGGCCCAGGTCGGCGGCGAGCTGCCGGACCGCGGGCAGCCGGGTGCCGACCGCCAGCCGACCGTCGCCGATCATGCCGGCGAGCTGCCCGCGCACCTGCTCGTACGGGGGCACCGCCGAGTCCTGGTCGATCCGGATCCTGGTGCTCATCCCGCCCCTCCCGGCGTACCCGGGTCGGTCTCCTCGTCGATCTCCACGTCCACGTCCCGCCCGCCGCCGCCCTCGGCCAGGTCCACCACCCGGCCGTAGCGGCTGGTGGCGGCCAGCGCGGCGCCGAAGAGCACCATCTGGTTGAGCAGGTAGAGGTAGAGCAGCAGCCCCACCGCCGTGGCCACCACCGTGTAGGCGGGGTTCCGCTCGGTGCGCACCACGTAGTAGCGCCCGACGGTGTTGAGCAGCGTGATGCCGATGGCGACCGTCAGCACGGCGGGGCGCAGCCGGCGGCGGCTCATCCGCAGCCGCGGCACCGCCACCAGCATCGCGGTGGCCAGCACCGCGTTGACCAGCACGCTGAGCACCGCGCTGACCGTGGTCAGCCCGACCGATCCGGTGCTGCGCAGCAGGAAGCGCAGCAGCGATTCCAGCGCGTCCACGGCAGCCACCGAGACGCCGAGCAGCACGAAGACCGCGACCAGCACCCCCAGGTCGACCAGGCGGCGGACCACCAGGTTGCCGGGCTGCTGATTGAAGCCGTACATCAGCCGCTGCGAGGAACGGATCGCCTCGACCCAGCCGATCCCGGTGAAGACCAGGATGACCAGACCGACCACGCCGACGGTGTTGCTGCTCTCGGCGATCTGCTGGGGGTCGAGGAACGGCAGGTTCACCTCCAGGAAGTCGGCCGCCGCCCGGCTGACCTCACGGTTGTCCTGGAGGATCGTGCCGAAGATCCAGTAGCCGACCAGAGCCAACGCGAACACCGCGAAGAAGCCGTAGTAGGCGATCGCGGCGGCCAGCCGGCCGGCGAGCAGGTCGGCGTAGAGCGTGCCGGCGCGCCACACGTGGTCGAAGGCCGACGACCGGACGCGGACCGCGTCGATGCGGCGGCCCAGCGCGGCCTCGATCCGGCCGATGACGTTCACCCCGCCATCCTCGCCGATCTCCGGGCCCGGCGGTGGCCGGCCCGCCGCCTGCTCAGCTCAGCCGCCGAGGCGGAAGTCGCGGCGGGGCTGCCAGCGGGTCGCCCCGCTGTGCGAGAAGAGGGTGAACGCCTCCACCTCGAAGAGCGCGGAGAAGTCGGCCAGGTCCTCGTACGCCTTGTCGAGCACCTCGGGCGGCACGTCCTGGGCCACCGTGACGTGCGGGTGGTAGGGGAAGCGCGCCTCGCGGTGCAGCTCGGGGGCCGCGTTGATGGCGGCGGCGAGCAGTTCGCACTCGCTGATCCCGGCGGCCACCGCCACGAACACCACCTGGGTCACCGGCCGGAACGTGCCGGTGCCCCGCAGATGCAGGGTGAACGGCAGGTGGGTGGCGGCCACCCGGGCCAGGTGCTCCTCGACGGCGGGCAGCGCGCGCACCGGGATCTCGGTGGGCCCGAGCAGGGTGACGTGCGCCGGAACGGCCTGCGGGTCGCCGGCCTCGATCCGCCGGCGGGTGAGCATCCCGCCCCACGGCTCGGGGATGTCGACCGCGATCCCGATCTGGATGGTGTCACCGGCGTCCGGCGCCCCGTCCCTGCCATCCACGCTGCGCGCCACCCCTCCGGCCACCGACTGCGTCACCCGTTCCCGCCGTGCCCGGGCCGCTACTCGAACCGGACCGGCGGGAAGAAGCCGATCCGCTCGTACGCGGTGCACAGCGTCGCGTCGGCGACCGCGCGGGCCTTCTCCGCGCCGTGCGCGAGCAGCTTGTCGAGCTGCGCCGGGTCGTCCAGGTAGGCGCGGGTGCGCTCCTGGATCGGGGTGACGAACTCCCGGACCACCTCGGCGAGGTCCTTCTTCAGGTCGCCGTAGCCCTTGCCGTCGTACGCGGCGACGAGGTCGTCGATGCTCCGGCCGGAGAGCGCCGAGTAGATGGTGAGCAGGTTCGAGATGCCCGGCTTGCCCTCGGCGTCGAAGACGATCTCGCGGCCGGTGTCGGTGACCGCCGAGCGGATCTTCTTGGCCGAGCGGGCGGGCTCCTCCAGCAGGTCGATGATGCCGGCCGGGGAGGAGGACGACTTCGACATCTTGGCCGTCGGGTCCTGCAGGTCGGTGATCTTCGCGGTGTCCTTGACGATGTGCGGGGCGGGCACCGTGAAGGTCGGGCCGAACAGCGAGTTGAACCGCTGGGCCAGGTCGCGGGAGAGCTCCAGGTGCTGCCGCTGGTCCTCGCCGACCGGCACCGCGTGGGCCTGGTAGAGCAGGATGTCGGCGGCCTGGAGGATCGGGTAGGTGAACAGGCCGACGCTGGCCCGCTCGCTGCCCTGCTTCTGCGACTTGTCCTTGAACTGGGTCATCCGGCTGGCCTCGCCGAAGCCGGTGATGCAGCCGAGCACCCAGGCCAGCTGCGGGTGCTCGGGCACCTGCGACTGGACGAAGAGGGTGCTGCGCTCCGGGTCGAGGCCGACCGCGAAGAGCTGCGCGGCGGCGATCCGGGTGCGCTGCTTGAGCACCTTCGGGTCGTGCCCGGCCGTGATGGCGTGCAGGTCGACCACGCAGTAGAAGGCGTCGTGGCTCTCCTGCAGGGCCACCCAGTGCCGTACCGCGCCCAGGTAGTTGCCGAGGTGGAACGAGTCGGCCGTCGGCTGGATGCCGGAGAAGACGCGCGGGCGGGCGGGTACGTCGGACATGCCGGCAATTCTGTCAGCAAGCCCCGGCGTCCGTCATGACGGGCCGGTGGGTCGGGTGGGCACGGGCGGGAGCGGGGCGGTGACCTCGCGCCGCGGCTCGGGCAGGCGCGCCGGGGAGACCGCGAGGCGGGACACCCGCCGCCCGTCGAGCGCCACCACCCGCAGCAGCCAGCCGCCGGGCGGGTCGTCCGGGTCGGGTCCGCCGGCGTCCTCCGGGTCGACGGCCACCGGCACCTCGTCGCCGGCGACCGGCAGCCGGCCGAGGGCGGCCATCACGAAGCCGCCGACCGTCTCGTACGGCCCGGCCGGCAGCGGCACCCCGGTGCGCTCGGCGAAGTCGGCCAGGTTGAGCCGGCCGTCGACCACGGCGGGCAGGCCGGCGTGGGCCGGGTCGGGCGGGGCGTCGTCCTCGTCGTGGATCTCCCCGACCAGCTCCTCGACCAGGTCCTCGCAGGTGACGATGCCGGCGGTGCCGCCGTACTCGTCGACCACCACGGCCAGGTGGTGACCCTCCCGGCGCATCTCGGTGAGCGCGGCCAGCACCCGCTTGCTGCCGGGGAGCCGCTTCACCTCGCGGGTCAGCTCGCCGACCGTGGCGCGCGGGTCCCGTTCCGGGCGCAGCAGCACGTCGCGCAGGTGGACGAAGCCGGCCACGTCGTCGTGGGTGCCGTCGACCACCGGGTAGCGGGTGTGCGGCTCGGCCCAGACCAGCCGCTCGGCCTCTGCCAGAGTGAGCCCGGTGGCCAGGAAGACCACCTCGGTGCGCGGCACCATCACCTCGCGGACCAGCCGCGCGCCGGCCACCAGCACCTCGTCGATGATCCGCCGTTCGTCCGGGTCGAGCAGCGTGTTGGCCGCGACCAGGTCGCGCAGCTCGGCCTCGCTGATCCGTTCCCGGCCGGCGGTCGGGCTGGCCCCGAGCAGGTCGGTGACCAGGCGGGTGGCGCCGTCGGCGGCCCGTACGACGAGCCGGGCCACGGTCCGGGCCACGGGTCCCGGTTCGCGTCTGGGCCGCCCCGACGAGCGCCGCCGGGGCCCGGGACCACCTCCCTCCCGCATGAGAAGGATGGTAGACAGCGGACGCCGCACGCCTCGGGCGATGTGCGGATCTGTTCAATCATGAAGGATTGTGATGGAATGGCAGGCGGCCCCACTCGCAGCCGCGGCACCGCGCGCGGCCGTAGGGTGATCACGGACGGCCGCCGCGGCACGCGGCCAGGCAGAGGAGGACCGACGTGAAACTGCTCGTCACCGGCGGCGCCGGCTACATCGGCAGCGTGGTGACCCGGATGCTGCTGGACCACGGTCACCAGGTGACCGTCCTGGACGACCTGCGCACCGGCCACCGGGAGGCGCTGGCCCCCGAGGCGACCCACGTCGACCTGCCGATCCACGAGGCCGCCCGGGTGCTCACCCCCGACGCCGGCTTCGACGGCGTGCTGCACTTCGCCGCCCTCATCGCCGCCGGCGAGTCGATGGTCAAGCCGGAGCTCTACTGGCAGACCAACACCGTCGGCTCGCTCGCCCTGATCGACGCGGTCCGCGCCGCGCGGGTGCCCCGACTGGTGTTCTCCTCCACCGCCGCCGTCTACGGCAACCCCACCGAGCTGCCCATCCCGGAGACCGCCGTCAAGGCCCCCACCAACACCTACGGGGCCACCAAGCTGGCCGTCGACATGGCGCTGACCTCCGAGGCGGTCGCACACGACCTGGCCGCCGTCTCGCTGCGCTACTTCAACGTGGCCGGGGCCTACCGGCACGACGGGCGGGCACTCGGCGAACGGCACGACCCCGAGACCCACCTCATCCCGCTGGCCCTCGAGGTGGCCGCCGGCCGGCGCGACAAGCTCCAGCTCTTCGGCGACGACTACCCCACCGTCGACGGCACCTGCGTCCGCGACTACATCCACGTCGCGGACCTGGCCCGCGCCCACCTACTGGCCCTCGACGCCGCCACGGCCGGCCGGCACCGGATCTACAACCTGGGCAACGGCAACGGCTTCACCAACCGGCAGGTGATCGAGGTGGTCCGCGAGATCACCGGGCACCCGGTGCCGGTCGAGGTGGCCCCGCGCCGCGAGGGCGACCCGGCCGAGCTGGTCGCCTCCTCGACGCTGGCCCGCGCCCAGCTCGGCTGGGTGCCGGAGAAGCCCACCCTCCAGGACATGGTCGGCGACGCCTGGGAGTTCTACCGCACGCACATCCTGGGGCAGCAGTGAGCGCGAGGAGTGAGCCGGTTTTGCGAGCCCCGCAGTCGCGAACGAAGGAGGACCGGTGAGCGACGTCGCGGCCCGGGCCACCGCCGGGTTCCGGCAGCGGTACGGCGCGGAGCCCGCGGGCCGCTGGGCGGCGCCCGGCCGGGTCAACCTGATCGGCGAGCACACCGACTACAACGACGGCTTCGTGCTGCCCTTCGCGCTGCCGCTGCGTACCGTCGTCGCCGCGGCGGTCCGGGACGACGGGCGCTGGAGCGTCTGGTCGGAGCTGGACGACGAGCCGGTGGAGTTCGGGCCGGCCGAGGCCGACGAGCCCGGCCGGGTCGACGGCTGGGCCGCCTACGTGGCCGGGGTGGTCTGGGCGCTGCGCGCCGCCGGTCACGCCGTCCCCGGCGCCCGGCTGGCCATCGCCTCCGACGTGCCGGTCGGCTCCGGGCTCTCCTCGTCGGCGGCCATCGAGGCGGCGGTGCTCGCCGCCCTGCTCGACCTGGGCGGGCTGGACCTGCCGGCCGGCCGCTGGCCGCGGCTCGCCCAGCGGGCCGAGAACGACTACGTCGGCGCGCCCACCGGGATCATGGACCAGTCCGCGGTGATCCGCGGCCGGTCCGGGCACGCGCTCTTCCTGGACTGCCGCACCGAGGCGATCGAGCAGATCCCGTTCGACCTGGACGCCGCCGGGCTGGCCGTGCTGGTGATCGACAGCCGCGCACCGCACCGGCACGCCGACGGCGAGTACGCCGCGCGCCGCAAGTCCTGCGAGCGGGCCGCGAAGGCGCTCGGGGTCGCCGCGCTGCGCGACGTCGCCGCCGCCGACCTCGACGCGGCGCTGGCCCGCCTCGACGACTCCGAGACCCGCCGCCGGGTCCGGCACGTGGTCACCGAGGACCAGCGGGTGCTCGACACCGTCGAACTGCTGCGCGCCGGCCGGGTCCGCGACATCGGCCCGCTGCTGACCGCCTCGCACGCCTCGATGCGGGACGACTTCGAGATCACCGTGCCGGAGATCGACACCGCGGTCGAGGCGGCGCTGGCCGCCGGGGCGTACGGGGCACGGATGACCGGCGGCGGCTTCGGCGGCTGCGTGCTCGCCCTGGTCGACGCGGACGCCGCCGACGCCGTGGCGGCCGCCGTGGCCGCCGCGTACGCCGACCGCGGTTTCACCGCGCCCGGCACCCTGACCGTCCGCCCGGCCGGCGGCGTGGCCCGCCTGGACTGAGTGCGACGAAAGGGCCCCTCGTCCGAGGACGAGGGGCCCTTTCGTGAGGCGCGGGCCGGGTCAGCCGGCCTCGACGATCATGCCGGCGCCGACCGTGCGATTGGTGGTCTCGTCGATGATGACGAAACCGCCCGTGGTCCGGTTGCGGCGGTACTCGTCGGCCAGCAGCGGGACCGTGGTGCGCAGCCGCACCCGGCCGATCTCGTTGAGCTTCAGCTCGCCGGCCGTCTCGTCGCGGTGCAGCGAGTTGATGTCCAGCCGGTAGTGCAGGCCGCGCACGATCGCCCGGGCCGAGCGGGTGGTGTGCTTGATGGCGTACTTGCCGCCGACCTGCAGCGGGCGGGTCTCGTCCATCCAGCAGATCATCGCCTCGATGTCCTGCGCGACGGTCGGGGCATTGTTCGGGCGGCAGATCATGTCGCCCCGTGAGATGTCGATCTCGTCAGCCAGCCGGACGGTCACCGCCATCGGCGGGAACGCCTCGTCCACCGGGCCGTCCGCGGTCTCCACCGCGGCGATCCGGCTGGTGAAGCCCGACGGCAGCACCATCACCTCGTCGCCGGCCTTGAGCACGCCCGAGGCCACCTGGCCCGCGTAGCCCCGGTAGTCGGTGACCGTGGTGGACTGCGGCCGGATCACGTACTGCACCGGGAAGCGGACGTCGACCAGGTTGCGGTCCGAGGCGATGTGCACCCGCTCCAGGTGGTGCAGCAGCGACGGGCCCTCGTACCAGGGCATGTTCTCCGAGCGGGTGACGATGTTGTCGCCCTGCAGCGCGGAGATCGGCACCACGGTCAGGTCCGGCGCGTCGAGCTTCGCGGCGAACGCGGTGAACTCGTCGGCGATCTGCTCGAACACCTCCTGCGACCAGTCGACCAGGTCCATCTTGTTGACGCAGAGGACCAGGTGCGGCACCCGCAGCAGCGAGCAGAGGAACGCGTGCCGGCGGGACTGCTCCACCAGGCCCTTGCGCGCGTCCACCAGGATCAGCGCCAGGTCGGCGGTGGAGGCCCCGGTGACCATGTTCCGGGTGTACTGGATGTGCCCCGGGGTGTCGGCGATGATGAACTTCCGCCGCGGCGTGGCGAAGTAGCGGTACGCCACATCGATGGTGATGCCCTGCTCCCGCTCGGCGCGCAGGCCGTCGGTGAGCAGCGCCAGGTTGGTGTACTCGTCGCCCCGGGCCGCGCTGACCGCCTCGACCGCGGCGAGCTGGTCGGTGAAGAGCGACTTCGTGTCGTACAGCAGCCGGCCGATCAGGGTCGACTTGCCGTCGTCGACGCTGCCCGCGGTGGCGAACCGCAGCAGGTCCATCGGCCGGGCCGACGCGTCGGCCTCGGCCGGCGCAACAGTCTCGACGCTCATCAGAAGTAGCCCTCCCGCTTGCGGTCCTCCATGGCGGCCTCACTGACCCGGTCGTCGCCGCGGGTCGCGCCGCGCTCGGTGATCCGCGTGGCGGCCACCTCCTCAATCACCTTCTCCACCGTGTCGGCGTCCGAGCGGACCGCCGCGGTGCAGGAGGCGTCACCCACGGTGCGGTACCGCACCTGGGCCTTGAACGGCTGCTCACCGGCGCGCCCCCGGAAGAACTCGTTGACCGCGTAGAGCATGCCGTCGCGCTCGATCACCTCGCGCTCGTGCGCGTAGTAGATCGACGGCAGCGGGATCCGCTCCCGGGCGATGTAGTGCCAGACGTCCAGCTCGGTCCAGTTGGAGAGCGGGAACACCCGGATCGACTCGCCCGGGTGGTGCCGACCGTTGTAGAGCGCCCACAGCTCGGGGCGCTGGTTCTTCGGGTCCCACTGGCCGAACTCGTCGCGGAAGCTGAACACCCGCTCCTTGGCCCGGGCCTTCTCCTCGTCCCGGCGGGCGCCGCCGAACAGCGCGTCGAAGCGGTGCTTCTCCACCGCGTCGAGCAGCACCGGGGTCTGGATCCGGTTGCGCATGCCGTCGGCCGACTCGCGCACCATCCCCTTGGCCAGGGCCTCCGGCACGCTGGCCACGATGAGCTGCAGACCCAGCTCGGCGACGCGCTGGTCCCGGTATTCGAGAACCTCGGGGAAGTTGTGCCCGGTGTCGACGTGCATCACCGGGAAGGGGATGTTGGCCGGGGCGAACGCCTTCTGGGCCAACCGGAGCATCACGATCGAGTCCTTGCCGCCGGAGAAGAGCAGCACGGGGCGCTCCATCTCGGCGACGACCTCGCGCATCACGAAGATGCTCTCCGCTTCGAGCGCGTCCAGGTGGGACACCTGGTACGCCGCGGGGGCCGTCATGACACGAACTCGATTCGCTCGGATCCGCACATCGGGATTCCAGACCTTTCCGGTCGGACTCGTGAAGAAGAACGCTCAGGCTACCCGGAATGCCTCTGCAGCGCTGCAAGCAACCGGCTGGCGAGATCCTTGCGGCAGACCAGCAGATCGGGCAGGCGTGGGTCGGCCTCGTTGTATTTCAGCGCAGATCCGTCGATCCGGGAAGCGTGCAGTCCGGTGGCCGTCGCCACAGCGACCGGAGCGGCCGAATCCCACTCGTACTGACCGCCCGCGTGGATGTACGCGTCGACCTCGCCGGTGACCACAGCGGCGATCTTCGCGCCCGCCGAGCCCATCGGAACCAGATGCGCGCCGATGTCCTCTGCCAGATCGGTCAGGAAAACCGGCGGACGGCTACGACTGGCCGCCAACCGGATGGTCCTGGCGCCGCCCGCCGTGGCGGCCTCGAGGGTCATCGGCGGGTACGCCGGCGGGTAGTCCGTGCCCAGCACCCGGTGCTGGGCCGGCAGGCCCACCGCGCCCGCGACCAGACCGTGCGGCGTCGGCGCGCTGCGCGCCCAGAGCGCCACGTGCACCGCCCAGTCCGAGCGGCCCTCCTCGGCGAACTCGCGGGTGCCGTCCAGCGGGTCGACGATCCACACCCGGTCCGCGTTCAGCCGGGACACCGCGTCGCTGCTCACCTCGGCCGTCCAGGCCAGACGGGAACCCTCGTCCTCCTCCGACAGCACCGCGTCCGCCGGCCGCCACTTCGCCAGCTCGGTACGGATCAGCTCGTGCGAGACCTTGTCCCCGGCCGACTTCAGCGCCCCCGCGTCGGCGAAGCCCAGCTCCGCGCGCAGGCCCATCAGCGCCTGCCCGGCCCGCGCCGCCAGCCACCGGGCGAACGCGCCATCGATCATCGGAGGACTGCCCATGGTGTTCCCGCTCCCGTCGCCCGCCTTCGCACCCTCGGAAAGGCGCAGACTACCGGCCCGGACCTGCCCGGACCGGCATGCCCCGCCCGGCGCCTCAGGCCCCGTGGTAGAGGTTCTGTGTCGGCTCCACGCCCTTGACCACCACCGACTCCACCACGTCCGCCGCCCGGTCCACCAGGAACTCCAGCTCCTTGCGCTCGGCGGCGGAGAAGTCCGACAGCACGTAGTCCGCCGGGTCCTGCCGCCCCGGCGGCCGGCCGATGCCGAACCGCACCCGCACGTAGTCCTTGGTGCCCAGCGACTTCGACATCGACCGCAGCCCGTTGTGGCCGCCCTCGCCGCCGCCGCACTTCACCCGCAGCTGGCCGTACGGAATGTCCAGCTCGTCGTGCACCGCGATCACCCGCGCCGGCGGGATCTTGTGGAACTGGGCCAGCGCGACCACCGGGCCGCCGGAGAGGTTCATGTAGGTCAGCGGCTTCACCAGCACCAGCTTCGGCCCGCCGAAACCCAGCCGGCCCTCGGCCACCTCGGCCACCGCCCGCTTGTGCCGGCCGAACCTACCGCCCAACCGACCGGCCAGCAGCTCGGCCACCATGAAGCCGACGTTGTGCCGGTTGCCCGCGTACTCCCGACCGGGGTTGCCCAGGCCGACCACCAGCCACGGCCCCGCCTCGTCCGTCACGCCACGTCCCTTCCGCTCTGCCCCACGACCCGTCCCCCATACGCCGACAGGCGCCCCCGGGAACCGGGGACGCCTGTCGCACAGCCTGCGGGCCGATCAGGCCTCGGTCTTCGGCTCCTCGGCAGCCGGCTCGCCCTCGGCCGGAGCGCCCTCCGGAGCCTCGGCGGTCTCCTCGCCGACCTCGGCCTCGGCCTCCTCCTCGGCAACCTCGACCTCGGGGAGGGTGGCCTCGAGCTGCTCGGCGGTCGGGGCGGCGGTCACCGAGGCGACCGGCATCTCGCCGTCCGCGGCCAGCTCGACGCCGGCCGGCAGCGTCACGTCGGCGGCGGTGATCTGGGTGCCGGCCTCGGCGCCCTCGATCGACGCCTCCAGGTGGTCCGGCACCTTGGTGGCGTCGGCGGTCACCGAGAGGGTGTCGTGGTCGTGCACGATCAGGGTGTCCTTCGCGGCCTCACCGGTCAGCTGGATCGGGACCTCGACGGTGACCTTCTCGCCCCGGCGGACCAGCAGCAGGTCCACGTGCTCGAAGGTGTCCTTGATCGGGTCACGCTGGATCGCCTTCGGCAGCGCCAGCACCTGGGTGCCGTCGCTGACCTCGATCGCGAAGAGCTGGTTCGCACCACCCTTGCGGATCGCCGCGGCGAACTCACGCGCCGGGAGCGCGATGTGCTTGGGCTTCTCGCCGTGGCCGTACAGCACGGCGGGCACCTTGCCGGCCCGGCGGGTACGACGGGCACCACCCTTGCCGAACTCGGTACGGGGCTCGGCGCTGATCTTTACCTCGGACACGGGGAAACTCCTGATGCTTCGCTGCGGCGGCTTGTCGTCTGGCGGTGCTGGGCGAGGGGCTCGCTGGGGCTCAAGGTCATGAACGACCGCCCGGAGCACCGCGTCGATGACGGCGCCTCCGTGCGGTGCTTTTCAGCAGCCCGCCGGGCACCCTCGCCGTGGCAACCGCACCAGTCTACCCGAGCGATTTCGAAGCCAGCCGGCAGTCCCCATATCACCGCCGGCCACACCTCGGGGCCGACTTTCCCACCGGCGGCAACCGTCCCGGACGGCCGCCGCCGGCGGGCGCCGGAACTCAGCTCAGGCCACCGAAGAGGGTGGTCACCGAGCCGTCGTCGAAGACCTCCCGGATCGCCCGGGCCAGCAGCGGGGCGATCGACAGCACGGTGAGCTTGTCGAGCTGCTTCTCCGGCGGCAACGGCAGCGTGTTGGTCACCACGACCTCGCTGATCGGGCTGTTCTTCAGCCGCTCGGTCGCCGGGTCGGACAGCAGCGCGTGAGTGGAGGCCACCACGATCTCCGCCGCACCCGACTCCTTCAGGATGTCGGCCGCCTTGGTGATCGTGCCACCGGTGTCGATCATGTCGTCGACGATCAGGCAGACCCGGTCCTCGACCTCGCCGACCACCCGGTTCGCCACCACCTGGTTCGGCTTCAGCGGATCCCGCGTCTTGTGGATGAAGGCCAGCGGGCAGCCACCCAGCCGGTCCGTCCACCGCTCGGCCACCCGCACCCGGCCCGAGTCCGGCGCCACCACCGTCATCGGCCGGCCCGCGTACCGGCGCTCCACGTACTCGGCCAGCACGTCCATGGCGAACAGGTGGTCCACCGGGCCGTCGAAGAAGCCCTGGATCTGCGCGGTGTGCAGGTCCACGGTCAGGATCCGGTTCGCGCCCGCGGTCTTCAACAGGTCGGCCACCAGCCGGGCCGAGATCGGCTCCCGGCCGCGGTGCTTCTTGTCCTGCCGCGAGTAGGGGTAGAACGGCAGGACCACGGTGATCCGCTTGGCCGAACCGCGCTTCAGCGCGTCGACCATGATCAGGGTCTCCATGACCCAGGTGTTGACCCCGTGCGTCACGGACTGCACCACGAAGGCGTCCGAACCGCGTACCGAGTCCTTGAAGCGTACGAAGATCTCACCGTTGGCGAAGTCGTACGAGTCGGAGGGCGTCGGCGCGACGCCGAGCACCTCACCGATCTCCTTGGCCAGCTCCGGAAAACCCCGTCCGGAGAAGAGCATCAGGCTCTTGCGGTTTTCGGCGACGATGCTGCCCATGGGCCCGTCTGCTCCCGTATGTCGGTGGTTCCCGGCGGCGGTGAGCCGGGGACTATTCGGTTGCAGTATCCCCCGCGTTCACCGGTCCTCCCACCGTCTCCGGCCCCTCGTGGATTCAGTCACCTTCGCTTGCGGCGCCCGCCGGGTCCGACGCACCCTCGCGGGCCCGCTGCGCCGCCTCCGCGGCCGCCGTGCCGGACCGCTTGCGCAGCACCCAGCCCTCGACGTTGCGCTGCTGGCCCCGGGCCACCGCCATGGCGCCCGGCGGCACATCCGCAATGATCACCGAGCCGGCCGCCGTGTACGCCCCGTCGCCCACCCGCACCGGCGCCACGAACATGTTGTCCGCCCCGGTACGCGCGTGACTGCCGATCGTGGTGTGGTGCTTCTTCACCCCGTCGTAGTTGACGAACACCGTCGCCGCGCCGATGTTGCTGTGCTCGCCGATCGTCGCGTCCCCCACGTACGACAGGTGCGGCACCTTCGAACCCTCGCCGATCGCGGCCTTCTTCGTCTCCACGAACGTGCCGACCTTCGCCTTGCGGCCCAGCCGCGACTCCGGCCGCAGGTACGCGTACGGCCCCACACTGGCCTCCGGGCCCACCTCGGCACCCACCGCGTGGCTGCGAACCACGCTGGCGCCCGCGCCGACCGTGGTGTCCACCAGCGTGGTGTCCGGGCCGACCAGCGCGCCCGCGCCGACCACCGTCGCGCCCTGGAGCTGGGTGTTCTGGTCGATCACCGCGTCCCGCTCGACGGTCACCGTCACGTCGATCCAGGTGGTGTGCGGGTCCAGGATGCTCACCCCGGTGCGCATCCAGCCCTCGTTCACCCGGTCCCGCAGCAGCCGGCGCAGCGCGGCCAGCTCAACCCGGTCGTTGCACCCCAGCGTCTCGACGTGGTCGGCGGCGCAGTGCACCGCCACCGGCTCCCCCGCGTCCCGGAGCAGACCGAAGACGTCGGTCAGGTACTCCTCGCCCTGGTCGTTGTTCGTCGAGAGCTTGCCCAGCGCGTCGCGCAGCCGGGCCACGTCGAACGCGTAGATGCCCGCGTTGATCTCCCGCAGCGCGCGCTGCTCGGAGGTGGCGTCACGCTCCTCGACGATCTGCGCCAGCCGCCCCTCGGCGTCCCGCACGATCCGGCCCAGGCCCGTCGGGTCGGGCACCTCGGCGGCCAGCACGGTCGCCGCCGCGCCCGCGCCCTCGTGCGCCTCGACCAGCGCCGCCACCGTCTCCGGCCGCAGCAGCGGCACGTCCCCGTTGATCACCACGACGGTGCCGGCGGCCTCCGGAACCGCGTCCAGCGCGATCCGGACCGCGTGCCCGGTGCCGAGCTGCCGCTCCTGGAGCACCGGGGCGGCCGCCGGGGCGATCTCGGCGAGGTGCGCGCCCACCTGGTCGGCGCCGTGGCCGACCACGACCACCGTGCGGTCCGCGCCGAGCGGCGCGGCCGCGGCCAGCACGTGACCGAGCAGGGTACGACCGAGCAGCGGGTGCAGCACCTTGGGCAGGGCCGACTTCATCCGCTTGCCCTCACCGGCGGCGAGCACGACAACGGTGCGGAGGTGGGGCTGGGGCACGACGTGGCTCCCGTCGGGACGGCGACAGTCTCGCGGCCATGCTAACCACGCGACCGGCTGCAATTCGCATCCGCCCACACAAATGCCGCCATCACGCGCGATCGGACGGGCGAGCTGGGGTGCCTGGATTCGAACCAGGAGCTCAAGGCTCCAAAGGCCTGCGGGTTGCCATTACCCCACACCCCATTGCCGTGTCAAGACCTACGGCCCGTCATTTTGGGTCCGCGTATCGTCCGCGATCCGGAACAGCTCGGCGATCATACCCTCGATCCGCCAGTAGAGCGCACGGCTGCGGGGCACCGTGATCACCAGACAGCCGTGGTAGTCGTCGCCGGTGTTCCGGCGCACCGTGGTCGGGTTGTGTCGCTTGAGCACCGACCGCCGGAACCGGTCCGGGGGCAGCCGGAGCCGTTCCGCCCACCATTGGACCGCGGCCTCCGCGTCGGCCGACTCGTGGATGCTCACCCGATAGGTCGGCACCGTCGGGCCGATGCCGCACACCTCGAGGAAGCGGAGGAACAGCGCCAGCAGGCCCGGGTCGCTGTTGACGAACTGGACCGTCACCGGCCGGCGCCACGGCTTCGACTTCGCACCCTCGCACCAGTAGATCGCCGCGCCCAGCAACAGGAGGTCGCGTTCGTCGAGCGCGCCGACCGCACCGGCGGCCCGTTCGTGTTCGGCCGCCTGGGCCGCGTCCCGCGCCTCCCGGTAGGCACCCCACCGGGCGTCCGTCATCGCCTTCGAATGCGCTCGCCGCCGCTGGGCCGTCGCCTCGTCCGGGTTCAATGGCAGGTGCCGCACCCACTGGTAAGCGGTCGACTTCGCGACGCCGAGCTGCTCTGCGATCTCGTTGACCGACCGCCCGGCCGCCCTCAGCCGCTCCGCCTCGGCGCGCGCCGCGTCGCGGGCCCGGGGCCGCCGGGTCCACTCGGGTGGTGGGATGCCGCGCAGCAGCGCGTACGCCCGGTCTCGGCCGATGCCCAGGCGGGCCCGGATCTGCTGGACGGAGAGCTGTTCCTCGACGCGCAGGCGGCGCGCCTCGGCGGCGAGCGGGTCGGTCACAGGGGCAGGTTAGGACGGGCGTACGACAGGTCGGCCATCGACGGAGCGACGTGTCCGCTGCGATCTAGCCCGCTCCTGGTTACGGTGACGTAGGCGTAGCCCGTACCACTGGGAGGTGCCATGTCGACCACCCTTACCGGCCCGGACAGCGGGCCGAAGCCGCTGACCCAGGGCCACCAGTCCCGGGGCATCCTGATCGCCCTGTGGGCGTTCGTGGTCATTCCGTTCCTCGCCCTGTTGGCCGCCGTGCCGGTGGCCTGGGGTGGCTGGCTGGGCTGGACAGACCTGCTGGTAGCCGGGTTCTGGTACGTGCTGTCCGGCCTGGGTATCACCGTCGGCTACCACCGCTACTTCACGCACGGCTCGTTCAAGGCGAAACCCTGGTTGCGGGCCGCCCTGGCGGTGGCGGGTTCGTTCGCCGTGCAGGGCGAGATCATCCAGTGGGTGGCCGATCACCGGCGGCACCACGCCTTCTCGGACCAGGAGGGCGACCCGCACTCGCCGTGGCGGTTCGGGGAGAGCATCGGCGGGCTGACCAAGGGGCTGTTCCACGCGCACGTCGGCTGGCTGTTCAACCGGGAGTTGTCGAACCGGAAGCGGTTCGCCCCGGACCTGCTGGCCGATCCGATCACCCGCCGCGTCGACCGGCTCTTCCCGCTGCTGGTGGTGGTCTCGGTGCTCGGGCCGGCGGCGATGGGCGGGCTGCTGACGGGGTCGTGGCAGGGCGCGCTGACCGCGTTCTTCTGGGGCGGGCTGGTCCGGATCGCGCTGCTGCACCACGTCACCTGGTCGATCAACTCGGTCTGTCACGTCTACGGCGAGCGCCCGTTCGCGGTGCGGCAGGGCGACCGGGCGTCGAACTTCTGGCCGTTGGCGTTGCTGTCGTTCGGGGAGAGCTGGCACAACCTGCACCATGCCGAGCCGACCAGCGCGCGGCACGGGGTGCTGCGCGGGCAGGTCGATCCGTCGGCGCGGGTGATCTGGCTGCTTGAGAAGGCGGGCGCGGCCTGGTCGGTGCGGTGGCCGAAACCGGAGCGGATCACGGCGAAGCTGGTGGAGCCGGGGCGGGTGCGCGGCCGGCCGGCGCAGTAACCGGTCGATGGGCGGGGGTCGGGTTTGGCAGGATGGGCCGGGTGACCGACGTTCCCGGCAGCGACGCCAGCCCCGCCCATCGGCGGGCCGTCCCGGCGGCGAAGCCTTCCCGGGTACGGATGTCCGCGACCCAACGACGCGAGCAGTTGATCTCGATCGCCCGGCAGATCTTCGCCGAGCGCGGCTTCGACGCCACCTCGATCGAGGAGGTGGCGGCTCGGGCGAAGGTCTCCAAGCCGGTGGTCTACGAGCACTTCGGCGGCAAGGAGGGGCTCTACGCGGTGGTGGTGGACCGGGAGGTCCGCTCGCTGCTGGAGCGGATCACCACGGCGTTGACGGCGGGGCATCCGCGGGAGTTGCTGGAGCAGGCGGCGTTGACCCTGCTGACGTACATCGAGGAGGAGACCAGCGGGTTCCGGGTGCTGGTCCGGGAGTCGCCGCTGATGTCGGCGACGGGCAACTTCAGCAGCGTGATGAACGACGTGGCGCACCAGGTGGAGCACATCCTGGGCGCGGAGTTCTCCAGCCGGGGCTACGACCCGAAGCTGGCGGAGCTCTACTCGCAGGCGTTGGTGGGCATGGTGGCGTTGACCGGGCGCTGGTGGTTGGAGGTGCGCAAGCCGCGGAAGGAGACGGTGGCGGCGCACCTGGTGAACCTGGCCTGGAACGGCCTGTCGCACCTGGAGGCGAAGCCGGGTCTGATCACCGTCCGCAAGCGGGGCTGAGTCTCACCGGTTGGCCTCGGCGACGGGGTGCTTGCGGCGGCGCCGTTCCTCGGCGGCGTGCTCGTCCGTGCCGACCTTGTCGTAGAGGCCGGTGGCGAGCAGGACCAGCCCGAAGACCAGCGAGACCAGCACGGTGGACATCGAGAAGTTGAGGAAGTTCGCCGAGGTCTGCAGCACGGCCATCATGAGGATGCCGGTGACCAGGAAGACCGCCCCGGCGGTCAGGTTCATGTAGTGGCCGAGGTTGCCGCGGCGGGAGGCGCCGATCAGCAGGAAGGCGCCGAAGACCACGGAGACCAGGGAGAACGCCAGGTTGGTGCGGAGGCCGAGGGCGGTGGTGCTCTCCCGGCTGAAGAGGCTGTCGCCCCAGGTCTGGAAGACCCCCCAGACGCCGAAGACCAGGATGTAGAGGCCGATGAGGCCGGACAGCACCCGGTAGAGCGGCCGTGCGGGGTGGTTCACCGGGAAGTGCGCCATGGGAGCCTCCGGTCAGCTGACTGGTTTGGCGCAATTGTCCCCCGAGCCGCCCGCTCCCGTCCCCGGAAAACGCCGAAGGCCCGGCGGGCGCCGGGCCTTCGAGGATGACTGGGGGTCAGAGCACCAGCCGGGCCTTCTGCCAGGCCTCGTGCTCCTCGTCGCTGCCGACCTTGCCGTACATGCCGACCATCAGGAGCACCAGCGAGAGGGTGAGCACCACGATGTCGGTCATGATCGAGAAGTTGAAGATGTTGGCGTCGGTCTGGAGGAACGCCAGCTCCGCCAGGCCGAGGGCCATCAGGATGTAGGCCAGCCACTGGTTGATCGCCACGTCGAGGTTGCGGCCGATCACGGTGCCGACCAGGATCACGGCGCCGAGCAGGATGGCGAGCATCGAGAAGCCGAGGTTGGTGCCCTGGCCGAGGATCTTGGTGTCGTCCTGGGCGAGGACGTCGTTGCCGGCGCTGGCGATGAGGCCGAGCACGCCGAAGACGACGAAGTACAGACCAACGAGCCCGCCGATCGCCCGGTAGACAGGCCGCGCGGGGTGGTTGACGGGGGTGTGCGCCATCTGTGCGTCTCCAAGACCGAACGGAAGAGGGGTCGCCTGCGATTGTCCCGTACGCCCGTCAGTGACGCCGCACACCCCCCACCCCGGGCGAGGTCAGCCGGCCGGCAGCTCCTCGGCGAGGGCCAGCCAGGCCTCCTCGGTGCGGTCCCGCTCGGCCCGGACCTCCTTGAGCTGGCCGTCCAGCTCGGCGACCCTGGCGTAGTCGGTGGCGTTCGCGGCGAGCTGCTCGTGCAGCGTCGCCTCCTTCTGCTCGAGCTTGGCGATCTGCCGCTCCAGCCGGCTGAGTTCCTTCTTCGCGGTGCGTACCTCGGCGGCGGACAGGCCCTCGCGGGCCGGGGCGGCCGTGGCCGGGGTGAGGTCGGCGGGCGCCGGGCCGCCCCGCGCGGCGGCGCGGGCCAGGTATTCGTCGACTCCGCCGGGCAGGTGCACCAGCCGGCCGTCGCCGAACATCCCGTACGCGACGTCGGTGACCCGCTCGATCAGGTAGCGGTCGTGGCTGGCCACCACGATCGTGCCGGGCCAGGAGTCGAGCAGGTCCTCCAGTGCCGCGAGGGTGTCGGTGTCCAAATCGTTGGTGGGCTCGTCGAGGAGGAGCACGTTGGGCTCGCCGGCGAGCAGCCGCAGCATCTGGAGCCGGCGGCGCTCGCCGCCGGAGAGGTCGCTGACCGGGGTCCAGAGCCGCCGGTCGTCGAACCCGAAGACCTCGGCGAGCTGGGCGGCGCTGATCTCCCGGTCGCCGAACTGCACCCGCCGGGCCACCTCCTCGACGGCTTCGAGGACGCGCAGGTGGCCGGGGAGTTCGGCGAGTTCCTGGGAGAGGAAGGCGGGGCGGACGGTCTGCCCGGCGGCGAAGCGCCCGCCGTCGGGGCGGGTCACCCCGGCGAGCATCCGCAGCAGGGTGGTCTTGCCGGCGCCGTTGCGGCCCAGGATGGCGACCCGGTCGCCGGGGCCGACCTGCCAGGTGACGTCGTGCAGGATCTCCTTCGGCCCGGCGTGCAGGGTGACCTGGTCGAGGTCGTACACCTGCTTGCCGAGCCGGGCGGTGGCGAGCCGTTGCAGCGACGTGGTGTCGCGAGGCTCCGGCACGTCGGCGATCAGCGCGTTGGCGGCGTCGATCCGGAACTTCGGCTTGGAGGTACGGGCCGGGGCGCCCCGGCGCAGCCAGGCGATCTCCTTGCGGAGCAGGTTCTGCCGGCGGGCCTCGGTGGCGGCCGCGACCCGCTGCCGCTCGACCCGGGCCAGGGTCCAGGCGGCGAAGCCGCCCTCGTAGGCCCGGACGGTCTGGTCGGCGACCTCCCAGGTGGTGGTGCAGACGGCGTCGAGGAACCAGCGGTCGTGGGTGACCACGACGAGCGCGCCCTTGCGGGTGACGAGGTGCCGGGCCAGCCAGTCGACGCCGCCGACGTCGAGGTGGTTGGTGGGCTCGTCGAGGATGAGCAGGTCGGCTTCGCGGACCAGCAGCGCGGCGAGCGCGACGCGGCGGCGTTCGCCACCGGACATCGTCCCGACCGGCGCGTCGAGGCCGAGGTGGGGCATGCCGAGGCCGTCGAGGATGGCCCGGACGCCCGCGTCGCCGGCCCACTCGTGCTCGGCGCCCATGCTCTCGCCGAGCCAGGCGGTGCCGAGCACCACGTCCCGGACGGTGGCCTCGGGGGCGAGGTCCAGGGTCTGCGGCAGCGAGGAGACCCGCAGGTCGCGGCGGTGGGTGACCCGGCCGTCGTCGGGCTCCTCCTGCTTGGTGAGCAGGCGGAGCAGGGTGGACTTGCCGGCGCCGTTGAGGCCGACCACACCGACCCGGTCGGCGTCGTCGAGGCCGAGCGAGACGTCGGTGAGCAGCTGCCCGGCGGCGCCGTACCCCTTGGACACCCGGTCCAGGTTGACGATGTTGGCCACTTACCCACCTTTCATGATCAAGGCGCCCCGGTGCCCGGGACGCCCGCCGTCAAGGGTACGCGGCCCGCCCCGCCCGCCACCCGCCCAGCATGATCGACATGCCCGGCGGGACCGGCCGGGCTCAGACGATGCGGGCGCCGGCGACCGGGCCGTGCGCGACCCGGGCCTCCCGGCAGACGCCGGCGGCCTCCAGGTCGGCGGCGATCCGCCCGGCGTGCGCCTCGTCGGTGGCGAGGAAGACGCAGGTCGGGCCGGAGCCGGAGACGAGGCCGGCGAGCGCCCCGGCCGCCTCCCCGGCCTTGAGCGTCTCGGCCAGCGACGGGCGCATGGTCAGCGCGGCGTCCTGGAGGTCGTTGCCGAGCGCGGCGGCGAGCACCCGCGGGTCGCGCTGGCGCAGCGCGCCCAGCAGCCCGTCGGTGCTGCCCAGCGGTTCCCCCGCGGTGCCGGCGTCACGGAGCCGGTCCAGCTCCCGGTAGGCGGCCGGGGTGGAGAGGCCGCCGTCGGCGACGGCCACCACCCAGTGCCAGGAGGTGGGGCGGGCCAGCACCGGGCTGACCGCCTCGCCCCGACCGGTGCCGAGCGCGGTGCCGCCGTGGATCAGGAACGGCACGTCGGAGCCGAGGTCGGCGGCGATCCCGGCCAGCTCGTCGCGGGACAGCCCGGTGCCCCAGAGCGCGTCGCAGGCGACCAGCGCGGCGGCCGCGTCGGCGCTGCCGCCGGCCAGCCCGCCGGCGAGCGGGATCTGCTTGCGCAGGTGCAGCCGGGCGTGCGGCAGCACGCCCGCGTAGCCGGCGAGGGCCTGGGCGGCCCGGATCACCAGGTTGGAGTCGTCCAGGGCCAGCTCGCCGGCGCCCTCGCCCTCCATGGTGAGGGTCAGCGTGTCGCCCCGGCGGGCGGTCAGCTCGTCGTAGATGGAGATCGCGTGGTAGACGGTGTTCAGCTCGTGGTAGCCGTCCCGGCGCAGCGGCCCCACCCCGAGGTGCAGGTTGACCTTGGCCGGCACCCGCACCTTCACCGGGCCGCTGGCCCCGCGCCGCTGCCCGTCCTCGTCGTCCGGTCGCCACGCCTCGGTCACGGGACGATGTCCCGCGGGCGCAGGCGGATGTCGAACGGCTTCTGCACGGTCAGCTCCTCGGCAGGGTCGGCAACGGCGCCAGCCTACTGGGCGGCGGCGGGGGCGGCCGGGGCCGACGCGGCGATGGCGGCGAACTGCTCCACGGTGAGTGACTCGCCGCGCGCGCCGGGGTCCACGCCGGCGGCGGTGAGCGCCGCGGCGGCCCGGTCCGCGCCGCCGGCCCAGCCCGCGAGGGCGGCGCGCAGCGTCTTGCGGCGCTGCGCGAACGCCGCGTCGACGACCGCGAAGACGGCTTCCCGGGGTACGTCGGAGCGGGGCGGCTCGCGCCGGGTGAAGGCGACCAGGCCGGAGTCGACGTTCGGCACCGGCCAGAACACGTTCGGCGGGACCTTGCCGGCGGCCCGGGACCGGGCGTACCAGGCGAGCTTGACCGACGGGATGCCGTACACCTTGGAGCCGGGACCGGCCACGAGCCGGTCGGCGACCTCCTTCTGCACCATCACCAGGCCGTGGCGCAGGGTGGGCAGCTCGGCGAGCAGGTGCAGCACCACGGGCACGGCCACGTTGTAGGGCAGGTTCGCCACCAGCGCGGTCGGCGCCGGGTCGGCCAGCTCGGCGGCGGTGATCCGCAGCGCGTCGGCGGGGTGCACGGTGAGCCGGGCGGCGTCCGGGCCGGCGAACCGCGTGGCGGTCGCCGGCAGGGCGGCGGCCAGGGCCGGGTCGAGCTCCACGGCGTGCACGTGCGCGGCCACCGGGAGCAGGGCCAGGGTGAGCGAGCCGAGCCCGGGGCCGACCTCCAGCGCCACGTCGTCCGGGGCGAGCCCGGCGGTGGTGACGATCCGGCGCACCGTGTTCGGGTCGTGCACGAAGTTCTGGCCGAGCTTCTTGGTCGGCGTCACGCCGAGCCGCGCGGCGAGCTCCCGGATCTCCGCCGGGCCGAGGAGACCGGTCACGCCGGGCATCCTTTCACCACGGCCCGAAGGCGCGTTCGCCGGTCGCGGAGATCGCCGCGCAGAGCTCGTCGAGGTCGGCTCCGGTGGTCTCGGCCAGGAACCGCACGGTCAGCGGGATCAGATACGAGGCGTTGGGCCGCCCCCGGTGCGGCATCGGAGTTAGGTACGGCGCGTCGGTCTCCACCAGCATCTGCTCGGGCGGGGTGACCGCGGCGGCCTCCCGGAGCGCCGTCGCGCTGCCGAAGGTGACCGTGCCGGCGAAGCTGAGCAGGTAGCCGCGGCGGACGCACTCGCGGGCGAAGTCGGCGTCGCCGGAGAAGCAGTGCAGCACCACGGTGTCCGGGGCGCCCTCGTCGTCGAGGACGCGCAGCACGTCGGCGTGCGCGTCCCGGTCGTGGATGACCAGCGCCTTGCCGTGCCGCTTGGCGATGGCAATGTGCGCCCGGAAGCTCTCCTCCTGCGCGGCCCGCCCCTCGTCGCCGGTGCGGAAGAAGTCCATCCCGGTCTCGCCGATGCCGCGGACCCGGCTCCGGCCGGCGAGCGCCTCGATCTCGCGCAGCGCCTCGTCCAGGTCGGCCAGGCGGGGGGCCTCGTTGGGGTGCAGCGCCACGGTGGCCAGCACGGCGCCGTAGCGCTCGGCGACGTCGGCGCCCCACCGGGACGAGTCGACGTCGACGCCGACCTGCACCAGCCGGTCCACGCCGACGCCGGCGGCCACCGCAACGGCCGCCGCCACCGGGTCGTCGGCGGGCCCGCCCGGCACCCCGGCCTCGCTGACGGTGATGTCCAGGTGGGTGTGGCTGTCCAGCACGGGCACCGCCAGCGCCTCCGGGGCGGGCGGGAACTCACCGGCCCGGCGGGCGGCACGCTGCTTGCGGGTTTCGGTCTGCTCGCTCATCGCGGCCAGCATCACACACCCCCACCGGCCGGTGTTTCCGGACCGCCATCGACTGTTCACTCGCGCAACATCTGCCGCGCCTACGGTCCGGGGCGTGACCGTCACTCCCCAGGCCAGCGGAGCCGCCCCCGGGCGGACCGGGCTGCGCGTGACGTACGACGGCCGCGTCCACCCGGCGGAGGAGATCGCCCGGGGCGCGGCGTACGAGCTGTTCAGCGCCGAGGAGGCGCCCGGCTTCGAGTGGACGCCCCGGCCCGGGGTGGCCCACCCGTGGCGGAAGTTCGTGCACGTCACCGAGGTCAGCGCGGTGCACGGGGCGGCCGAGCCGAACGAGGACCTGGACCCGCCGCTGCTGATGCCGCTGCACCGGGAGCACGGCTGGGCGTACCTGCACCAGCTCAGCCAGCAGCCGGGGGCGGCCGGGGACCCGACCCTCGCGGCGGTGCGCGGTTCGGCGCTGATCCGGCCGGGCACCCGGATGGTGAAGGTGCTCTCCGCCCGCCAGCTCGCCGGCTACGTGCGGGGCCGGCTGCCGCACGGCTTCTGCCACCGGGAGCACGACGTGGCGCACCTGCGTACCCCGGCCGGGATGGCGGTGCTGCGCGGCGACTCCGAGGGCGGCGACGTGGCGTACGCGCTGCGCTGGCGCGCCACCGACCCGGCCGACTACGACGTTCCGGTCGGCCCGGCGCACCGGGGGCTGACCGCGCTGCCGCCGCGGGACCGGCTCGGGCCGCCGGTGCTGGGCACCGGTTTCGTGCCGAGCAACACCCAGCTGATCCCGGAGTTCGTCACCCGCGACTTCGCCGACCTGCCGATGCCGGCGAACGCCACCCTGCTCGCCTACCCGGCGGAGGGGGTGGAGGTGGTGCTCTACACCTACCAGGCGGAACAGCGGGGCTGGCTGCGCATGGTCGGCCCGCAGTGGCGCCACCTGCTCGCCGCGGTGCCCGGCCTCTCCCCCGACCAGGAGTACGTGCCGACCGGCGACGCGCCCCGCTCCACCCAGCTCGTCGGTGGCTACGGCGGCGCCGAGTACGAGGCGGTGGCCGAGCCGCCCGGCGGGTTCCGGCTGCTGGCGATGACCCGCGCGGCCCGCTACCCGGTGGAGTCGGCGGCCCGCCGGCTGCGCTACGCCGCCTGGCGCGGGGTGCCCTGCCTGGTGCTCCGGGAGGAGGCGGGCTGGCTGCGGCTGCGGCTGTGCCGGCCGGATTCGGACGCGGTGGCCACGACCGGGGCGCAGTGCCACGAGCGGGGCGTCTACGAGACCTGGGCGCCGGGCGCCGAGCTGACCGACGACCGGGTGGTGGACCTGCCGTACCGGACCGCATAACCGGGGCCGGATCGGGAAAGCGCGGGCGTCCACACGCAGGCGAGGAGAGACCCGACATGCCTTTCGTCACCGTCGGTACGGAGAATTCCGCACCCATCGACCTCTACTACGAGGATCACGGCTCCGGCCAGCCGATCGTCCTGATCCACGGCTTCCCGTTCAACGGGGCGACCTGGGAGAAGATGGCCAACCCGCTGCTGGCGGCCGGCTACCGGGTGATCACCTACGACCGGCGGGGATTCGGCAACTCCGCCCAGCCGGCGTTCGGCTACGACTACAACACCTTCGCGGCCGACCTCGACGTGCTGATGACGGAGCTGGACCTGCGCAACGCGATCCTGATCGGGCACTCGATGGGCACCGGCGAGGTGACCCGCTATCTCGGCGCGTACGGGTCGGACCGGGTGGACCGGGCGGTGCTGATGGCCCCGTTGGCGCCGTTCCTGCTGAAGACTGGCGACAATCCGGAAGGGGTCGACAAGAGCCTGTTCGACGGGTTCCAGGCAGCGATCATCCAGGACCGGTTCGCCTACCTGACCCAGTTCTGCGACGCGTTCTTCAACTACAGCGAGAACAAGGGCAAGTGGGTGAGCGAGGAGGCGTACCGGGCGCACTGGCAGATCGGCGCGCACGCGTCGGCGAAGGCGACCCACGACAGCGTCGACGCGTGGCTGACGGACTTCCGGGGCGACCTGCCGAACATCACCGTGCCGGTGCTGATCATCCAGGGCGACAAGGACAACGTGCTGCCGTTCCCGGCGACGGGCCAGCGGTTGCAGAACATGCTGTCCGACTGCCGGCTGATCACGCTGAAGGGAGCGCCGCACGGCACGCCGTGGACGCACCCCACCGAGGTCAACCAGGCGATCATGGAGTTCATCGGCGCACCGAAGATGGCCCGCGCCTGACCGCCGACGGCGGCGGCCCCGGGGACGACATCCCCGGGGCCGCGTCGCGCGTAGGTCGGCTCAGCCGGCCAGCCGGGCCAGCTCCTCGTCGACGATGGACGGGTCGAGCTTGCGGAACACCGGCTTCGGCGCCGCGAGCGGCCGGCCCGCCTCCAGGGGTACGGACTCCCAGCGCGCCCCGACCGTGTAGTCGCCGGTCAGCACCGGGTACGCCGGACCGCCGTCGAGGTCCTCGACCTCCTCGATCACCGGCATCGGCGCGTGCACCCCGGTGCCGCCGAGCAGCTCGTGGATCTTCTGCGCGGCGTGCGGCAGGAACGGGGTGAGCAGCGTGTTGGCGTCGCTGACCACCTGGAGGGCGACGTGCAGGATGGTGCCCATCCGGGGCTTGTCGTCCTCGCCCTTGAGCTTCCAGGGCGCCTGGTCGGACAGGTACTTGTTGGCCTCGGCGACGACCTTCATGGCCTCGCCGATGGCCTGCTTCTGGCGGTGCCGGGCGATCAGGTCGCCGACGGTGGCGAAGCCCGCCTTCGCGGTGTCCAGCAGGGCCCGGTCGGCCTCGGTGAGCCCGGCCGGGTCGACCGGCGGGATCGCGCCGAAGTTCTTCGCCGCCATCGAGATGGACCGGTTGACCAGGTTGCCCCAGCCGGCGACCAGCTCGTCGTTGTTGCGGCGGAGGAACTCGGCCCAGGTGAAGTCGGTGTCGTTGCTCTCCGGGCCGGCCACCGCGATGAAGTAGCGCAGCGCGTCGGCGTCGTACCGCTCCAGGAAGTCCCGCACGTAGATGACGACCTTGCGGGAGGAGGAGAACTTGCGCCCCTCCATGGTCAGGTACTCGCTGGAGACCACCTCGGTGGGGAGGTTGAGCCGGCCGAGCCGGCCCGGCTCGCCGTCGCGGGAGCCCTCGCCGGAGTAGCCGCCGAGCAGCGCCGGCCAGATCACCGAGTGGAAGACGATGTTGTCCTTGCCCATGAAGTAGTAGCCGCGGGCGTCCTTGCCCTCGCCGTCGGCGGACCACCACTTCCGCCAGGCGTCCGGGTCGCCGGTGCGGCGGGCCCACTCGATGGAGGCGGACAGGTAGCCGATGACCGCGTCGAACCAGACGTAGATCCGCTTGTCGGGCCGGTCGCGCCAGCCGTCGAGCGGGATCGGCACGCCCCACTCCAGGTCCCGGGTGATGGCCCGGGGCTGGAGGTCGTCGAGCAGGTTGCGCGAGAACCGGAGCACGTTGGGGCGCCAGCCCTCCCGGCTGTCCAGCCACTGCCGCAGCGCGTCGGCCAGGGCGGGCAGGTCGAGGAAGAAGTGCTCGGTCTCCACGAACTCCGGCGTCTCGCCGTTGATCTTCGACTTGGGATTGATCAGGTCGATCGGGTCGAGCTGGTTGCCGCAGTTGTCGCACTGGTCGCCGCGGGCGCTGTCGTAGCCGCAGATCGGGCAGGTGCCCTCGATGTAGCGGTCGGGCAGGGTGCGGCCGGTGGACGGGGAGATCGCCCCGGTGGTGATCTTGGGGACGATGTAGCCGTTGCGGTACAACCCCTCGAACAGCTCCTGCACCACCGCGTAGTGGTTGCGGGTGGTGGTCCGGGTGAACAGGTCGTACGACAGGCCCAGCGCCCGCAGGTCCTCGGCGATCACCCGGTTGTACCGGTCGGCCAGCTCGCGCGGGGTGACCCCCTCGGCGTCGGCCTGCACCTGGATCGGGGTGCCGTGCTCGTCGGTGCCGGAGACCATGAGCACGTCGTGACCGGCCATCCGCATGTACCGGGCGAAGACGTCGGAGGGAACGCCGAATCCGGATACGTGGCCGATGTGGCGCGGGCCGTTGGCGTAGGGCCAGGCGACCGCGGCGAGAACGTGACTCATGAGCGCCAAGCCTAGTGATTGCCGTCGGTCACCCGCGAACCAATAGGGCGGGTCCCACGAACCGGCCCCGGCCGTGCGCCCGATTTGTCGCCGACACGCGGCCTGAGCTGCCCGGCAAGCCCGTCCTGCCGGGGTGAAATGTACGGCGTGACCAGCAGACCAGCGGCGCCCGGGCAGGGCGGACCCTCCTCCGCGCCGGCGGCCGAGGAGCCCACGCGGCGGATCCCGGCGCGGGCGTCGGTCGCTCCCCAGCCCCGGCTGGACCCGGCGGACCCGCCGGTCGAGGTGGAACCGACCACCGGGGCGCCGGTGGACGCCGTCCCGCGCCGGGTGCCGGTCCGGCAGCCGCGCTGGCACCGGCGGTCCGCCCCGGCGGAGGGCGCCGCCTGGGCGCCGATCGAGGAGGTGCACTGGGACGGCACCCCGCTGCGGGAGGAGCCGCCCCGCCGGGTCGCCCGCTGGCCGGGTCGCCGGTCGGCGTCCCGGCGCGACCGGGCCCGCCCGGTCCACCCCCCGGACCCGGTCACCGGCCTGTCCGCGCTGGTGTCGTTGAGCCTGCTGGCGGCGTTCTTCGCCTGGGTGAGCGCCGGGCCGTTGTGGCTGGCCGTGGGGCATTCCACGAGCGGCACGGCGGTGATCACCGACTGCACCGGCGGCGGGCTGACCCAGCGCTGCCGGGGGATCTTCCTGGCCGACGGCGAGCGCTTCCTGGTCCACGGGGTCCGGGTCAGCGGGGTGCCGGCCGAGCGCAGCGCCACCGGCTCGGCGCTGCCCGCCCGGATGACCGGGCCGACCGGTCGCACCGCCTACGCGGACGTCGGCGCCGGTCGGCACCTGCGCTGGCTGCTCGGGTTGCTGCTGGTGGCGGGCTGCGCGACCGGGATCGCCCGCTGGACCGGCGCGACCCGGCTGCCGGACCTCCGGCACCGCCGCTGGGCGGTGGGCGTGGCGCTGGCCGGCCCGCTGCTGATCACCGCCGGGTTCCTGGCCTCGGCCTGGTAGCCGCGGTCAGCTGTGCACGACCGTGTAGACCTCGCGGCGGCGCAGCCCGTACTCGGTGGCGACCTCGGTGATGGCGTCGCGCCGGGACAGCCCGGCCGCCTCCCGCGCGGCCACCGCGGCGCGCAGCGTGTCGTCGTCGGGCCGGACGGCCGCGGCCGGCGGCGCTCCGGCCACGACCAGGGTGATCTCGCCGCGCGGCTCGCCCGCCGCCGCCCACTCGGCCAACTCGCCGAGCGGCCGGCGGACCACCTCCTCGTACGTCTTGGTCAGCTCACGGCAGACCGCGGCGGGCCGGTCCGGGCCGAACGCCTCGGCCAGGTCGGCCAGCGCCGCGGCGATCCGGTGCGGCGCCTCGAAGAGCACCAGGGTGCGTTCCTCGCCGGCCAGCGCGCGCAGCCGGGAACGGCGGGCGCCGGGCGTGCGGGGCAGGAAGCCCTCGAAGCAGAACCGGTCGCAGGGCAGGCCGGACAGCGCCAGCGCGGTGGTCACCGCGCTGGGCCCGGGGGCCGCGGTGACCGGGACCCCGGCGTCGAGGGCGGCCCGGACCAGCCGGTAGCCGGGGTCGGAGACGCTGGGCATGCCGCCGTCGGTGACCAGCGCGACGGTGTAGCCGGCGGCGAGCACGTCGACCAGTTCGGGGGTGCGCCGCTCCTCGTTGCCCTCGAAGTAGGAGACGATCCGGCCGGGCACGCTGACCGCCAGGTCGCGGGCCAGCCGGGTGAGCCGGCGGGTGTCCTCGGCGGCGACCACGTCGGCGGTGGCGAGCACCTCGCGGAACCGGGCGGACGCGTCGGCCGGGTTGCCCAGCGGCGCGCCGAGCAGCACCAGGCGGCCAACCTCGGACATTTCACCCACGACGTGCGCTCCTTCATCGACGGCCGTACCAATCTCGGAGACGACGGGCGCCACCGGGCACCTTCGCAGCCTACGATCGCCGGGTGACGAGTGCGTCGACAGCACAGAGCGCGAACGCGGGCGGGTCCGCCGTCGAGCCGACCCCCGCCGACCGGGATGCCGAGTCCGCGACGAGCGGCGGCGCCGGGCGGATCCCGGCGATCGTCCGGCGACGGCTCGACACCGTCGACGCCCGCCTCGACCGGGGGCAGGCCTGGCTGGCCACCGCGGTCGTCGTGGCGATCGCGGCCATCCTGCGCTTCGTCGGGCTGAGCGGCCCCAACGGGAAGATCTTCGACGAGATCTACTACGCCCGCGACGCGTACGGGCTGATCGACCGCGGCGTCGAGTGGAACTACAAGGACAACGGCCCGTCGTACGTGGTGCACCCGCCGCTGGGCAAGTGGCTCATCGGCCTCGGCGAGTGGGCCTTCGGCTACCAGGACGCGGAGACCAAGATCTCCGTGCCGGGGCACCTCATGACCACCGCCCCCGAGTTCGGCTGGCGGTTCGCCGCGGCGATCGCCGGCACCCTGTCGGTACTGCTGCTGGTGCGGATCGGCCGGCGGATGTTCCGCTCCACCACGCTGGGCTGCGCGGCCGGTCTGCTGCTCGCCCTGGACGGCTTCCACTTCGTGCTCTCCCGCACCGCGCTGCTCGACATCTTCCTGCTGCTGTTCGTGCTGGCCGCGTTCGGCGCGCTGGTGCTCGACCGGGACGCGCGGCGGCGGCGCTGGGCCCGGGCGCTGGCGGCGGGGCTCGACCCGACGCAGCCGGGGCGGGCGGGCCGGCCGCCGTCGACCTGGCGGGACTGGCCGTGGTGGCGGCTGGCCGCCGGGGTGCTGCTCGGCTGCGCGTGCGCGGTGAAGTGGAGCGGCCTCTACTTCGTCCCGGCCTTCGCGCTGCTGGTGCTCCTCTGGGAGGTCGGGGTCCGGCGCTCGGCCGGGGTCCGCCGCCCGTGGCGGGACGCCCTGCTCGACGAGCTGCCCTGGCTGCTGGCGGCCGGCGTGCTGATGGTCGTCACCTACGTGGTCACCTGGTCCGGCTGGCTGCTCAGCGACGACGGCTACTACCGTCTGGCCAGCCGCTACCCGAACACCCCGGGGCTGAGCGACACCCCGGTCATCGGGCCGCTGATCAACCTGTGGGAATACCACAAGGCCGCGTACGGCTTCCACACCCAGCTCGACGACCCGCACAAGTACCAGTCCTGGCCGTGGCAGTGGCTGCTGCTCGGCCGGCCGGTCGCCTTCTACTGGTCCGGCGACGGCAACTGCGGCGCGCCGAGCTGCGCCTCAGAGATCCTGCTGCTGGGCACCCCGCTGCTCTGGTGGTCGTTCCTGCCGGCGCTGGCGGCGACGGTCTGGCTCGGTCTGGCCCGCCGGGACTGGCGGGCCGGGGCGATCCTGCTCAGCGTGGCCGCCGGCCTGCTGCCCTGGTTCTGGTTCGCCCTCGACGGCCGGACGATGTTCTCCTTCTACGCCGCGCCGGCGGTGCCGTTCCTGGTGCTGGCGGTGGTCTACGTGCTGGGCGCGATCGTCACGCCCGCCCCGGCCGCCGGCTCGGCGCCACCGAGCGCCGAGGCCGCCTCCGACCGCCGCCTGGTCGGCGGGATCATCGCGGGCGCGTACCTGCTGCTGGTCGCCCTCTGCTTCGGCTACTTCTACCCGATCTTCGTGGGCCGGCTGATGGCCTACGCGGACTGGTCCGCCCGCATGTGGCTGGACGGTCGCTGGATCTGACCGGCACGGCCCGGCGCGGGCGGAAAACCGGTTGCGATCACGGGCCGGTCGCTGCCCGGCGCCCAAGGCACGAAAAAGCGCGCCCCGATCGCCTGCCACGGGGGAAGCGGGCGATTGGGGCGCGCAAGACAGAGCTTAACCACAGTGCGGCAGTGGCACAACGGGTCGACCCCGGTCAGATTCCCGACGAATGCGCCACCCCACAAAAGGTTTACATCGGGCACCTATACGGTGGGTCACCCTGCGGAAACATCAAGAATTCCTTACCATTCGCCGACGTGGCCGCAGGCCGCCACGCAACTCCTGATCATGCCGCCGATCGCATCGATCGCTCTTGATCGGTCGACCCCGATGATCTTCCTAAGTGGACGTCACTACACTTTCGCCCCGTGATCAACAAGAGACGGTCGACGGTCGTCCTTCTCGGACTTCTGGCGACGACCGCGCTGATCGGTCCGCCGCCCGCTGCGGCCGGCGACGAGACCGCCGAACCCCCCGCCGAGCCGCCCAAGGTCGAGCTGGTCCTGGACGTCAGCGGCTCGATGCGGGCCCGGGACATCGACGGGCGCAGCCGGATCTCCGTCGCTCAGCAGGCGTTCAACGAGGTGGTCGACGCGCTGCCGGACGAGACCCAGCTCGGCATCCGGGTGCTCGGCGCCACCTACCGGGGCAAGGACAAGAAGCAGGGCTGTCTGGACACCCAGCAGATCGTGCCGGTCGGCCCGGTGGACCGTACGCAGGCCAAAGCCGCCGTCGCCACGCTGCGCCCGACCGGTTTCACCCCGGTGGGGCTGGCGCTGCGCTCCGCCGCGCAGGACCTGGGCACCGGCAGCACCGTCCGCCGGATCGTGCTGATCACCGACGGCGAGGACACCTGCGCCCCGCCGGACCCGTGCGAGGTGGCCCGTGAGCTGGCCGCCCAGGGCACCCGGCTGGTCGTCGACACGCTCGGCCTGGCCCCGGACGAGAAGGTCCGCCGGCAGTTGCTCTGCATCGCCGGGGCGACCGGCGGCACCTACACGGCGGCGCAGAGCGCCGACGAGCTGACCGGGCGGATCAAGCAGTTGGTGGACCGGGCCCGGGACACGTACACCGCCACGCCGACCGTGGTGGGCGGGTCCGCCGGGTGCGACGACGCGCCGCTGCTCGCCCCCGGCGTCTACACCGACCGGGAGACGTTCGCCGAGCACCGCTGGTACCGGGTGCCGGTCCGCCCCGGGCAGGAGCTGCGCGCCTCGGTGAGCGTCGCGCTGGACCGGCCGGTGAACCCGGACTACGGCGTGCTGCTGCGGGCCACCGCACCGGACGGGCGGGAACTCGTCCGGGGCGTCGACGCCGGCAGCGGGCGTACCGACGTGGTCTCGGCCGGGCTGCGCTGGTCGGCCGCCGAGGAGGCGAGCCCGGCCCCCAGCCCCAGCGGGGTGCAGCCGGCCCGGACCGTGTGCCTGCTGGTCAGCAACTCGTTCGCCCCGCGCCCCGGCACCCAGGTCACCCCGGGCATGCCGGTGGAGCTGACCGTGGACGTGGTCGCGGCGTCCCCCGCCCCGGCCGGGCCGGACCTGGGCCGCGGCTGGGCGCTGCTGCTCCTGCTCACCCTGGCCGGGCTGGTCACCGGGCTGGTCGCCGGGCTGCTCACCCGCTGGTGGGTGGCCACCTGGAGGGAGAACTGAGGATGCGTACGCTGATCCGCTCCGCTGCGGCGCTGGCCGCCGTCGGACTGACCCTCACCCCGGCGGCCGCCGCCGCGGCGCCGACCCCGTCCCCCGGGGCGACCACCGTCACCAAGGCCGGCACGTCGTTCCTGACCGCCACCACCATCACCCCCGGCCAGCCGGTCCGGGTGGGCGCCTCGACCGGCGACCACCTCTACTGGTCGTTCCGCGCCGAGGCCGGCCAGGTCCACGAGGTCACCGCCACGGTCTCCTTCGCCAAGGCCCGCTCCGGCGCGTCCACCTGGACCGTCGACGTCTTCGACGGGCTGCGCCGCCGCCAGGCGTGCACGGCCGGCGCGCAGACCCCGACCGTGGCGGCGGCCACCACCAGCGTCGCCCTCGGCTGCACGCTGCGCCGGGTCCGGCCCTGGGCGGAGCCGTGGTCGGGCGACCCGCTGCCCGGCACCTACTACCTCCGGCTCTCGGTGACCGACCTGCCCGAGGCCGACCTCGGCCTGCCGGTCGAGGTGGACCTGCTGGTCGGCGCGGACGCCGAGGGCAGCGGATCCGGCGACGACGGGGAGCTGAAGGCGCCGCTCGTGCCGAACACCACGGCCGGCACCGTGCTCACCGCCGAGCCGGCACCCGAGCCGGTCGCCGAGGAGGAGGCCCGCCTCACCGCCTGGCTCCCGGAACCCGGCTCGCGCTGGGTGTGGACCAGCGTGGGCGGCGTGCTCGCCGCCGTGGCGGGCGTGGTGGGCTTCGCGCTCACCCGACGGCCCCGCCGCCCCTGAGCCAGCGCCCGGTGGCCGCCCGCGAACCCGACGCGGCGGCCACCGGGCGCGCGGGTCAGAAGGTACGCGGGCCGCGCGGCACCCAGCCGATGAACCGGTCCTGGAGCGAGGAGACCGGGGCGGCGTGCAGGTCCTGGCTGGCGGCGGCCAGGCAGGAGCCGAGATAGACGCTCAACGAGGCACGGTCCACCTGGTACTCGTCCAGCAGTTGCCGACGTTTGGTGGCGCAGGGCCAGTCGTCACCGCAGGAACCACAGGTCCAGTCGGGGGTCACGGGGGCGTGCTCGCCCGATCGTGATTCCGACGCCTTCGCACCAGGCGTCATCGGCCGTTCCTCTCATCGGTGGACTTGTGCTTGTGGACAGTGCCGCCCCCGCAACGACCCAACAGCGTTCGGGAACGCTCCGGCGTTACATGACTGCGGTACGTTTCCCCCTCATGCGTGAGCTTCTGCCGCCCGAGGTCGCCGTGGCGGTGGCCGGCGCCGCGGACTGGACCGGCGCTCTGCTCCCGGCGGAGCGGTCCTGCCTGGGCGAACGCGCGCTGCCCAGCCGCCGCCGGGACTTCACCGCCGGCCGGGTGTGCGCCCGCCGGGCGCTGGCCGGGCTCGGGCTGCCGGCCACGCCGGTGCCCACCGCCCCCGACCGCGCCCCGGTCTGGCCGGCCGGCGTGGTCGACGCCATCACCCACACCCGGGACTACTGCGCGGCCGCCGCCGCCCGCGCCGTCGAGATCCGCTCGGTGGGCATCGACGCCGAGCGCCACCGGGAACTGACCCCAGGGGTACGCCGGATGCCTGCCCGAGGAGGAGGCGGACCTGGCCCGGCTGCCCGGCGGGGTGGCCTGGCCGATCGTGCTGTTCAGCGCCAAGGAGACCGTCTACAAGGTCTGGCGCCCGCTCGTCGGGACCTGGCTGGACTTCTCCGACGCCCGGGGCACGCTCGACCCCGACGCCGGCACGTTCACCGCCCGGATCGCGCCGGCCCGGCTCGCCGCCGCCCCGGTGCCCGATCCGCCGCCGTCGATAGCCGGTCGGTTCGCAGTGGACGCCGATCTGGTGCGCACCGCCGCCGTTCTGCCAGCCCGATGAGGGCCTGACGGCGCGTTGCCACCGGCTTGTACCGTCGTGCCGACCGACGATCCCGAAGGTGCCCAAGGAGTACGGTGAGCCACCCTCAGCCTCCGTTCGGACCGCAGGACCCGAACCAGCAGCCGCCGGAACCGCCGACCCAGGCGTTCCCCACCGCGCCGATGCCGCCGGTGTCCGGCAGCCCGTACGCGCCGCAGCCGCCGGTCTCGGGGGCGCCGCAGCCGCCGACCTCGGGTGCCCCGTACCCGCCGCCGCCCGTCCCAGGTGGGGGTTACCCGCCGGCCCCGGAGTCGCCGTACGCGCCGCCGCCCACCTCGGGAGCGCCGTACCCGCCGCAGCCGCCGTACCCGCCGACGGGGGCGGCGTTCCCCCCGCCGGCCGGGCAGTACCCGCCGCCGCCGGGTGGGGCGTACCCGCAGACCGGGCCGTACCCGCCCGCGCCCGGGCAGTTCGGGCCGCCGGCCAAGAAGTCCAACAAGAACGTCTGGATCACGGTCGGCATCGTGGTGGCGGTGATGCTGCTGCTCTGCTGCGGCGGCGGCATTTTCGCCATCTACCGCGGGGCGGAGAAGACCAAGGACGCGATCGACAACCTGCCCACTCCGGGGGTCACCTACAGCAACCCGGTCGACGACACCCCGACCGGCGGCACCTCGGCGACGCCGGAGCCGGGCCGCACCGACGGCGAGACCTTCAACATGCCGTCCGGCGACAAGCTCATCGTCAACGACGACGACGGCACCGTCGAGATCACGGTCGGCAACTTCCGGACCAAGGACAAGGCCTGCCAGGAGTTCATGCCGGATCCGAAGAACGGCACGTACCTGATCGCCGACGTGACCGCCGAGGTCACCAAGGGCACCGGCTCGATCAACCCGTTCTTCTTCAAGTGGGTGGGCTCCGACGGCAGCGAGGAGAGCGGCGTCGGCGGCGCCTTCTCCGGCTGCGGCAAGCTGATGGGCTCCGGCAACAACCTGCCCACCGGCAGCAAGCGCAGCGGCCAGCTCATCTTCGACGTGAAGAACAAGAACGGCACGCTGGAGTACCAGCACCACCTGCGTACCGCGGGCTCCTGGAAGCCCTGACCCGCGACGCCCTCGCACGGGGGCCGGTCCCGCCCGGGGCCGGCCCCCGTCGGCTTTCGCCAGCCGTGGACCAGCTCGGGTTTCAGTCCTCGACGGCCGGGGACGCCGCTGCCGGAGGGGCGCGACGGCGCCACGACGACACGGGAGGCGGCATGAGCGTCGAACGGGCGAAGGACGACCTCGAGGATCTGGCCGGCCCGGCCCGGGCGCGGTTGGGCGACATGAACCGGGACGAACGATCCGAGGCGGATGAGGTGCGGCGCCAGGACGAGATCCGGGGCAAGCGGCCCGGTGAGCACGTCCAGCAGGACGCCCGGGACGCGCGGGACGACTTCACCGGCTGAGGTGCCCCGGTCCCGGCCGGTGCCGGTGGCGGAATCGCATCGGGCCACCACCTTCGAGATCTTCTTCGACCTCGTCCTGGTCTTCGCGCTGACCCGGATCATCGGCTTCATGGCGGAGGCCGCGACCGCGCTGGGCCTGTTCCAGGGCCTGCTGCTCCTGCTCTGGTTCTGGTACGCCTGGAGCTGCTACACCTGGCTGGGCAACCTGGTCCGGGCCGACGTGGGTGTGGTGCGGGCCGGGACGACCGTGGCGATGGCCGCCATCTTCGTGGCCGCACTGGTGATCCCCGACGCGTGGCAGCACCCGGGCGGGTCCCTGGACGCACCGCTGGCCCTGGCCGTCGCCTACGCCACCGTACGGGCGCTGCACCTCGCCCTGTTCTTCCACGCGGCGGCCGGCGAGCCACGGATCCGCCGCCAGGCGCCCGCTTCGCCGTCTCGACCGCGCTCGCCTGGTTGCCCCTCATCCTCGGCGCGGTGGACGGCGGAACCGCGCAGATCGTCCTCTGGACCCTGGCGTTCGTGGTCGACTACGGCGGTGGCCGGATCGTCACCGCCGCCAGCCTCGGCGAGGTACGCAGCGCGGCCCACTTCGCCGAACGGCACAACCTGGTGCTGATCATCGCGCTCGGCGAGTCGCTGCTGTCCGTGGGCGCCAGTACCGGAGCCGCCGTCACCCGCACGCCCGTGCTGGCGACGGCCCTGCTCGGCTTCGCCGCGACAGTGTGCCTGTGGTGGCTCTACTTCCAGCGCACCGCGCCGGCCGTCGGACGGGCCCTCGCCGCCGCCCCGCGTCACACCCGCCGCCAGCAGTTGGCCTCGGACTCCTACACCCTGGCCCACCTGCCGCTGATCGCCGGGATCAGCTACTTCGCGCTCGGCATCCACCTGGTGCTCGCCGAGCTCACGGGCGACGACCGGCCCGTGTCACTCGGCTGGATCCCGACCAGCGTGCTCTATGGCGGCGCGGCCCTCTACCTGGCCGGCCGGCTGCTGTTCGGATGGCCGGCCGCCGGCACCCCGCCCGAGCAGATCGCCGCCGTCGGCCTGGTGCTCCTGTTGGTGCCGGTCGCTCGGGCACTGCCCGCTCTGGTGGCGTTCGGCCTGCTCACCGCGGTGCTGATCGCGCTGGTCGGCTACGAGCGGCTGACGTACCGCGACCGGTCGCCGCTCGGACCGCAACCCGACTGACCAGACGTTCCGGCGAGCCGGGCAGCAACCGCCGGGCCGTGCGGGACGGCAGCTCACCGGGCCGGCGCGGGACCTGCACGCGATCGCCCGACGGCACAGGTGAGTCGGCCGGTTCCGTTTCAGCCGCTGGCTTCGACGACCGCGCTAGGGCGGCGGCGAGGGTGCCTCGTCGGGGTACCTCCGCTCGCGGATCCCGTCCCACACGGCCACCCCGAACAGGATGACCGTGGCGGCCGCGGCGGCGAACATCGGCGCCCGGTGCAGCAGGGCCGGCGTCACGGCGGCGAGCGCGACCAGTCCGATCACCCGGGACGGCGAGATCCGGGCGAACACCTCGTACTCCAGGCGGGACCGCCCGGCGAGGAAGAGCGCGGGCCCGCCGAGGATGACCGCGAGCCAGAGCGGATCCTGATGCCCGCGCGGTTCCCGGATGACCAGCGCGTAGCCGACGCCGGCGGCCAGAATGCCCGTCACCATGGCCAGCTGGGTGTAGTACCCGGACTTGCCGAGCCGGTCCGGACGGGGTGCGACCTCGATGGCGACGGCAAACACCGCCCCCGCCCGGTGGAAGTAGATCCGCCACATCAGCACCGCGGTGGCGAAGGACAACACGGCCGGCGCCACCCGGTCGGGCGTGAAGTCGTCGGCGAACGTCGCTCCGGTGAGCAGGATCGTCTCGCCGATCGTGATGACGATGAGCTGCTGGTAGCGCTCCGCGAGGTGCTCGCCCGCCAGTCGCCAGTCCTCCGATCCGGTCCGGCCGAGCCTCGGCACGGGCCAGCCGAACACGAGTCCCGCATAGTCCAGGGCGACCGCCACCGTCCAGAGCGCCCCACGCGCCGGACTCTGCGGGAACAGCGCGGCTCCGGCGATCCACGGCACGGCCGAGAGCGCGGTCCACCACAGGTGTCGCGCGGGGCTGTGCCGCTCACGGTCCCTTCGCGCGATCAGGAGGATGATCGGCTTGCCGGTCTGGATGGCGACGTACGTGACCGCGAAGAGCAGCCCTCGCGCGCCGAACGCGTGCGGCAACGTGACCGCGATGATCATGCTGCCGAACATGGTCCAGACGATCAACAACTGGGTCACCGGTTGTTCCGGTTCCACCCGGCTGGTGACCCACGCCGCGTGGACCCAGATCATCCAGAGCGCCAGCAGCAGGAGCACCGTCTGACCGACTTCGGGCAGGACGACCTGACGGTCCGTGGTGAAATCCTCGATCAGGCGCTGCGAGAACCGGGTCAGCACGAAGACGTAGACCAGGTCGAGGAGGAGTTCCCCCTCTCGGCCCTGCAACAGTCCGCGCCAGCCACCGATCGTCATCTGTCGCCGTGCCCCTGTCCGCTTCGCACCGGTTTCACGCAGTCCTACCACGGCCCTCGGCTGCCACCCCCCGAAACGGCGGTCGGCCGAGAGGCTCACGCCGCGCCTATGGTGAGCGGATGATCCTCGCCGATTTCGCCGGATCCTGGGCGGGCACCAACGGCTTCCGGTTGATGCCCGCCGACCCGCTCGCCGAGTCGCCGGCCGCGCTCACCGTGACGACGGCTGCCGGTGGTCATCTGACCTCGGTTGCCTACTCCTGGACGCATCCTGACGACGGGCCGCAGGACGGCCTGCTCGTCATCGGGGCCGGCGACCAGGAGGGCTCGCTGGTCGCCGTGTGGGGCGACTCGTGGCACCGGCAGCCGACGCCGATGTCGTTGACCGGAGGCCCAGGAACGGACGGGGCGTTCGAGCTGAAGGGCGAGTACGCGGCGGCTGGGCGTGGCGGATCGTGTTCGACGCCGCCGATGCCCAGCACCTGCGGATGCGGATGCGGATGCGGATGGACAACGTGATCCCCGCCGACCAGACCACGGCCGAGACGCCCGCCGGACCGTATCCGTCATGGTCGCCGAGGTACGCCGCGTCTGACCAGCCAGCCGTAAGGCTCCCGCGGCCCGGTCAGGCCACCCGGGCCGCGAACATCAGGCTGCCGGCCGTCAACTCGGCTGGAACCGGCTCACTCAGGTGCCTGCAGTTCTCACAGCACGGTGGGCGGTGCTCCACAGTCCAGTCTCTATGGGTAAAACCTTGCGGATTGTCCTATTTCTACCATGTGGCGCAGTCTGTGATGGTTTGGTAGTCATCGCGCCTCATTGCGCCCTATGCACTGCTTCGGGCAGGACGGGCCTTTGCGAGACGCCTCCTGCAAGTAGTACCCACGGAGGGTGTTCTGTGAAAGTTAAACCCATTCATCGCCTCAAGCGGGTGGTCCCGCCAGCGCTCGCGTTTTCCGCGGCTACCGCCGTGGTCGTCACCATGCTGATCTTCAACTCGACTGCGGCCAACGCGCAGGAGGCGCCGGTGGGCCTCGGCACAGCCGGCAACTTCTCGGTGCTGGCCGGGGCCGAGCCCACCAACACCGGCCCAAGCTTCCTGGAGCAGAGCCTCGGAAGGTACCCGGGGAACACTGCGTCGGGCTTCGAGACGGCAACCATCGGCGGTGAGATCCACCTCGGCGACGCGGTCGCCCTGAAGGCCCAGAACGACCTGACCACGGCCTTCAACGACGCCGCCGGCCGGACCCCGTTCACCAACCTGCCCGCAGAACTCGGCGGGAACACCCTCAACCCCGGCGTCTACCGGATCGGGGCAGCGCAGCTGACCGGGGCACTGACGCTCAACGCCCATGGCAACCCCCAGGCCGTGTTCATCCTCCAGGTTGACTCCGCGCTGACGACGGCGTCGAACAGCAGCGTCGTCCTGATCAACGGCGCTTCGCCCTGCAACGTGTTCTGGAAGATCGGCAGCTCGGCGACGATCGGCACTGGCACCACCTTCGTGGGCACCATCATGGCTCAGGCGTCGATCACGATGGCCACGGGCGCGACTCTCCAGGGCCGCGCGCTGGCTCGAACCGCCGCCGTCACCCTCGACAACAACGTCATCACCGCCCCGCTGTGCGCCGGCCCGACGGGCCCGCCCGGCCCGACCGGTCCGCCCGGCCCGACCGGCGCCCCAGGCCCGACCGGCGCCCCAGGCCCGACCGGCGCCCCCGGCAGCCCTGGCGCACCCGGCAGTCCTGGTGCCCCAGGCGCTCCCGGCGCCCCAGGCGCTCCCGGCGCCCCAGGCGCTCCCGGCGCCCCAGGCGCTCCCGGCGCCCCAGGCGCTCCTGGTGCGCCCGGCAGCCCTGGCGCACCCGGCAGTCCTGGTGCCCCAGGCGCTCCCGGTAGCTCCGGTGGGCCCGGCGCTCCCGGTAGGCCCGGCAGTCCTGGTGGGCCAGGCGGTCGGGGCAACGACTCCGGAATGCTGCCGGTAACCGGTAGCGGCCTGGTCCCGGCCCTGACGGGAACGGGAAGTGCGATGGTCGCCCTGGGCGGAGTCATGTTCCTCCTCGCCCGGCGTCGCCGAACACACCAGTCCTGATCGGAGGCCCGGCCGGCGACCTGCCGGCCGGGCCTTCAAGCGGCTACGGCGATGTCCGCCCGGATCCTCGGTGCCGAGGCGGCGTCGTCAGTCGGTCGCCCGACCAATGACCAGAGGGCACATCCGTTGATCGGATGTGCCCTCTGGGCTCCGTCGGGACGGCCGGATGTGAACCGGCGACCCGTTGAACCCAGGCAACCAACGCGGCCCGCTAGATCGCCGTGACCATGAACATCTACGCCCAGGGCGCCTCCGGGGCGACCGAGACGGCCTGCACCCGGCTCAGCGAGCAGTTCCTGTGAGCTGATGCACGCCGATGCGGTACAAGATCGAAAAAGGGGGTCTCCCACCACGGGAAACGGCCTTTGAGCTGGGTGGAGCTGAGGGGATTTGAACCCCTGACCCCCTCGATGCGAACTGGCTGCATCGTGGTCTGGTCGGGCCGCTCCCGAGGTCACCGGCTCTGCTGACGCTCGACTCGGCCCGGTTCGGCTGGCACGGTTGCTGTACTTCGCTGCTGTACTGCTGGCATCAGACGAGGCGCTGGATGCGCACCTTGGGGCGCTGGTTCTTGAGGTGGCCGTGCTTGTGCTGGCGGACCTGCTCGTCCCAGACCTCCTGGTCGTAGTCCGGGTTCGGCGGGATCCAGCGGTGGGAGCCGTCGCTGTAGTGGAACTTTCCGTCTCCGGCTCGGAGGATGCTCATCGGGTCCAACCCAGGAAGCGGTGGTGCAGGTGGCCGGCGGGGACGTGGGGCAGGTCCTGGGTGGCGTCGACGAGTTGGGCGGCGAGGTAGAGGGCCAGCGACACCGGTGCGCGGTCGTACTCGGCTAGCAGTTCCAACCGCCGGCTCTGGCAGGGCCACTCCCCCGCACAGCCGCCGCACGTCCAGGCCGGCTTGATTGGGTGGTGAGTGGTCATCGCAGACCGTCCTGGCTGGGCCAGTGGCCGCGGTTGATCGGGATGCGGTGACGGCTGCGACACGGCAGGGTCGCGCCGCAGCGGCAGATGCGCCGCCAGTGCCGCCATGACCAGACCGGCCGGTGCCGGCGGGCCAAGGTCAGGGCGACAGCGAACAGGTACTCCTCGTACGAGACGCGCGGCACTGGACCCCCTGGAGCATGAAGTCGATGGCAGGCGTTCGGCCCGGAGCTGGCAGCCGGACGCCAGAGGTAACCGTAACGACGTAGGACTGTAGATACAATAAGATGTAGAGCTGTTGGACACGTAGCGTCACAGCCGTGATCGACCCGAGCGCAGACCGCGCCGTGTTCCGGCAGCTCGCGGACCTTCTGCGAGACCGGATCACGTCTGGCGACCTTGCGCCCGGCGCGTCGCTGCCGAGTGAGCTGCGGCTAGCTCAGGAGTACGGGCTGAGCCGCACGAGCGTCCGACAGGCGATAGCGCTACTTCGGTCGGAAGGGCTCGTGATCGTGGAACCACCGCGCGGCACCTTCGTCCGCGCCAACGAGCCAACCGAGACAGTCACCCTCCTCAAGGGCGACACCGCGTCTGCCCGGATGCCCACCCCCGCAGAGCGACGCGAACTCGAGATCGGCGAGGGCGTCCCAGTCATCGTGATCTTCCGCGCTGGCGGCTCCCGGGAGACGTACGCCGCCGATCGCATTCGCGTCGGCCGCTGACCGACGCATTACGAGTCGGCTCCTCGACGCTGGTCCATCGTTTGACTCTCGTGCCGGACATGGCGTCCCCGTCCGCGATCGTCCGTTCATGCTCGCTGGTTTGGCTGCTCGACGGGAGCCGGCTCCTGCTCTGATCGCGCGATGCGCCCGGCTATCTTGCGAGGGTGGATCAAGGGAGTAGCGAGGGGCTGGTTGCCCAGTACGTCGTACCGTTCTACCTCGACATGATGGGAACCAACGCCCTCAGGTACGGACTTCCCTTGCTCGCGGCCGTGGCCGAGGCGAACCGAGCCATAACCGCAACCGATGTAATCGCACTCCTGAGAGACGGCTGGCGCACTCGCGTCATGGGCGCCTGGTACTCAGTAGGGGTCGGGGGTGCGGACGTGACTGCCGCGGTTCTCCATGCTCTAGCCACATCGCGGGGTTCCCTCGATGCGCCGCCGCTCGCGACGGCCGCCGTTTTTCTGGCCGGCCCCGATGCCACCGAAGCCCTACAGCAGTCTTTACGGCGGATCAGGCCCATGGCTGGGGGGCAAGTGGAGTGATCGCCGCTGCGGCGGACTACCTCCGTCGTCACCACCAGGTCGCCACGCCGCTTCCACGTCCAACCGACGAAGACCGAGACACCTTCAACGCTCTCATCGATGTCGCGCGACGCCTGCAAACGGCCTGACCGGCCCCGTCGCCGACTTCTCGCTTACAAGAGGAACATGCCGCTGGCGCGGCACCCCGGCTGCCTGGAAATAGCCCAGACTGGTCCATCTCAGTCACGCCTGGGGCTACTTCCGTCTGAGCTCTGTGCACCTCGTCCGGCGGCGTCCGTCCGCGTGTGCGACCTCGAGCAACCGTCCGCCGTGCGCTGTCGGCGGCTGTCCACATCCGGGCCGGTTGCTGTCAGCGTTGCTGCAATCCTCAGCTCTAACGGCATCAGCACGTCGGGAGCGCAATGCCAGTCCATCGGGGAAGGGGAAGGGGACGGCTGCGGCAACCTCTACAGCCCGCGGGAGTGGCGGGAGTGGATGGCCAGCGACAGGGTCGGCACGCTGCTGCCCGGCGGCCGCCTGGGGGATCGCCGCCGCGGCCGGTAGACACCAGCACTACGAAAGCCACCCGAGCATCCGTGCTGGATGACTTTTCGTATGCGTCTGCATCCCAATCTTAGACACCGCTCCATTGCCTTAATGATACCAATTGCTGTAAGCCGCAGCGCCATAAAGCAACAGAAGCACTACCCCTAATTTGATGACCACGGCACGGACGGCCACTCCTACTTGCGAGCCGTAGGAGCCGATTTCAACGGCCACCTTGGCATCTTTCAGGTATTCACTCACTGCGTCCTTGTCCAAGACGGGGGCACGATCAGTCAAGACTTGGATCTGTAGTTCCTGCCCTTGACGAATCAGGTACGGACCGATAAGTAAGTCTTGATCGTCTACGGCCACAGCTTCAGGTGGAGAACCGAGAAGCGCAACCGGCACGCGGAAATTGATCCTAATAGGCCGACCCCGATAGAATTGATCGTCATCGACTGCGTGCCTGCCCGTGTTCCTCACGATTACCGTCACGACGTAAGGATCCTCAAGCACCCGACCCCGACGCCAAATGTCTAGATCCTCGACGCGATCCCCCGCGTGGCCGAGGATGCGAGCCGGCGTCAGCAGATGGATGCTGAGACGCCTCCTTGGCGGGAAGACCGCCTCGCGTGCGAAGTAAAGGGCCGGGGCAGCAAACAGGAGGGCAAATACGGCCACGGCGAGTGTCACGGCACTGAAGCCCTTGCCCTCGAGCAGGTTGAGCGCCATAACCGCCAACCGACACCTCCACCGCCAGAGCCGATTACCGGCAGACTACGCAGCACTCCCGCGCTGAGGATCCTCCGAAGAGGCCCACCTATCAGTCACCTTGGGCGCAGCCGGATCGTGATCCACGCCGACGGGTACCGCGAGTGCGCCGGGGAGCTAGGCTGCGGCAAGCTCTACAGCCCGCGGGAGTGGCGGGAGGGGATGGCCAGCGACAGGGTCGGCAAGTTGCTGCCCGGCGGCCGCCCGGGGGATCCCCGCAGGGGCCGGTAGGCACCATCATCGAGACATGACACGGTCCCGACGTGGCTGGCGTTCGCGTCGCCGGCAGTGGCGCTCGCTGCACTGATGGTGGGAGTCGTCTCGCTGCTGACGGCACGGTCGTCGCTGAGGGTCGCTCGGGAAACGTTCAAGCGTGCTGGGCCGACGGTGGCGGGTGAGGCGGACTGCCTCCCTCCGGGCCTTTACCCGCTGACGATCTTTCTCACTCTGCACAACGCGGGGCTTGCGCCCGTCGATGTTGATCGCCTGACGCTCGTCCGCAGGAACCCCCTCTATGACACGGATGCGACCTCACCATTTTCGGCACCGATGGAACCTCAACCTGAAAGTGAGCACGAGCGGTCGTTGACCCGCGAGGCCTTCAAGGGGCCGCAGCTTCCACACCGGCTAGAGCCGGGATCGTCGGCGATGTGGCGGTTGCCCATCAAGGACTTCGCGGGTACGGGCTCCACCGCCACCGAAGACTGGGAGTTCGTCGCCCGAAGCGCGATGTGGCTGCGCACGAGCGTCAAGGTGTATCTCGGGAACGGATCGCAGGTGGAGATACCTCTGCTGGCGAGGTTGGCGGAGCTGTATTTCGTCGCCAAACACCGCCACGCCCAGGCAGAGGCCAAGGACGCATGACGTACAACCCGCCCGGACGCCGAGCTCCGTCGGCCGCCGTCTCGTCGGCGGAGCTTGAACTCCCGCACAGGCTCGCAGATCCAGCGAGCTGGGAGTACCCTGACGGCCCCAGCTGGAACGGCGCGCTGACACTCGTTCGTACCGATTCCGGCCTGGCAGTCAGCCGCCTCTCCCCTGAAGAGGCTGCGGAGCGAGACAAGGCTTGAGCTTTCGCCCAGTGGATGGAAGCAGCTGAGGCGAGTCGTGCCAGGGCCGGCGCGCGCAGCGCTCCAGGCACGCTTTCCAAGTCTGCTCGGCCCCGCACTCGATTGATCGGGCCGGTTCGCCATCTAGGCCAACCCGAACGGCCGGTCGCCTACGGTCACCCGCGCACGCCCATGAACGAGACGACAAGTGAGACGAAGCAGGACGCCCGACCGACCATCCTGATCTAGAAGCCTGACCGGTGCCGAGCCGTAAGTCCACGTCGGGCTGGCCCGTGAGACCGACATAGAAACGCCGACGGCGGCGCGGGGCCACCCGTGCCGCCGTCGCTCGTCGCGGAGGTCAGGCCTTCTTGGTCAGGCAGAGCAGGTAGTACTTGTCCCCGGTGCGCTCGTTGCCCCAGAACACGTAGCCGTCCTCGCCCTCCTTGATGTACTGGTCGCAGGCCTCGCCGGCCTGCGCCTGGGCCTCAGTCTGGCCGTCAACCCGACCCACGACGTTGTACACCGCCTCGGTGGAGGTGCACTCCACCACCTTGGCGTCGTTGGCCTCCGTTTCCTTGCCGTCGGCCAACTCGGGCAGCTTCGCGATGCAGTCGCCGGCCTTCGCCTGCACGGTGTCATCGCGCTGCTCCCACAGGTGGAGGCCGCCCTTGACGAGGCCAATCGCCACGACGGCGAGAAGGAGGCCGACGATGCTGAGGATCTTCCGACCCCGGGACTTCTTCGCCTCCGCCGACGGCTGCGCCGGGAAGGCCGGCTCGGGCTGGCCGGGCTGCGGGGGGAAAGGCGGTGCGACCTGCTCTGACACTGGTGTTCCTTCCAAGGGGTGATACAGCAGGCGACACCATAACCAGCACGCCCAACCGGGCCGTTCATCCTTTCAGCCAGTTTCCAGACTCCAGCGCCACCAGCCAAACCACGCCACTCTGCGATCTCTATGCTCTGGGACGGCGTGCGGTACGGAGGGGTCGTCGCGTGGTTCGACGGCGAGCGCCCCTGTGGCCAGCCCGACGGCGGTCAACGGCACTGGCGGACGTGCTGGCGGGCGCCGGACTCAGGGGTTCCGCAGGACGAGCCGCCCAACGTCCACTGACGGGTTTTCGGAGCTACGACCCCTCGCTTGTAAGTTCTGGGCAGCCTTCCAGTTGCGTCCACCGTCGACCGGCCTGCCTTCGTCGGGCCTACCGAGAACGGTTGGTCGTCCGCCGTCGTTCGTCATCGTTGCTACAGGCGTTGCTACACCTGCTGGTCCTAGATTCCGCACTCTGCAAGTCAGCTGCCCGCCGCTTTTTGCCCCAGTGCCTAGCAAATACGGCACTATGGGCAATAAAGGACGAGTGGGCTGAGGAGAAGTAGTTGCGGCAGCGGATCGGTTGGTGGCCGGCGTCGTGCTCGGGCGTTATTGGTCTGTCAGGGGTACTGCTGGGCGGCTCGTCAACGGCAGCGTCTGCCCACGGTGTGCACGGGACGGGTACCGAGACGGTCGGGGGATTTGTCTCGCTGGGCTTTACCCACATGCTGCTCGGTTGGGATCACTTGCTGTTCGTCGCGGGAGTGGTGCTGCTGGCATCGCGCGCAAGGCCGGCTTTGACGCTGGTCTCGTTGTTCGCGTTGGGGCACAGCCTCACGTTGATTACCGCCACGGTGGCTGGTTGGAAGTTCAATGCCGACGTGGTCGACATCGTGATCGCGCTGAGCCTGGTGTTCGTCGGCGTGGTCGGCCTGTTCCGCCGGCCAAAGAAGTACCGGTGGGTCGGCGCGGCGGTGCTGGCCTTCGGGCTGATCCACGGGCTCGGCCTGTCCACCCGGCTGCAAGCGATCGGGATGCCCGAAGACGGACTGCTGATTCGCGTGGTGGCCTTCAACCTCGGGGTGGAGCTGGGGCAACTGCTGGCCGTTTACGTCATCTACGTGCTGGCTGACCTGCTGCGGCAGAACTTCGCCCCCGCCAAAGCCAGACGTGTCGGGTTCGGCTCCCTGCTCGTGGTCGGGCTCGTGGCCAGCGCGGCGCTGTCCTACGTCTCGGCAACTCGCACGCCGATCAGCAGCTATCGGATGACGACGCAGGCGCTGGGTACCTGCCTGCTGGGCGAGCATGCTCCACCGCCGCATGTCGGTGGGAGCCGGCCCGCCAAGAACTTCTATGAGCCCACCGAGCCTGCCCCCGCAGCGGACTTGGACAGAGCCGTCGGCAACGGATACCTCGTCGTCGGATACCGTCCCGACTTGCCCACCTCCCAGGTGGCGCAGCTACGCGCGTTCGTCACCAGCCCCGAGGGTGCTTCGGTCGTCGGCGCCGCGATGCCACAGCAACGCGACCCCGTGCTCGCTCGGACCGCCTACCAGACCATGACGTGCCCGCGCTTCAACCTGGCCGCGTTGAAGAGCCTCGCCAGGAGTTGGTCGAGTGATCCTCGCTCACGTACTGCGGGGCCATGACGGCTCCCCCGGCGTGCCCAGCTAGATTCGGCTGCCGTTCCTAACATCGGGTTCGGCGGGACCCACCCGATGGTCGTCGTTCGTCACCGCCGCCGTGGTTGGCGTCATCGCCAATCTCGGCCTGTACTTTGCCGCGCACACCCTGTTCGCCCGACAGCAACTCGTGACCACCAGCCCCCTGCACCTGAAGCTGCCCGACCTGGCAGTTAGCGACCGGTGCCGCTGGTAATCGCCGTCGTCGCGGCGTTGTTGGTCTTCGGTCTCCGCTGGTCGGTTCTGCGCGTCCTGGCGGTCAGTGCCGCCCTGGATCTCGCCGCTGGCCTGCTGGGGCTTCCCGTGTCCTGACCGGTCCAGCCATCGCGGCGCCCGGGGCTGCGATTCGTGGTTGCCTGGGTCACGGCGGGAACTGGACGGCTCGGCGGAGCGACTAGTAGACGACCCGGCACGCTCAGGGCTTGCGGGCGGCTACGGAGGAAAGGGCGGGGCGATGCTCGCTGGGGTGCGACGGGGCGCGGTGGTTGCTGGTGTGGTGGCGTTCATCGTGCTGGCCGTGCCGGGTGCAGCCTTGGCTCACGGTGTGGGCGGATCAAGCGACACGGTCGGCGGGTTCGTGTGGCTGGGGACCAAGCACATGCTCGCCGGCTGGGATCACCTGGCGTTCGTCGGTGGCATTCTGCTCCTGGCCGGTGAGATCCGGCGGGCGGCGAAGCTGATCTCGCTGTTCGCGCTCGGGCACAGCATCACTCTGTTCACCGCCACGGTGGCGGACTGGCACGTCAACCCCGCCTTGGTCGACATCGTCGTCGCGCTGAGCCTGGTCTTCGTCGGCGTGGTCGGACCGCGCGGCCGGCCGAAGAACTGGACGTGGTTCGCCGCCGCCGTCCTCGGCTTCGGCCTGGTCCACGGCCTCGGGCTGTCGACCCGGTTGCAGGATCTCGGCCTACCCTCGGACGGGATGATCCCCCGGGTGCTGGCCTTCAACGTCGGCGTAGAGATCGGGCAGCTCATCGCTGTTGGGGCCATGTTCATGCTCGGTGACGTGCTCAGCCACTTCTTGCCGAAGCTGAAAGAGCCCCGCCTGTCCCACGGCGTTCTCGTCGCCGCGGGGGTCGTGGCCGCGTCGATCCTGGCCCTCACCTCCGGCGGCGAGGCGCTGCGTCCGGTCCAGGCCGATCCCGCCGTGGGCGCCTGCACGGTCCGGGACCGCACCGAAACCTTCCCCGCCGGCGGCGGCCACCCGGCCAAGGATTTCTTCGAGCCCGGGGAGACGGTGCCAGCAACCTCGTTCGGGCACGTCATCGGCGACGGCTATGTGATCGTCAACTACCGCCCCGACCTGGCCGCCGAGCAGCTCGCCCAGGTGCGCGCCTACGTCACCGACCCCGCAGCCGGCCGGGTCGTCGGCGGCCCCGCCCCCGGCCAGACCGAGGCGGTCAAGGCCGTGCACGCCTACAACACCGCCGCCTGCGACGCCGTCGACATCGAGGCGGTACGCCAGTTCACCCGCGACTGGTTCGCCGATCCCCGCTCCAAGCCGATCGAATAGGGGGCCGCGGCTCAATCGTGCTCCGGCGCGCCAGTTACCCGATGCGACGCCGCATGCAACACCTCGGTCACCAACCGGCGCACATGCCCGCCCCTGGCCCGATAGAGAGCCCGGCGGCCCTCCCGCCGCACGCTGACCAACCCGGCCAACCGAAGCTTGCCCAGGTGCTGCGACACCGCCGGCCGCGCCATCCCCACCGCTGCCACCAGCGCCGTCACGTCGTACTCGCCCTCGCAGAGCAACGCCATCAGCCGCAGCCGTGTGGGATCGGCCAGCATCCGCAACATGTCCGTCGCCGCAGCGACCTGCGGCCATTCAGGCAGACGTTGTTGCAGCTCCTTGGCATCTGCAACGTTGTCGCGTGCGTACATGAGCACATATTATCGCCGCCGTCAGGGGTAGCAACCGCCTGTGCGACCGGGCGACCTAGGGGAAGCAGTGAACGACCACGACCACGGTCATGACCACCCGCACAACCACGACCACGGGCATGCCCACGGCGGCCGGCTCGCTGCCTGGTGGCACCGGCTGACGCACGCGGTCGTCCCGCACTCCCACGACTCCCGCGCGAAGATCGACCCCGCGTTGGAGTCCTCCCGTGACGGGCTACGCGCGCTGTGGATCTCGCTGGTCGGCCTCGGGGTCACCGCGCTGGCCCAGGCGGTCATCGTGGTGCTCTCGGGCTCGGTCGCCCTGCTCGGCGACACCCTGCACAACGTCGCCGACGCCCTGACCGCCGTACCTCTCGGCATCGCCTTCCTCCTCGGCCGCCGCGCCGCCACCCGCGCCTACACCTACGGCTACGGCCGCGCCGAAGACCTCGCCGGCATCGTCATCGTCCTCGTCATCGCCGGCTCCGCCGTCGCCGCCGCCTGGACCGCCATCACCCGGCTACTGCACCCCGCCGCGATGACCCACGTGCCCTGGGTCGCCGCCGCCGGCCTCGTCGGGTTCATCGGCAACGAGCTGGTCGCCCGCTACCGCATCCGCGTCGGCCGCCGCATCGGCTCCGCCGCCCTCATCGCCGACGGCCTGCACGCCCGCACCGATGGCTACACCTCCCTCGCCGTCCTCGCCGCCGCCGGCGGCGCCGCACTCAGCTGGCGGTGGGCCGACCCCGTCGTCGGCCTGGCCATCGCCGTCGCCATCACCTTCGTCCTCAAAGACGCCGCCCGAGAGGTCTACCGACGCCTCATGGACGCCGTCGACCCCGCCATCGTCGACCAGGCCGAAACCACCCTGCGGGCCGTCGACGGCGTCCAGGACGTGGCCGCGGTGCGACTCCGCTGGATCGGTCACCGCCTCCACGCCGAAGCCGAGCTGGTCGTCGATGCGAACCTCAGCCTCGTTGCCGCGCACGAGATCGCCGCCGACGCCGAACACCAACTCACCCACGCCGTGCCCCGCCTGACCACCGCCACCGTGCACACCGACCCCGACAGCCACCCCGGCGGCCACCACCACACCGACCTGTCGCACCAACGCCGCCAAACTCGCTCCTGACTCCCGGCCTCGGGAAGCCAACACTGGAATGGGAGTCGAACGAATCGGCCCTCGGTGAGGCGAGAATGTAGCCACGGTTACCCATGACGGCGTCATCGGGGGAAGCATGCTGACCTGGTCGACAATGCTCTACGGCGCTGCCCTGTCCGCGCTGCTCGCCGCCCTCCTCGCCGCCGCCGCCGGACCCCGACGCCCCGCCGTGATCGCCACCGTTGCCGTCGCAGCACTGGCCGGCCCCCTCGCCTGGAACGCGATCCTGCACGCCACGCACGGCACACAGTTCTTCACCGACGCTCCCATCGCCGCTCTCCCCGCTTCCTGGCAGGACACAGGCAGCGGAGTCTTCACCATCGCCGCAACCGCACTCGCCCTCGGCCTCGGCCCGCTAGCCGCCGGCACTGGCCGCCGCATCGCCACCTTGGCCACCCTCGCCGGCCTCGCTGCCTTCGTAATCGACGTCTACCTCTACTGAGGGCTTCACGTCGAGTCGAAGCGGAACATAGAGCCGCTGTCCCGCCACCAGCGTCAACGGCCGGCGACACCTGCTCACACGGCGACTCGGGGCTGTGGGTAACCAAGCCCGATGGCAAGCGCACCCGCAAGTACGTTTACGGACAGACCCGTGAAGCCGTCCACGAAAAGTGGATCAGGCTGCACCAGCAGGCCAAGGCCGGGCCGGTTGTCACCCGTCTGCCCACCCTCGCCGGCTACCTCGACTCGTGGCTCCGCGATGTCGTCGAGCCGAACCTGGCCCCCGCCACGGCGGCCAACTACGACATGTTCGTCCGCCTCTACATCACGCCGGAGCTGGGCTCCCGCCGCCTCGACAAGCTGAGCGTGCGCGACGTGCAGACCTGGCTCAACCAGCCGCGGTCCGCCTGCCAGTGCTGCCTACAGGGCAAGGACGCCGCCCGGCCTGAGGGCAAGCGGAAGTGTTGTGCCGCCGGCCGCTGCTGCCGGCGGACCGTCTCCGAACGGACCGCCCGCGACGCCTGGACGACGCTCCGCGCCGCGTTGAACAACGGCGTCCGTGACGAGCTGCTGACCCGCAACCCGGCAGCGTTGCTCCGGGTGGCCAAGCCCCGCCCGCGCAAGGACAAGCCGTGGTCCGTCGACGAGGTTCGCCAGTTCCTGGAGTCGGCCCGCGCCGACGGCGACCCGCTCTACGCCGCGTACGTGCTGATCCTCGTGCTCGGGCTGCGCCGGGGTGAGGTGCTGGGCCTTCGGTGGGAGGACGTCGACCTGGCCGCCAACGAGCTGTCGGTGGCCTACCAGCTCCAGCGCATCCGCCGGCAGCTCCTGCACCGGGAGACCAAGACCGAGGCGTCGGACGCCACCCTGCCCCTGCCGGCCATCTGCACCACGGCCCTGCGTTCCCGCCGGGAAGATCAGCAGCGGCACCAGGAACACGCCGGCCGGGCCTGGCAGGACAGCGGCCTGGTCTTCGCCACCCGCCTCGGGACGCCGATCGAGCCGAGGAACTTCCACCGGGAGTTCAAGACCCGCTGCCGCAAGGCTGGCGTCCGGGAGATCTCCGTGCACACCACCCGACGCACCTGCGCCACCCTGCTGGTGGCCCTCGACGTCCACCCCCGGGTCATGATGCGGATCCTGCGGCACAGCCAGATCGCCGTGACCATGAACATCTACGCCCAGGTCGCCTCGGAGGCGACCGAGACGGCTCTCACCCGGCTCGGCGACCAGTTCCTGTGAGCTGTTGTACTGTCGCTCGGCCTCGATCAACTGAAGGAGTGTCAGGGTGGAGTCGTTGGGGATCTCGCATGACGCCTTCGGTCGGCTTCGCCTCGCCCACTTCGTAGCGGCGGAGCACCTTGAGCAGCTTCGCGGCTGGGAGTACCTGGAACGTTGCTGGGTTGGGGAGGCGTCGGGCTTCACGGAGTGGCTTCGTCTTGAGTCAGCCCCCGAGGTAACGCGTTCGGTAGCGATCGACCTCGTCGCCCTGCCCGAGCCAACGACTCAGAGCATGATCGACGCGCTCCGGCTCCCCCTGCGGGCAGGGCTGGACCAGCAAGAGATCACCGGCGTCTTCGGCGAGCCCACCGGCTCAGAGAGATTCGTGCAGGATCGCGTCACCCTCGTCTTCCGCATCGGCGCTGCCGAGCCCTACGAACTGAGCTGCACGGTTCACGAGGAGCAGGGGCTGATCTACCTCACGATGCACCCCACACCGCTGCCGGATTAGCTCGCGGCAGCCCCCATCGCCCCTGCGGTCGACGACTGCTGTACTTCGCTGCTGTATACGATCGAAAAGGCCGTCTCCCACACCGGGAAACGGCCTTTGAACTGGGTGGAGCTGAGGGGATTTGAACCCCTGACCCCCTCGATGCGAACGAGGTGCGCTACCGGTCTGCGCCACAGCCCCTCCGCTGGCGTACCAGCGTCGGTCCCACCCGGCTTGCACCGGGCGGGCCGGCGCCAAGGCTAACAGGTTCGGCACCGCCGACGCGAACCACCCCGCCGCCCGAGCAGATCTTGGAGGGAAAAGGCCCCCCAGGGGGGCCCAAACCCTCCAAGATCGCGGAGCGGACCTCAGGCGGGGGCGTACGTCAGGTTCAGGACGCCGCTCTTGAGAGTCGAGCTGTTCAGCAGCCGTAGGGGGTAGGTCGGCGTGTCCTCGAAGAGCCGCTGGCCGTGTCCCACGGCGATCGGGTGGACCAGCAGCCGCAACTCGTCCAGCAGCCCGTTGGCCAGCAGCCACCGCACCGTGGTGGCGCCGCCCGACATGCTGATGTCCCCCTCGGCCTGCTCCTTGATCTCCCGCAGCCGCGCCGCGACCCGGTCGGAGTCCCCGGAGATCAGGTGCGAGTTCTGCCAGGTCGTCTCGGTGAGGGTGTTGGAGAGCACGTACTTCGGCACCGAGTTGATGAACGACGCGAACTCGATGTCGTCCCCGGTCTGGTTCGGCCAGAACTCCGACCACTCCTGGTACTGCGTGCGCCCCATCAGAAACGCCGTGGTCGCCTCCACCCCGCGGCCGACCACGGCGCCCATCTCGTCGTCGAAGTAGGGGAAGTGCCACTGGTCGGGCCGCTCCACGACACCGTCCAGCGAGATGAAGAAGTTCGACACGATCTTGGCCATCAGAAGCTCCCCTGTCGGCGGCCGGCTCCGCACCGGCCTTCACCAACCCGTCGAACGACCCTGGCCGGATTCGACATCACCGGCCAGAAAATTTCAGGCGCCCCGCCCGCTCTGGTACGGCCGGCCCCGCAGGCCGCCCGCCCGGCGGTAGGAGACCGAACCGCCGCTCGCCGCGGGCGGCAGGTCCGCGGGCCGGTCCAGCCCCATCGCGGTACGCCGGACCGCCTCCCGCTGGGCGGCCAGCCGGCGCTGCGCCTCCCGCCGGGCCGCGGCGCGCCTGGCCTGCTCGCGGCGCACCTCGGCCTGGCGGGCGGCCAGCCACGCCGCCTCCCGGGCCTCCGCGCGCCGCCGCCGGCGCTCGGCCAGCGCCCGCTGCCGCAGGTGTACGACGTACGCCACGAGCAGGGCGCCGGTGACCGAGACGCTGATCCAGAACCCGGGGCTGACCAGCACCACGCCGATCAGTTCGACGAAGTTGAGCAGCAGCAGCGCGGCGAGCACCCGGCGCCGGCGGTAGATCGCCGGGGTGTGCTGCCGCCGCTTCGGCGGGTGCCGTCGGCGGGACTTGGCCGGGGCGGGTGGCACCGACCGGAGCCGGCCCGAGCGGCGTCGGGCCGGCGGCGCCGACACCGGCCGGGCAAGACTGCCCGTATCGGCGTCTTCACTGAGAGTGATGACGAGGGAGCGCGGCGGGTGCACCGGCCGCCGTCCGGGCACGGTGCGACGCCGACGGCGACGCTGGAGCACCCGCGCCGTCGACTGCGCCCGCTCCGCCACCAGCCGCTCGGTGGCGTCGTACCGGCGGACCAGCGCCGGCGCGAAGGCGAGCAGACCGGCGGCGGCGAGGACGGCGAGGAGCACCGAGGTCGGCACCCTCACCCCTCCCGTCACCAAAGTTCGGGGCGAGCGCCACACGACCGCAACTTCTTCCGTCGCCCGTCGTTTACGGCGCAGATCGTGCGGGCAGGCAGCGCTTGCCACAGCTTGCAGTTACTTGAGGTTACGGGCCACCGACCGACTTCACCGTGCGCCGCGCCGGGCGTGGCGGGTGGGAGGCTTCACCCACGGTTGTCACGTACGCGGTGCCACCGGGCCAGCAGCCCGCCCTCGGCGGCCACTTCCTCACTGGTCATCGCGTATCCGATGTGGTCCCGCCAGGCGCCGTCGATGTGCATGTAGCGCACGTGGTAGGCCTCCTCACGGAAGCCGAGCTTCTCCACCACCCGGCGGGACGGCTGGTTCTCGGGCCGGATGTTGACCTCGATCCGATGCAGGCCGCCGGGGCCGAACGCGTGGTCCACGGCCAGGGCCACCGCGGTGGGGATGACGCCGCGACCGGCCACTCGGGAGTCCACCCAGTAGCCCACGTATCCGGAGCAGAACGCCCGCCGCACGATGCTGCCCACGTTGATGTGGCCGACCAGCCGCTCCGCGCCGTTCTCGCGCAGGCAGACCGCGAACGGCAGGCCGTCGCCGGTCCGCGCGGACTTCCGCTGGTCGGCGTGGACGAAGCGAAACGCGGACGGCGAGTTCATCTCGTCCCAGCTGCCCGGCAGGTGGGACTCCCAGGGTGCCAGCCAGGCCCGGTTGGCCCGCCGGATCTCCGACCAGGCCATCGCGTCGGAACGCCGGTAGGGCCGCAGCACCACCGGACCGTCCATCAGCACCGCCGGCCAACCTGGCGGCCGTCGGAACCAACTCACCGAGTCAGCCTTCCGTTCGCGACTGCGGGGCTCGCAAGCTCACTCCTCGCGCTCACCGGCGCCGGTCCAGCAGCAACACGTCCACCGTGGAACCCGCCGCCGCGGTGGTGACCCGCTCGCCGAGCACCAGCAGGCCGTTCGCCTCGGCCAGGCCGGAGAGGGTGAACGGCCCACCGACAAGTGGCTGCACGGTGTAGCCGCCGCCGCGCCGCTCGGCGACGTGGGCCGGGCGGAACTCGCGCAGCCCCACCGGCGACGAGACCGTCTCCAGCAGGTGCGCCCGGACGCTGGGCCGGAACACCGGCTCGGCGCCGGCCAGCAGCTGGATGGCCGGACGGGCCAGCACCTCGAAGCCGATCAGCGCCGCACCGGGCTCACCGGGTAGACACACCACCGGCACCTCCTCGGCGCCGACCGTACCGAATCCGAGGGCCGTTCCGGGAAAGAGAGCGACCTCGGTGAAGGTGACCGGCCCGGCCCGGCCACCCTCCCGGCGGGACAGGATCCGGCGGACCATGTCGCCGGGGCCGGTGCCGGTGCCGCCGGTGGTGATGATCAGGTCGGCCCGCAGGGTCTGGTCCTCCAGCAGGCCGCGCAGCGCCTCGGGGTCGTCGTCGCAAATCCCGACCCGGTACGCCAGCGCGCCCGCCTCGGCCGCTGCGGCGGTCAGCGCGTGCGAGTTGGTGTCCACCACCTGCCCGGGCTGGCTGCCCCGGCCGACGTCGACCAGTTCGTCGCCGGTGGCCACGATGACCACCCGCGGGCTGGGCCGCACCACCACGTGCCCGATGCCGGTGGCGGCGAAGACCGCGACCAGGGCGGGCGAGACGTAGGTGCCGGCGCGGGCGAGCAGGGTGCCGGCGGGCAGTTCCTCCCCGGCGCGGCGGACGCCGTAGCCCCGTTTGGGGGCGCGGAAGATCTCCACGGCGGCCATGCCCTGGTCGGTCCACTCCACCGGGACCACCACGTCGGCGCCGATGGGCAGCGGCGCGCCGGCGGCCACCGAGAAGCAGGAGCCGGGGGTGAGCCGGACCGGCCGCCAGCTCGCCGCACCGAGGTCACCGACCACGTTCAGCCGGATGCTGCGGCCACCGGGAATACCGGAGGGGGCCGGGACGTAGCCCGGCCCCCGGCTCCCTCCGGAGATGTCCTCCCAGCGCGCGGCGTACCCGTCCACCGCCGCCTGGTCGAAGGCGGGGTACGAGTGCGGCGCGACCACGTCCTCGGCGAGGACGTTGCCGTACGCCTGGGTGAGGTCGAGGTCGAGCGGAGGCAGCGCGCGTAACCTGCGCAGCACGCTGCCCAGGTAGTCGGCGAGCGGCGTCAACTCGTTCGCGGCCGCCTCGGCGTCGGCCGTCGCGGTCATGTACCGGCACCGCCGGACGCGTTGCGCATCCCGTTCAGAATCGCGGCGCTGACCGTCTCGTCGCCGTTGTTGACGAACTCGGTGAGCCACTTGCGGAACTCGGCGCCGAGGTCCTCCCGCTCGACGGCGATCTGCACCACGGTCTGGAGGTAGCCGAGCGGCATGCCGGTGTCGTAGCGGGTGCCCCGGTAGACGATGGCGTGCACCGGCACCCCCTCGTTACGCAGGAGCTCCATGGCGTCGGTCAGCTGGATCTCCCCGCCGCTGCCCGGCTCGGTGCGCCGGATCGCGTCGAAGATCTTCCCCGGGAGCACGTAGCGGCCGAGGACGGCGAGGTTGCTCGGGGCGTCCTCCGGCTTCGGCTTCTCGACCATGCCGGTGACCTTGACGACCTCGGCGAGGTCGCTGAACTCCGACCCGGCCGGCTCGACGGAGGCGATCCCGTAGCGCGAGGTGTCGGCCGGGTCGACCTCGAAGAAGGCCAGCACGACGCCGCCGGTGCGGGCCTGGAGGTCCAGCATGGCCGGCAGCAGCGGCTCGTCCATCTTGACGAACTCGTCGCCGAGCAGCACCGCAAAGGGCGCGTCGCCGACGTGGGACTCGGCGTAGCCGACGGCGTGGCCGAGGCCGAGCTGCTCGGGCTGGCGGCAGGTGTAGATTTCGGCCAGCTCCTCGGGGCGGCGTACGGCCTCCAGCACGTCGGGCTTGCTCTCCAGCCGCGCCTCCAGGTCGGGCCGGCGGTCGAAGTGGTCCACCATCGACGTCTTGCCGCGTCCGGTGATCAGCAGCACGTCGGTCAGGCCGGCCTGGGCGGCCTCCTCGACGATGTACTGGAGCACCGGCCGGTCGACGACCGGCAGCAGCTCCTTGGGCACCGCCTTGGTGGCCGGCAGGAACCGGGTGGCCAGGCCGGCGGCCGGGATGACGGCCTTGACCGCACGGGAGCGACCGGTCGCGGCGGTCGCTGAGGGGTTCGCTGAGTGCTCCGACATGTCGCGAGACTATCGGCCACGGCTCTGCCGCGGCGGGTGAGGACCGGAAGACGCGCCGCCCTGTGCCACCGTCGCGGCGTCCCCGGCGCCGGCCCGGGGCAGTCCGTCGGGCGGGCTGACCGTGGTGACGACCACGGGGATCTCCTGGGTGGGGACCGGGTCGGGGGCCTGGGCCAGCCGGTAGCCGTCCCGGCCGGCCGCCTTCGCCGCGTAGAGCGCGTCGTCGGCGGCGTCGAGCACCTGCTGGCCACCGGCCGCGTGGTCCGGGTAGACGGCGATGCCGATGGAGACGGTCACCCGTACCCGGATCGGCTCCCCGGCGTGCCCGTCCACGGGCACCGGGTGGTCCCGGACCACCGCGCCGAGCCGCTCGGCGACGATCGTGGCGCCCCGGGCGTCGGTCTCCGGCAGCAGCACCACGAACTCCTCGCCGCCCTGCCGGAACGCCAGGTCGACCTCGCGGATCTCGCCGCGTACCCGGCGGGCGAACTCGACCAGCACCGCGTCCCCGGCGGCGTGCCCCCAGGTGTCGTTGACGTCCTTGAACCGGTCCAGGTCGAGGGCGAGCACGCTGAGCATCCGGCCGAAGCGGTTGGCCCGCTCCACCTCGCGCCGGATCGACTCGCGCAGGTAGCGGTAGTTCCACAGCCCGGTGAGCGGGTCGGTCAGGGAGAGCCGCTGCGCCTCCTCGTGCACCCGGACGTTCTCCACCGCCACCGCCGCGTGCCCGGCGAAGGTCCGCAGGGTGACGAGGTCGTCGTCGTCGAACTCGTCCGCGCCGAGCCGGTCGTACAGGGCCAGCACGCCGAGCGCCGCGGAGTCGGACGCCTCGGCCGGGGGATGGCCGGGCCGGTCCGGGTCGCCGCGCGGTTCCGCGCCGCGGGGGGCCGCGAAGGGCACCGCCACGTACGTCTCGCAGGACGGCTCGCCGGTCGGCGCGTCCGCCGGCTCCCACCGCCCGCGCAGCGGCTCCCCGGTGGCGGCCACCGTGCCGACCACCCCGGCGCCGACCGGCACCCGCAGCGTCGCCGGATCGGCCCGGTCCTCGGTCGGCCAGCGCCCGTCCAGCCCCTCGACGCACTGGCCGACCAGCACGTCCTCGCCGTCCAGCAGCAGCACCGCGCCGGCCCGGGCCCCGGTGGCGGCGATCGCGCTGTGCAGGATCACCCGCAGGATGCGTTGCAGGTCGTGGGTGCTGGCCAGGGTGTCGCCGAGCACGGTCAGGTGACCGCGGAGCTGGTCCCGGCTGCTGGTCAGCGCCGCCACGTAGCTGCCGGTCTCCCGGGTCATCCGGTTGAACGCGCCGGCCAGCCGCCCGATCTCGTCCCGGCTGCGGACCGGCACGCGCGCGGTCAGGTCGCCATGCGCCACCCGGTCCACCGCGCCGGCCAGCTCCACCAGGGGCCGGGTGGTCACCCGGGCCAGTCGCCAGGCGGCCAGCACGGCCAGCAGGGCGGCCAGCACCACCGCGCCGACCAGGGCGGCGTAGAGGCCGGGCGGGCGCTCCCCCGGCACCGAGAGCACCAGCGGCAGCGGCTGCCCGGGGGACGGGCCGACCCGGCGCACGTACCGGCCGTCGGCGGTCCCGGTCACCCGTTCCCCGTCCGCCTCGCGGGCAGCGGCCAGCACCGCTGCGCGTACCTCCCGTTTTTCGGTCGTGTGGGTGATCCGGCCCGGGTCGTCGAGGAGGGTGACCCCGACGCCGGTCACCGCGGCGAGCCGCGCCACGAAGGCCGGGTCGACGGGCAGCGCGGCGGCAACGGTGCCCAGGTCGGCGCCGGCCGGGTCGCGGAGCCGGACCCGGGCGGCGAGCGCGCGGACCGGGCCGGCGGGCGCGTCGGCGGCGCAGTCCTGCCAGGGGCCGGCCGGGCCGCCGAGGGTGGCGTAGCTGGTCCGGCCGGCGGCGTCGGCGATCTGCACGCCGGCGGCCACGCCCCGGCCGACCATCTGGTCGGCCGCGCGGGACCGGGCGGCCGGGTCGGCGACCAGCGCGACCGCGTCGGCTGCCGCGCGGAGCTGTTGACAGAGGGCGTCGACGGAGGTGCGCACCCCGGCCGCCGCCACGCCCAGCCGCTCGACGGCGCGACCGCGGTCGACGGCGCTCAGGGTGGACCCGACGAAGACCGCGCCGAGCAGGACGGGGCCGAGCACCACCGTGAGGAACGCCGCCGTCAACCGCCCCCGTAGCGTCAAGCTTCCCCCCGGAAGTTCTGCGCCCCTCCCTGCGATGCTGACACAGAGCGACGGTGAGGCAAGCGTTGCGTCAGGAGTGTTGCGTGCCGGAATTTTCTGATGGAGCGGATGTGGCCAAGCGGGACCAGCGGATCGCCCTGCTCGCCCACCGCCGGTCGCTGCCCGCGCCACGCCGGGCGGAGGCGGCGGCGTCCGTCCAGGCCGAGCTGGTCGCTCTGGTACGCCGGCTGCGCCCGGCCCGGATGACCGCGTACGTGCCGGTCGGCTCGGAGCCGGGCGGCAGCGACCTGCCCGCGGCGCTCCGGGCGGCGCTCCCCCCGGAGGCCGAGCTGCTGCTGCCGGTGCTCCTCCACGACCTCGACCTGGACTGGGCCGCCTACACCGGCCCGGAGTCGCTGCGGGCCGCCGGCCGGGGCCTGCGCGAGCCGACCGGCCCGCCGCTGGGCAGCGCGGCGGTGGCCGGGGCCGACCTGGTGGTGGTGCCGGCGCTGGCGGTGGACCGGCGCGGTTTCCGGCTCGGCCGGGGCGGCGGCTCGTACGACCGGGCGCTGGCCCGGGTGCCCGCCACGGTCCCCACGGTGGCGCTGCTGCACGACGGGGAGCTGGTCGGGGCGGTTCCGGCCCAGCCGCACGACCGGCCGGTACGCTTCGTGATCACGCCGGGAGGCGGGCTGGTGGCGGTGCCGGATGTGGCCCGGGGCGCTTCCGCTGGACGAACCCGGGTTCCATGACGCACCATTGGCACTCGAATCCGTCGAGTGCCAACCGGCCGTGCCAAGATCCGGAGGAGAACGTGCCCACGTACCAGTACGCCTGCACCGCGTGCGGCCACCAGCTCGAGGCGGTGCAGTCCTTCTCCGACGCGCCGCTGACCGAGTGCCCGGCGTGTGAGGGGCGGCTGCGCAAGGTCTTCAACTCGGTCGGCGTCGTGTTCAAGGGCTCCGGCTTCTACCGCACGGACTCCCGTTCGTCCGGTTCCGAGAGCGCCACGAGCACCGCGAGCAAGCCGGCGAAGTCCGAGTCGTCGACCAGCAGCTCGTCCGGCGGCTCCTCGACCGGGTCGAGCAACGGCTCGTCCGGCTCGTCCTCGAGTTCGTCGGCCGGCAAGTCGCCGGCCGCCAGCAGTTCCTCCTGACCTCGTCAGGCTCCCGGAAAGTGGTCATCCCGCGCGGATGGCCACTTTTCGCGTTTCCCGGTCGTTTTCCCCGCCGCTTGTCCACGGTGAGATGCTTCGTCCCGCCCGGTCGGCCATGATCGTCGTGCTCCCGGCGCTGGTCTGACTCTTTGTCCACCTGGCGCCTCGGCTG
>NZ_JBEZZJ010000004.1:357033-411255 GCF_040639095.1 Micromonospora sp. NPDC023966 | reverse complement strand
GCCTAATCAGAAGCCCTCAACCCGACCCGGCTCCGCTGCGCTCCGCCGGGTGCTGCCGCCTGCCCACCCACTCACCGATTTTCGAGTCAGCATCGGGATGGCATTACGGCGTCAGTCTGGCGCTGCCGCTCTAACGCCTTGAGCGCTTGGTGGCCTCCCTGCGCATGGACTGAAGCAAGCCGGCAGTGGCGACCACGATGGCCGCAACCTCAGCTCCTGTGAGCTTCATGAGAGCGCCGCCTCCGCTCCCGCGCGAGGCGGCACTCTGATCATTCCTGAGTGGCCAGTGCCGGTGTCTCGTCCTCGCCGAACAGTCCGCTCCCCGTGATGGCGGCGACGATGCGCGGGTCGAGGAGCCAGGCTACTCCGTCGTTGCCGCCGGTTTGCAGGGTGTAGAGCCGGGGGACTGCGCCGGCTTTGGCCAGCAGGTCGTTGAGGACGGCGAGCGGCCGGACGGTCGCCACCGCCCACGGACTGTTCGCAACCCAGTCCCGCGGCGTCCACACGACGCAGGTGCGGCCATTGATCCTGATGACGTAGTCGCCGCTCTCGACGCTGTCGGGATAGGTGACCAGCTCGACGTGCGGTTCCACGCCGTGACGACGCAGCACGGGGGCCAGTTCCGCCAGGACCCGGCCCACCCCTCCCTCGGCCATGGTCTCCCCGTCCACGTGAAACAACCGGAGACCCGGTTCCTCGTCGAGGGTCGCCCGTCCGCCGAGCGGATGAGCACCTTGGGTGACCGCTTGTTCCCCGGCCGCAGCATCCTCCTCGGAGAAATCCTGCCAGAACCTTAGTTCCCGTAGCGTCTTCGCCAGTTGCGCCCTTGCTTGATCCATCACAGCATCATGCAATCGGCCGGGACGAGAGCAGCCGCCGGCTGCCGTGCGAGGGCAGCCCGCCCGAGGCGCAGACATGGACGGACTCTGTCGGACGGAGCGCCGAGAACTAACAAGCGAGTGTGGCGGGTAGAGGATTCGAACCTCTGTAGCTTTCGCGACGGATTTACAGCACACCCCCGGTCGGCCCGCTGGCGCTGCTCGACATCGACCGGCTACGGAGCTGGCACGGTGGCCATGATCACAGGGCACAGATCCGGCACAACCGAGCGCGAGTAACGGCGGAAGATGCCGGAAACCTACGGAAGACGTTTCCGCAGGTCAGGAGCCACGTCGGCGGTGGCGTGGGAGGTCGGGAAGCCGGGGCGCTTACTTCCAGCGGAAATGCACGAAGAGACGGCCGAAGTTCTTCGAGTCCTTCTCGACCCGGTGGTACAGCTGCTTGACGTCCTTCTGGTCGAGGAAGCGCAGCACCTTCTTCTTGAGCTGGCCGGAGCCCTTACCAGGGATGATTTCCACCAGCGTGGCCTTCTTCGCCACCGCCTCGTCCATGATCCCGCGCAGGGCCCGGTCGATGTCGTGGCCCCGGTTGTAGATGTCGTGGAGATCGAGCTTGAGCTTCACGAGCCCATCCTAGGTACGCCAAAGGGCAGCCCGGCAGGGCTGCCCTTCGTCGTCAACCGTCAGCGACCGCCGACCTTGCCCTCCACACGGCGCAGCGCCGCGGTGTAGTCGACGTTGGTCGAGTACATGGCCGCGGCGATGCGCAGGTGCCGCAGCGCGTCGACGGGACGGTTCATCCGCTCCAGCGTCCGGCCCAGCACGTGGTGCGCGTAGTGGTCGCTCGGGTCCCGGTCGACCAGCTCGCGCAGCTGCTCCTCGGCCCGGTTCAGCTGGGCCGACTGGAAGTACGCCCGGGCCAGCAGCTGCCGTACCGAGGAGTTGCCGGGCTCGGCCTCGACGATCGGTTCGAGCAGCCGGGCCGCTCCGGTCGGGTCACCCGCTTCGAAGAACATGGTCGCCCGCCGGTACTCCGCCAGAAGATCCACTCGATCCACCTCCTCCTGTCGCGCCAGCCCTTTGTCCGACGCTGGCACAACAACAGCCGTACCGCGAGTGTTCCTTCGGAGTGATCGCTCAGGTGGTCGGGTCGTACCGGTCGCCGACCAGGTCCCAGGCCCGGACACCACCGACGATTCCGGCCGTGTTCGGGACGACCACGACGTCGTCGCCCATCCGGGCCAGTTGTTCCGGCCGGATCAGCCGCGAGTTGCCGCCGCCCAGGTAGAGCCGGTCCCAGCGGAAGACCGGCCGCAGGCCGTCCACCACCTGGCGGATCCGCCGCGACCAGAACGCGTCGCCGAGGCGCCGCCGTTCCGGCTCCCCGACGTACGTGTCGTAGGTGGTGTTCCAGCGCACCGGGGCGTGCGACAGCTCCAGGTGCGGGGCGAGCACCCCGCCGTCGAAGAGCGCGCTGCCCAGCCCGGTGCCGAGGGTCAGCACCAGCTCGCAGCCGGTCCCGGCGACCACGCCCGCGCCGTGCACCTCGGCGTCGTTGAGCACCAGCGCCGGGACGCCGAACGCCTCGGCCAGGGCGCTGCGCGCGTCGTATCCGGACCACTCGGCGACCAGTTGGGGGTCGACCCGGCTGCGCGGGCCGGAGCGGGTGACGTAGTGCGGGGTGGCCACCACCACGCCGTGCCGGATCATGCCGGGCATCCCGACGGTGAGCCGGTCCGCCGGGGGCAGCCGGCCGCCGAGATCCAGCAGCGTCTTGACGAACAGGGCCGGCGGCAGCGGGTACGGCGTGGGGACCCGCAGCGGCCGGGCCCGCATCGTCCCCGCGGCGTCCAGCACGGAGGCCTTGATCCCGCCGCCCCCGCAGTCGATCGCCAGAGTGGTCACCACGGCTGTGAGTCTCCCTCACCTCGATCGCGCCCCGAGCCCGGGTCATCCGATTCGCCGCGGCCGGCCGCGCCGGTAGGCTCGATCTCCTCATGAGCGCCACGTTGATCGCCAAGGACCTCACCGCCGGGCACGGCGACCGCCTCCTCTTCGCCGACCTGGACCTGGTGGTCGCCCCCGGCGACGTGGTCGGGCTGGTCGGGGTGAACGGCGCCGGCAAGTCCACCCTGCTGCGCACCCTGGCCGGGCTCCAGCCGCTGGAGCAGGGGTCGGTGGCGTTGAACCCGCCCACCGCCACGGTCGGCTACCTACCGCAGGAGCCGGAGCGCCGCCCGGGTGAGACGGTCCGGGACTTCCTGGCCCGGCGGACCGGGGTGACCGAGGCGCAGGCGGCGCTGGACGCCGCCACCGAGGCGCTGACCGCCGGGGCGCCGGGCGCGGACGACGCGTACGCCACGGCGCTGGAGCGCTGGCTCGACCTGGGCGGGGCGGACCTGGACGAGCGGGCCGAGCAGGTCGCCGCCGAGTTGGGGCTCCGCGTCGACCTGGACCACCCGATGACCGGCCTCTCCGGCGGCCAGGCGGCCCGGGCCGGGCTGGCCTCGCTGCTGCTCAGCCGCTACGACGTCTTCCTGCTCGACGAGCCCACCAACGACCTCGACCTGGCCGGCCTGGACCGGCTGGAACGCTTCGTCACCGGGCTGCGCGCCGGCACGGTGCTGGTCAGCCACGACCGGGAGTTCCTCACCCGGACCGTCACCCGGATCGTGGAGCTGGACCTGCACCAGGGGCAGGTCAACCACTTCGGCGGCGGCTACGCGGCCTACCTGGAGGAGCGCGAGGTGGCCCGGCGGCACGCCCGCGAGGACTACGAGGAGTACGCCGGCACCCGCGCCCAGTTGGAGGCGCGGGCCCGGACGCAGCGGTCGTGGATGGAGAAGGGCGTGAAGAACGCCCGCCGCAAGGCCACCGACAACGACAAGATCGGCCGGAAGTTCCGGTCCGAGTCCAGCGAGAAGCAGGCCGCCAAGGCCCGGCAGACCGAGCGGTTGATCGAGCGGCTGGACGTGGTCGAGGAGCCGCGCAAGGAGTGGGCGCTGCGGATGGAGATCGCCGCCGCGCCCCGCGCCGGCGCCGTCGTGGCCGCGCTCCGGGGCGCCGTGGTACGCCGCGGCGACTTCACCCTCGGCCCGGTGGACCTCCAGATCGACTGGGCCGACCGGGTGGCGATCACCGGGGCGAACGGCTCCGGCAAGAGCACCCTGCTGGCCGCGCTGCTGGGCCGGCTACCGCTGGACGAGGGGCACGCCGCGCTCGGTCCGGGCGTGGTGGTGGGCGAGGTGGACCAGGCCCGGGGGCTCTTCCTCGGCGACCAGCCCCTGCTGGACGCGTTCGGCGCGGCCGTACCCGAGCTGAACCCGGCGGACGTGCGGACGCTGCTGGCCAAGTTCGGCCTCCGGGCCGACCACGTGCTGCGGCCGGCGGCCACTCTCTCCCCCGGCGAGCGCACCCGGGCCGCGCTGGCCCTGCTCCAAGGGCGCGGGGTGAACCTGCTGGTGCTCGACGAGCCGACCAACCACCTGGACCTGCCGGCGATCGAGCAGCTCGAGTCGGCCCTGGCCGGCTACCCGGGGACGCTGCTGCTGGTGACCCACGACCGGCGGATGCTGGACGCGGTGAGCGTGAACCGGCGGCTGCGGGTGGCGGACGGACGGATCGCCGAGGATTGATCCGTGCCGATCCGGTCGCGCGGGGTGAGAATGAGCCCATGCTCAAGTGGGAGTACGCGCTGCTGGTCCGCCGCCGCCAGGCCGCCACCACCGACATCGGGTGGGAGGTCGTCTTCATCTGGTACGGCCCGGACGGCTCCATGATCGACGTCACGCCGTACGGCGACACCGCGCTGGCCCACCTGAACCGGGCCGGTGACCAGGGCTGGGAACTGGTCGCGATGAGCGAGGACCCGTCGCTGCCCGGCAACAACGAGTTGCACCGCTACCACCTCAAACGACCGAAGGCGCCCGCTCCGCAACCGCGCCAGCGGATGCGCGGCTCCCGCACCGCCCGCCGCACCATCGCCGGCTGACCACGCCCCGCCTGGAAGCGGCCGGGACTCCGGCGGGTGAGGCATATCGGGCGGGGATGCGGGTATCGCGCCGCCCGGAGGTGGCGAATGGTGGCGGTGGCGCAATCCGCACTCTCTGGCGAGCGGCTGCGGGAGGTCGACGGCTTCCTCGCCGACGCGTGGGCCGATCTGGCCCGGCACGACGAGCGGCTGCGCGGGCTGGCCGTCCAGGTGCGCTTCGACCGGGGCGTCGCCCACCTCGACGGCGCGGTCGCCGACCCGGCCGAGCTGCGGCTGGTCCGGGACCTGGTGGGCCGGCTCGCCGGGGTGTTCGGCGTCTGGGGCCGGGTGAGCGTCGCCGGCCGGGCGCCGGTGGTGGTGGACCTGGGCTGCGGGGCGACCAAGCAGTGGCCGGGCAACCTGGGGCTGGACATCTACCCGGCGCCCGGGGTGGACGCGGTGGCCGACCTCTCCGGCTCGCTGCCGCTGGCCGACGACTCGGTGGACGTCTTCTTCGCGGTGCACATCCTGGAGCACCTGATCGACTTCCTGCCGCTGCTCGACGAGTGCCACCGGGCGCTGCGCCCGGGCGGCGTGCTGCACGTGATGAGCCCCTGGTGGCGGCACGTGAACGCGGTGGCCGACCCGACCCACGTCCGGCTGCTGGACGTGCAGACCTTCAAGGGCATCTGCGGTCAGCGCCCGCCCGGCACCCCGCGCTGGTATCCGCTGCACGTGGGCAACGACGGCGCCTCCATCTTCGCCGACCTCACCCCCCTGCCTCCCGACGCCCCACCCCCACCCGGTTCCCACCTGGCCCGCTTCTTCGACTGACCCGCACCGGAACCCGCCGTCCGACACGGGCCACGCCGTCGATCATGAGGTTGGCGGCAGTCAAGGAGATCGACTTCGCCGCCACCCCCATGATCAACGGAGCGGAGCGGGGCGGGGCGACAGCGACGGCGGCGAGGGCCGGCGAGGCGGGTCAGGGGGCGGATTCGCGGAGGGCCAGGCGGTGGGGGGCGACCAGTTCGCGGGGTGGGGCCTCCCGGTCGCCCGTCAGGCGGCCGGCGAGGAGTTCGACCGCCAGGCGGGCGATGCGTTCCTTGTCGGGGGCGACCGTGCTGAGGGTCGGGATGGAGAAGCGGCCGTCCTCGATGTCGTCGAAGCCGGCGACCGCGACGTCGTCGGGCACCCGCAGGCCCGCCTCGTGCAGGGCGCGCAGCGCGCCGAGGGCCAGGGTGTCGTTGAAGCAGAAGACGGCGTCGGGGCGTACCTCGGAGGTGAGCAGGTGCCGCATGGCGGCCGCGCCGTCCGCGCGGTGCCAGGCCGGCGCGGGCGCCACCAGGCGCTCGTCGTAGCCGATGCCGGCGTCGGCCAGCGCGGCGGTGTAGCCGGCCAGGCGGAGCCGGGCGCTGGCCCCCTCGGGGGTGCGCTGCGAGCCGATCGCGGCGATCCGGCGGCGGCCGAGCCCGACCAGGTGGGCGGTGATCTCCCGGGCGGCGGCCACGTTGTCGACCACCACGTGGTCGGCGGGGCCGTGGTCGACCCGCTCGCCGAGCAGCACCATCGGCATGCCGTCGAGGCCGACGAGGTCGTCGGCGGTGAGCGCGAGGGGGCTGAAGATGAGGCCGTCGATCATGTGGTCGCCGATCCCGCTGGCCGCCTTGCGTTCCTGTTCCGGGCCGCCGCCGGTCTGGTCGATCAGCACCGTCCAGCCGTGCTCGGCGGCGGCGGTGACCACGTGCCGGGCCAGCTCGGCGAAGTAGGGGATGTCGAGCTCGGGCACGGCCAGGGCGATCACCCCGGTGCGCCCCTTGCGCAGGTTGCGGGCCGAGAGGTTGGGCCGGTAGTTGAGTTCGGCGATGGCCGCCTCGACCCGGGCGCGGGTGTCCGCGCGGACGTGCAGGTAGCCGTTGACGACGTTGGAGACGGTCTTCACCGACACGCCGGCCCGTTCCGCGACGTCCTTGAGCCTGTGCCGCACTGAACTTCCTCCCGGGTGACTGCTGGGGCGCACTCTACCGCGTCACGACGACGTAACGACCCCTTTACATCGTTGCTTACAACGTTGTACAAACCAGGGACACCGGTGACCGAGGTCACCGGGACAGCACCGAGGAAAGGGTGGCACCGTGCCGAACGCGCAGCTGACGATCGACCCGACCTTCACCATCGGCGCGGCCGACCGTCGCCTCTTCGGCTCCTTCGTCGAGCACATGGGGCGCTGCGTCTACGGCGGAGTCTACGAACCGGGGCACCCGGACGCCGACCCGCGCGGCTTCCGGCGCGACGTGCTGGAGCTGACCCGCGAGCTGGGCGTATCGGTGGTCCGCTACCCCGGCGGCAACTTCGTCTCCGGCTACCGGTGGGAGGACGGCGTCGGCCCGGTCGGCGACCGTCCGCGCCGGCTGGACCTGGCCTGGAAGACCATCGAGACCAACGCGTTCGGGCTGGACGAGTTCATGACCTGGGCGGCCGAGGCCGGCGTCGAGCCGATGATGGCGGTCAACCTCGGCACCCGCGGCGTGCAGGAGGCCTGCGACCTGCTGGAGTACGCCAACCACCCGGGCGGCACCCAGCTGTCCGACCTGCGCCGCAAGCACGGCGCCGAGGAGCCGTACGGGGTCCGGCTCTGGTGCCTGGGCAACGAGCTGGACGGGCCGTGGCAGGTCGGCCACAAGACCGCCGACGAGTACGGCCGGCTGGCCGCCGAGACCGCCCGCGCCATGAAGATGATCGACCCGTCGATCAGCCTGGTCGCCTGCGGCAGCTCCAACCGGGGGATGCCGACCTTCGCCTCGTGGGAGGCGACCGTCCTGGAGCACACCTACGAGCACGTCGACTACATCTCGGCCCACACCTACTACGACCCGTCCGACGGCGACCGGGCCAGCATCCTGGCCTCCGCCGTCGACATGGACAGCTTCATCCGCGAGGTGGTCGCCACGGCCGACCACGTGGCCGCCAAGCAGCGGCACAAGCGCAAGCTGAAGATCTCCTTCGACGAGTGGAACGTCTGGTACCAGTCCCGCCTCCAGGCCGACCTCGACCGGCGCGGCTGGGTCGAGGCGCCGGCCCTCATCGAGGACGACTTCACGGCGGTCGACGCCGTGGTGGTCGGCGACCTGCTGATCACCCTGCTCCGGAACGCCGACCGGGTCGGAGTGGCCTGCCAGGCGCAGCTCGCCAACGTGATCGCCCCGATCCGCACCCGCAACGGGGGGTCGGCCTGGCGGCAGAGCATCTTCCACCCGTTCGCCCTGACCGCCCGGTACGCGCGGGGCACCGTGCTGCGCACCGAGCCGGTCGGCCCGACGTACGAGACGAAGCGGTACGGCGAGGTGCCGGTGCTGGACACCGTCGCCGTGCACGACGAGGAGACCGGCGAGCTGGCGGTCTTCGCGGTCAACCGGGGATCGAGCGAGCTCCCGCTCGACCTGGACCTGCGCGGGCTGCCCGGCCTGCGCGCCGTCGGTCACACCACCCTCGCGGCCGGCGCCGACCCGGCCGCCACGAACACCGAGGCGGAGCCCGAGCGGGTCACGCCTCGGGAGGTCACCACCCCCACCCTCGACGGCGGCCGGTGCTCCGTGGCGCTGCCCGCCTGCTCCTGGAACCTGCTGCGCTTCGCGCCTCAGCCGTGACCAGGCAATACTGCAACCCGTCCCCCAAGGAGTAAGCATGATCCAGAACGAGATGAGCCGGCGCCGGCTGCTCGGCCTCGGCGTCGGGCTCGGCGCGGCGGCCACGCTGACGCTGGCCGGCTGCGGCGGCGGCAGCAGCACCAAGGGGTCCACCGCGGCCGGCAACGGCGGCAAGGAATACACCGGCCCGAAGGTCGACCTGAAGCTCTGGAACGGCTTCACCGGCGGCGACGGCGACATCTTCAAGAAGCTGGTCGAGCAGTTCAACAGCGAGCACCAGAACATCGCCGTCAGCGTGATCACCTACGAGTGGCAGGACTACTACAGCAAGCTGCCCGGCGCGGTCACCAGCGGCAACGGCCCGGACATCGCGGTCATGCACATGGACCAGCTCGCCACCTTCGCCGCCCGCGGGGTGATCAGCGAGCTGGACGACGTGGCCAAGGCCCTGGAGCTGAGCGAGGGCGACTTCGCCCCGACGGTGTGGAAGGGCGGCATCTACCACGACAAGCGGTACGGCATCCCGCTGGACATGCACCCGATGGGCTTCTACTACAACAAGGCCGTCATGCAGAAGAGCGGCCTGGACCCGAACAAGCCGCCGACGACCAAGGACGAGTACACGGCGGCGCTGACCGAGCTGAAGAAGGCCGGCGTGCAGGGCTTCTGGGTCAGCCCGTTCCAGTTCACCGGCGGCATGACCTTCTACAGCCTGCTGCACCAGTGGGGTGGGACGCTCTTCGACCCCGAGGTGGCGAAGGCGACCTTCAACTCCGACCCGGCCGTCGAGGCGTGCACCTGGCTGGTCGACATGATCAAGCAGGGCTTCTCTCCGGCCAACGTCGGCCAGGACGCCGACTACCTGGCGCTCAAGAGCGGCAAGAACGCCTTCAACTTCAACGGCATCTGGCAGATCAACGACCTGAAGAAGAGCCCCCAGGTGCAGTGGGGCGTCGCCCCGCTGCCGCAGATCGGCAGCCAGAAGGCCACCTGGGCGAACTCGCACAACTTCACGATCGTCAAGCAGCGCAGCGCCGACAACAACAAGGTCTCCGGGGCGAAGGTCTTCATCAACTGGCTCAGCCAGCACTCGCTCGACTGGGCCAAGGGTGGCCAGATCCCGGCCCGCAAGGAGGTCCGGGAGGGCGCCGAGTTCAAGGCCCTGCCGGAGATCAGCGCACTCGCCCCCGAGCTGGAGTACGCCGCCTTCCCGCCGGCCTCGCCGGGCCTCGGCGAGGTCATGACCACCTTCTACAACTCCTTCAACGAGGCGGCGCTCGGCAAGAAGTCGCCGAAGCAGGCGCTGGACGACGGGGTGGACAAGGCCAACAAGCAGCTTGAGGACAACCGCAAGAAGTACGGGAGCTGATCCGCGGTGGCGGACGTGATCGAGGTCGGGGCGGCGCGTGGTGACGCGCCGCCCCCGGCGGGCAACCCCCGCCGCCGGGGCGTGACGGAACGGGGGCACCGCGCGACCCCGTACCTCTTCCTCGCGCCGTACCTGGTGCTCTTCCTGGTCTTCGGGCTGGCGCCGATCCTGTTCGGGATCTGGATCAGCCTGCACCAGTGGGACCTCCAGCTGCCGAACCGGCCGTTCGTCGGGCTGGAGAACTACCGGGACCTGTTCTCCAGCGACTCGGCCGACTACGCGGACTGGTGGTCCAGCGTCCGGGCGACGGCGATCTTCACGGTGCTGTCGGTGCCGCTGCTGGTCGTGGTCCCGCTGGGCCTGGCCCTGCTGCTGAACCAGAAGTTCCCCGGCCGGACGTTCTTCCGGGCCGCCTTCTTCGCCCCGTACGTGCTCGGCGTCGCGGTGATCGGCCTGCTCTGGCGCTTCCTGCTGGACGCGAACCTCGGCCTGGTGAACCGGCTGCTCGGCGCAGTCGGGCTGCCCGCGGACACCCCGTGGGTGACCGACGTGCCGTGGGCCTGGGTGTCACTCGTCGGCGTGACGGTCTGGTGGACCTGCGGCTTCAACGCGGTGATCTACCTGGCCGGGCTCCAGGACATCCCGGCCGAACTGTACGAGGCGGCGCGGATGGACGGCGCGAACGCCTGGGACCGGTTCCGCCACGTCACCCTCCCCGGGCTGCGCCCGGTGCTGCTCTTCGTGCTCACCACGACCATCCTCGCCTCGGCGAACGTCTTCGGGCAGTCCTTCCTGATCACGCAGGGCGCCCCGGGCGAGCAGACCCGGACGGTGGTGTGGCGGATCGTCGACGAGGGGCTGCGCAACTACGACGTCGGCCAGGCGTCCGCGATGAGCGTGCTCTTCGCGCTGCTGCTGGCGGTGGTCAGCATCGTCAACTTCCGGCTGTTCCGCTACCGGGAAGACTGAGGGGACGACCATGACGAACGTGCGTCGGGTGGTGCGCTACGCCGCGCTGCTCCTGATCACCGCGGTGTTCGTGACCCCGCTGGTCTGGATGGCCCTGACCTCGCTGAAGACGTACGACGACGCGCAGCAGGACCCGCCGAGCTGGCTGCCGAACCCGTTCTCCAGCTACGGCTACGACCAGATCCTCCACAACACCGCCAACCCGGTGCTGCGCTGGTTCGTCAACAGCATGCTGGCCGCCAGCCTGCACACGCTGCTGGTGCTGGTCACCGCGTCGATGGCCGCGTACGCCCTGGCCCGGCTGCGGTTCCGGGGCCGGAAGCTGAGCTTCGCCCTGATCGTCGGCACGCTGTTCCTGCCGCCCACCTCGCTGATCATTCCGAACTTCGTGATCGCCGATCGACTGAACTGGATCGACACCCTGACGGTGGTGGTCGTGCCCGGCGCGGCGAGCGCGTTCGGCGTCTTCTTCCTGCGCCAGTTCTTCCTCTCCATCCCGGCCGAGCTGGAGGAGGCGGCGGTGCTGGACGGGGCGAACCACTGGCAGGTCTTCTCCCAGGTGCTGCTGCCGCTGTCGAAGCCGGCGCTGGCCACCCTGGCGGTGCTGTCGTTCCTGACCAACTGGAACGACTTCCTCTGGCCGGTCTACGTGTTGTTCAGCCCGGAGCGGCTGACCCTGCCGGCCGGTCTGGGCCTGCTCCAGGGCGCGTACGTGACCGACTATCCGGTGATCATGGCGGGGGCGGTGCTGGCCAGCGTGCCGGTGCTGATCCTGTTCGTGCTCGCCCAGCGGCACATCATCCAGGGCGTGTCCCGCAGCGGCCTGAAGGGATGATCGAGCGGCGGACCCGGCGACGCGGCGCGGCGGCCCTGGCCGCCGCGCTGCTCGTCGCCGGTTGCGGCAGCGGAGAAACCCCACCGAGTACGCCGGAGGACCCGCGAGTGTTCACCAACCCGGTCGTCCGCAGCGACGCCCCGGACCCGCAGGCGATCCGGGTCGGCGAGACCTGGTACCTGTTCCACACCAACTCGGGCGGCCGGAACGTCCCGGTGCTCACCTCGCCCGACCTGGTCGACTGGAGCCCGGCCGGTGACGCGCTGCCGGACCTGCCGGCCTGGGCCGACGCCGGGAAGACCTGGGCGCCGGAGGCCGTCCAGCTCGCCCCGGACCGGTTCGTCCTCTACTACACGGTGGCCGACCGGGCCTCCGGCCGGCAGTGCGTCGGCCGGGCGGTGGCGGCCACCCCGCTCGGGCCGTACCGGGACGACGCGGCCGGCCCGCTGGTCTGCCAGGCGGAGCTGGGCGGCTCGATCGACGCCAGCCCGTACCGGGACACCGACGGCAGCCTGTGGCTGCTCTGGAAGAACGACGGCAACGCCATCGGGGTGGACACCTGGCTCTGGTCGCAGCGCCTGTCGCCGGACGGCCTGCGGCTGGTCGGCAGCCCGACGAAGCTGCTCAAGCAGACCGAGCCCTGGGAGGGCGCGCTCATCGAGGGGCCCTTCTTCCACCGCCACGACGGGAAGCTGCTGCTCTTCTTCGCCGCCAACGCCTACCACCAGGCAAGCTACGCCGAGGGCTACGCGGTCTGCGAGGGCCCGACCGGGCCGTGCGTGAAGGCCGCCGAGAACCCGATCCTGAAGTCCAACGCGGTCGCCTCCGGCCCGGGCCACGCGTCGATGATCGAGAAGGACGGCCGCACCTGGCTGCTCTACCACGCCTGGCCGCCCGGCCAGGAGGGCAGCACCGACCCGGGTCGCCAGGTGTGGCTCGACGAGGTGGTCTGGACCGACGGAAAGCCGGTCGTCAAGGGGCCGACGGCCACCCCGCAACCCCGGCCCTGAGCGCGGGAAGGGCCCCCTGCCGACGTCGGGCGTCGGCCGGGGGCCCTTCCCGCCGGGTCAGCGCAGGGCGGGGGACGGTTCCTCGGCGGCCGCCTCCCGGCGGGCCAGGCGGTTCTTCCGGTAGCCGTAGCCGAAGTAGATGAGCCCGCCGAGCAGCATCCAGGCGAGGAACCGGAGCCAGGTCTCCACCGACAGGTTGAGCATCAGGTAGAGGCAGGCCAGCGCGGACACGATCGGCAGCACCGGCGAGAACGGCACCTTGAACGGCCGCTCCAGATCCGGGCGCCGCCGGCGCAGGATCGGCACCGCGACCGAGACCAGCACGAACGCGCAGAGCGCGCCGATGCTGACCAGGTCGGCCAGCGCGGAGAGCGGCAGGAAGCCGGCGAGCAGGGCCACGCCGATCGTCATGATCGCCGAGATCCGGTACGGGGTGCCCCAGCGCGGGTGCACCTTGGCGATCGACGGCGGGATCAGCCCGTCCCGGCCGATGGCGAAGCCGATCCGGCCCATGGCCACCAGGTCGACCAGGATCACGCTGGTCAGGCCGGCGACGGCGGCGATGGAGACCAGGACGGCGGCCCAGCCGGCGCCGACCGCCTCGAAGGCCGAGGCGATCGGGGCACCCTCGTCGATGTCGGTGTAGCGCACCATGCCGACCACGACCAGCGAGACGCCGATGTACAGCACGGTGGAGACGCCCAGCGTGCCGAGCAGGCCCAGCGGCAGGTCGCGGCGGGGCTTGCGGGTCTCCTCGCCGAGGTTCGCCACGGCCTCGAAACCGGTGTACGCGAAGAACACCACCGCCGCGGCCGTGAGCACCCCGGCGAAGCCGAAGACGGAGGGCTCCAGCCCGAAGACGGCCTGGGTGACCGGCTGCCGGATGCCGTCCTCGCCCGCGCCGGCCGGCTCGGTCGACGGGATGAACGGGCTGAGGTTGGCGGCCTTCACGAAGAACAGCCCGGCGACCACGATGAAGACGCAGATGGCGACCTTGACCAGGACCAGCAGGTTGGTCACCCGGGCGGACTCCCGGATGCCGACGATGCCGATGACGCCGAGGATCAGCACGATCGCGATCGCGCCGAGGTTGACCACGCTGCCCTCCTCGGCGAACCAGGCGCTGGGCAGGTTGAACAGCGACGCCAGGTAGCCGGACCAGCCCCGGGCCACCACCGCCGAGCCGAGGGCGAACTCCAGCAGCAGGTCCCAGCCGATGATCCAGGCGACGATCTCGCCCATCGTCGCGTACGCGTAGGTGTAGGCGCTGCCGGCGGTCGGCACGCTGGACGCCAGTTCCGCGTAGCAGAGCGCGGCGAGCAGCGCGACCACGCCGGCGACGGCGAAGGAGATCACCACGCCGGGACCGGCGTGGTTCTTCGCCTCGATGCCGGTCAGTGTGAAGATGCCCGTGCCGATCACGATGCCGATGCCGAAGCCCATCAGATCGACCGCGCCGAGCCGGCGACGCAGTCCGGGCCGACCGTCCTCGCCGTCGGCCTCTCCCTGGGCGAGCACGTCCCGGATCGGTTTCGTCCGCAGGACGGACATGACCACCTCCCACCGTGCGACCACCACGGTGGCGGTCCGTGACCGGCCAAGCTACCCAGGCCCCCGCCCCGGTAATCCGGTACGTCGGGTGTCGGAAAGGTCACGGATCGGGTTGTGGTCCGACTCACCCTCGGACGTTCGGCCCCACCTGCGCATCGATCCGGCCGGAGGTCTTGCGCCACCTGCGGATTGATGAAAGTTTTCTACCAGCGATAGACAATCTGCGGCGAATCTTGCCGGATGCGCCGGGCGTCCGTCGCCACCCGAAACCGTCCCCCCGGGAGCCCAACGAAGGGACCGCACCGCATGAAGGCAACTCGGCTCAGAGCCGCCGGGCTGGCCGTGGCGCTGCTCGGCGCGCTCGTCGCCGGCACCCCCGCCAGCGCCGCGGAGAGCGACACGGCGACCGATTCCACCGCGACCACCTGCGTCACCGACCCGGCCGTCCCGAAGCGGCAGTTCCGGGCCATGTGGATCGCCTCGGTGACGAACATCGACTGGCCCACCAAGGCGTCCTGGACCGCGCCGGACCAGATCGCCAAGCAGAAGGCGGAGTATCTGGCCTGGCTCGACCTGGCCCAGAAGCTCAACCACAACGCCGTCGTGGTCCAGGTCCGCCCGACGGCGGACGCGTTCTGGCCCTCCGAGGTCGAGCCCTGGTCGGAGTACCTGACCGGCGTCCGCGGCCAGAACCCGGGCTGGGACCCGCTGGCCTTCCTCGTCGAGGAGTCGCACAAGCGGAACCTGGAGTTCCACGCCTGGATGAACCCGTACCGGGTCTCCATGCCGGCCCCCGGTGGCGCCGGCGCCGACATCTCGAAGCTCGCCCCGAACCACCCGGTGCGCCAGCACCCGGACTGGGTGTTCGCCTACCCGCCGGCCGGGGTCGCCGGCAGCCGGCTCTACTACAACCCCGGCATCCCCGAGGTCCGCGAGTTCGTGCAGACCGCGATGATGGACGCCGTCAAGCGGTACGACGTCGACGGCGTGCACTTCGACGACTACTTCTACCCGTACCCGAGCGGCACCTACCAGTACCCGGACGACGCCACGTTCGCCCAGTACAACCGGGGCTTCACCGACAAGGCCGACTGGCGGCGGGACAACATCAACCTGCTGATCCAGGAGATGAACGCCAAGATCAAGGCGGTCAAGCCCTGGGTGAAGTTCGGCGTCAGCCCGTTCGGCATCTGGCGCAACAAGTCGGCCGACCCGAACGGCTCGGACACCACCGGCTCGCAGTCGTACGACATCATCTCCGCCGACACCCGCAAGTGGGTCAAGGAGGAGTGGATCGACTACATCGTGCCGCAGCTCTACTGGTACATCGGCCAGTACCCGGCCGCCGACTACGCCCGGCTGGTGCCGTGGTGGGCGGAGACCGTGCGGGGCACCCGCGTCCAGCTCTACATCGGGCAGGCCGACTACAAGAGCGGTGACCCGGCGTACGGCTCGTTCTGGATGAACCCGCAGGAGCTGTCGAACCACCTGACGCTCAACCGGTCGTACCCGGAGGTGCTCGGCAACGTGCACTTCTCCGCGGTGCAGGTGCGGGCGAACCGGCTCGGCGCCACCGACATCTACGCGGCCGAGCACTACTCCCGACCGGCGCTGGTGCCGACCATGTCGCACCTGCCGGCCCAGCCGCTGCTCGCCCCGGTGGTCACCCGCGCCGAGCGGCAGGACGACGGGGTGCGCCTGAGCTGGCGGCAGCCGGCCGACGGCCAGGGTCCGCTCGGCGACGCCACCGGATATGCGATCTACCGGTTCGACGGCGTCGGCCTGGCCGACCGCTGCGACTTCGCCGACGCGTCCCACCTGGTCGCCACCGTCCGTGGCACGGAGGGTGACGTGCAGTCCTGGGTGGACACCACGGCGTCGGCCGGGGCGCACACCTACTACGTGACCGCGCTGGACCGGCTCTGGAACGAGAGCCCGGTCAGCCCGCCGCGCTTCGTGCGCTGATCCGACCGGCGACGCCCGGGGCCCTCAGGGGTCCCGGGCGTCGCCGTGCTCAGCCGGCCCGGTGCAGCCGCACCTCCAACCCGATCAGCCCGTCCCGGTCCACCTCGGCGCCGCCGAAGGCGCTCTCGGCGGCGAGCCGGGCGAAGGCGTCGGCGGTGACCGCGCGCCGGCGCAGCATCCGCAGCGCCGAGCGGGTCCAGAAGGCGTCCAGCCCGCGCAGCCCCATCCGGGCCACCTCCCGCTCGATGTCCGCGGCCGAGGCGTCCGCCCGCAGGTCGTGGATCACCGCGCGGCCGCCCGGCCGGAGCACCCGGTGCAGCTCGTCCAGCGCCCGGACCGGGCGGACGAAATTCTTGAACGCCGCCTGGCAGACCACCAGGTCGAACGAGTCCGCCGGGAAGGGCAGCTCGTGCACGTCGCCCTGGCGGAAGGTCACCTCGACCCCGGCACGCCGGGCGGCCTCCCCCGCCAGCTCCACGAACGTCCGGCTGACGTCCAGCCCGGTGACCCGGTACGCCCCCAGCCGGGCCAGCTCGATCGCCAGGTAGCCGGGGCCGGGCGCCACCTCCAGCACCGCCGCGTCGGCGGGCAGCCCCTCGACCAGCCGGGCGGCCTGCCGCCGGTATTCGGCCAGCTGTGCGGCGGAGCCGCGGTTGCGGGCGTACCAGCGGGCGGTCGCCCCTTCCATCTCGGGCAGCAGCTTGCGCTTCGGCGGGTGCAGGTCCTTCGTGCTCATGTCTTCCTCCGTCTCGGATCGTGCGGACACGAACCGACCCGGGGACGGGAGCCCGGTTATCGTTGCGGTTGCCACCTTGCGGCCGGGTTGCCGTTCCCGCGGTCTCGGTTCGCAGGTCAGGGCCCCGGCGGTGGTGTTCCCGCACCCCCGCCGGGGTCCACTGTCAGTGCGGCTCGGTCCCCCTCTCCGCCAGGTCCGCCCACTCGGGCGGCACCGCGCCGGTCTCGTGCCAGGCCCGCCACTCGGCCACGCCCGGCAGCGCGCCGGTGGTCAGTTCGTCGAGCAGGCCGCGCAACCAGGTCGCCTCGGCCTCCCGGACGGCCAGGTCGTACTCGGCCTCGATGAGGAAGATCCGGGGCACCGCCCGGGCGTGCCCGGCCAGCGCGGCCCGCTGCGCGGCGAGCTGTTCCTCCAGCCGGTCGAGGCGCTGCCGCAGCAGCTCGATCGCCTCGTCGGGCCCCAGGACGCCGAGCACCGACAGGCCGGCCTCGAACCGGGGCTGCTCCCGCTCCGGGACGGCGACCAGCTCCCGGGTCCAGTCGACGAGCTCCGCGCGCCCGGCGTCGGTGATCCGGTAGACGGTGCGCTCCGGGCGCCGCCCCTGCCGGCCGCTCTCCACCGCCGCCAGCAGGCCGTGCCGCTCCAGGTTCGCCACCACCGTGTAGAGCGAGCCCCACTTGATCGGCATGTCCTGGTCCTTGCCGCGCTGGCGCAGCACGGCGGCGATCTCGTAGGGGTGCCGGGGCCGCTCGGCCAGCGCCGCGAGCACGGCGAGGGCCAGCAGGTTGCCGACCGGACGTCGCTTCGCCACCGTGCCCTCCTCGTGCCCGATTACTCGTACACGAGTATATGGCCGCCTGCCCCTGAGGCAAAGGCATTCGTCTGTTTCGACGCATGTCACCAACACGTCGCCCGAAGCGTCGCCCCGGGTCCCGCGGTCGATCGAAAATCATCGACATCTGGCCCCACACCCCCGGGGAGGTACCCGTGTCCCGACGTCTCACCACCCTGCTCGCCGCCGGCACGATCGCCCTGCTCACCGCCCTCGGCGTGGCCACCCCCGCCGCCGCCGCGGTGAGCACCGAACAGAAGCTCGCCGTGCTCTCCAGCTGGACCCAGACCAGCGCCACCAGCTACAACGCCTGGAACTCCGCCCGGCTGAACAAGGCCGCCTGGACCGAGTACGCCTTCAACTGGTCGACCGACTACTGCTCGTCCAGCCCGGACAACCCGCTCGGCTTCAACTTCAGCCTCTCCTGCTACCGGCACGACTTCGGCTACCGCAACTACAAGGCGATGGGCCGGTTCTCGGCCAACAAGTCCCGGCTGGACAGCGCCTTCTACGAGGACCTGAAGCGGGTCTGCGCCACCTACAACGCCGTGGTCCGGCCCGCCTGCTACAGCCTGGCCTGGACCTACTACCAGGCGGTCAGCGTCTTCGGCTCGGTCGCCGCCGTCCAGCAGGCCGACCTCGACCGCGCCGCCCGCATCAAGTCCGACGCCGAACGCCGCGCCACCCTCCGCTGACCCCTGCCCCCTCCCCCGCCCCGCCCCCACGCCGTCGATCAAGAGGTTCGCGTCACCGGAGGCCCGGATCACGACGCGAACCTCTTGGTCAACTCGCGGTGGAGCGGCGCGGGGCGGGGGCGGTGAAGCGGGGGGAATTCGGTACGGCCAGGTCGGGGTGTTCGAGGTCGAGGGCCAGGGCTGCGGCCTCCTCCAGGGGAAGGGCGGCGCCGGTGGCGTAGGCGGCGTCGAACGCGGCGTCGCCGATGGCGCGCCGCAGCTCGGCCTGGCGGGCCAGCCAGTAGGGGCCGTAGATGCCCGGGGTGGCGCGCAGGCTGGCCCGGGTGGCCTGGGCCGCGCCGAAGATCCGGGCCGCGGTCACCGGCTCCCCGCCCAGCGCGCAGCGCACCGCGATCGCGTTCAACGTGTCGCAGGCCCGGCCCAGGTAACCGTGGCTCATCCGGGACCGGAGCGACACCAACAGGTGCTCGTGCGCGGCCACCAGGTCGCCCCGGGCCAGCGCCACCAGGCCGAGCAGCATGTCCACCGACCGGCGGCCCCGCTCCACCGGGCGGGCCGCCTCCACCGGGCGGGCCGCGCCGAGCACCTCGGCCGCCTCGTCCAGCGCGCCCCGGCGCCACAGCAGCTCGGCGAGGTTGTAGACGGCGAGCAGCGCGTCGGGGACCACGTCCTGGGCGTGCGCCCAGTCGATCACCTCCCGGCAGACCCGTTCCGCCTCGACGAACTGTCCCATGTCGACCAGCGGCGCGGCCCGGCCCGCCAGCACCCGGGCGAGCAGCCCCAGGTCGCCGGCCTGCCGGGCGGCCGCCTCGGCCCGCTGCGAGTAGCGCAGCTCCTCGGCGAACTCGCCGTCCGCCCCGGCGTGCAACGAGTGCATGTGGTACGCCGCCGCCAGCTCGGCCTCCGGGATCGGCTCCCCGGTCTCCGCGATCCGGCCGTAGAGCCGGAACAGCCAGAGCCGCCCCTCCCGGGCCAGCCCCCGCTCCCGCCACCACTGGTCCAGCCCGCCGGCCAGCCGCAGCCCCGACCGGGCGCTGCCGCCGGTGGCGCACCAGCGCAGCGCGGCGCGCAACTCCCCGGCGAGCGGGTCGAGCGCGAACAGGGACAGGGTGACCGGGCGACCGTCCGGGCCCAGGTGGGCGCGCTCCAGGGCGTGCTTGGACCAGGCGACGTGCCGGTCCCGGGCGGTCTGCTCCTCGCCCGCCTCGATCAGCCGCCGGGCCGCGTACGCCCGGATCGGGTCCAGCATCCGGTAGGTGCTGCCCGAGGCGTGCGGCTCGGCCAGCACCATCGACTTGTCCACCAGCACCGACAGCGGGTCGAGCGGGTCGTCGTCGAGCAGCCACTGCACGGTCGGCAGGTCCACCGGACCGGCGAAGACGGCCAGCCAGCGCAGCAGCCGGGCCGAGCGCGCCCCCAGCGTCCGGTACGACCAGGTGACCGTGGCCTGCATGGTCAGGTGCCGCTCGTTCGCCGAGCGCTGCACCGCCCGGCTCGCCGGGGTGGCCGGAGCGGCCCCGGTCGCGGCGGCCACCAGGTCGACGGTGTCCTGCTGGTTGCCGGTCCAGCCGGCCTCCACCGGGGACTGCTCCAGCTCCTCCCGCCCGGCGTCCAGGGTGCCCAGCATGTCGTCGAGGCGCTCGGCGAGCTGCCCCACCGAGAGCACCCGCAGCCGCGCGGCGGCCAGCTCGATGGCGAGCGGCAGCCCGTCCAGCCGGCGGACCACCCGACGCAGGTCGGCCTGCTCGGCGGGTTCGGGCGCCCGGCCACCCCGGGCCGCCGTGGTGCGGTCCAGCAGCAGGGCCACCGCGTCGCTCTCCCCGCCGTCCGGGCCCGGATCCACCGAGAGCGGCGGAATCCGCCACACCGCCTCGCCGGGCACGCCGAACGACTCGCGGCTGGTGGCCAGCACCCGCACGCCCCGGCCACCGGCCAGCAGCCGGGCGATCACCTCGGCCGAGGCGGCCGGCTGGGCGTCGCAGGTGTCCAGCACGACCAGCATCCGTCGCGCCGCCGCGTACTCGACCAGGGTGTCCACCATGGGGCGGCCCGGTTCCGGGCGGAGCCCGAGCACGGCGGCGATCTCGAACGCGACCAGCCCCGGGTCGGTCACCGCGGCGACGTCGACGAACCACACCCCGTCCGGATACGCCTCGACCACCCCGGAGGCCAGCTCCACCGCCAGCCGGGTCTTGCCCGCCCCGCCCGCGCCCAGCACGGTCACCAGCCGGTACGTCTCGACCAGCCGCCGCAGCTCGGCCCGCTCGGCCTGCCGGCCGACGAACGAGGTGACCTGGGTGGGCAGGTTGTGCGCCACCGCGTCGGCGGTACGCGGCCGCGGGAAGCTCCGCTCCAGGCCGGGCGCGACGAGCTGGAATAACCGTTCCCGGTCGTCGAAGCCGCGCAGCCGGTGCAGCCCGAGGTCCAACAGGGACGCCCCGTCGGGCAGCGGGTCGGCGTGCCGGGCGGTCGCGGCCGAGCAGAGCACCTGTCCACCGTGGGCGGCGGCGGCCACCCGGGCCGCCCGGTGCACCTCGGGGCTGGCGTACTCGCCGTCGCGGGGTTCGGCGTAGCCGGTGTGCAGGCCCATCCGGACCCGGGGCGCGGCCTCCGGGGTGGGCCAGTCGTGGCCGGCCAGCGCTCGTTGCGCGGTGAGGCAGGCCTGCATCGCCGTGGCCGCGTCCGGGAAGGCGAGGAAGAACGAGTCGCCCTCGGTCAGCAGCTCCGCCCCGTCGGTGCCGGCCAGCGTGTGGCGCAGCAGCCGGCGGTGTTCCCGCAGCACCGGGCGGTAGCCCGGACCGAGCAGCTGGGCCAGGCGGGTGGAGCCCTCGATGTCGGTGAAGACGAAGGTCACCCATCCGCTCGGGAGGTCGATCCGTGGCGACATGCGTGGAACCTCCGCCCCGTGACGTCGGCTTCATGCTGCCCTATGGTCACGCGGTCACGCATCGTGAGAACGGCCGGGCAGATTCCGACCCAAGGTGCCAAAGGATCACACGGGCGGCAAGCCGGGTAGACCGGCGGGCCGAGGGCCTACCGGCCGTCAGCAGCCGCAGGCGCCGCCGCAGCAGCCGCCACCGGCCGGTGTGGACGCCCCGCCGACCGGGCCGGACCCGCCCCGGCCGGTGACCGCGACGGTGGAGAGCAGCTTCACCGTGTCGGCGTGTCCCTGCGGGCAGGAGGCCGGCTGACCGGCCTGGACCATCGGGCGGTTGACCTCGAAGGTGTCGCCGCAGGCGCGGCAGCGGAACTCGTAGCGGGGCATGCCACCAGCGTACGGCCGGACCTGACGCCTCGGCCGCCATGGGTGATACTCGACGGGTGGTGGACGGCGAGCAGCGATCGACGGTTCGGCCCCTGCGACCGGCCGCGCCGCCCGACGGCGGCGCCGGCCCCGTTCCCCGCCCCCGCCGCGACGCGGCATCCGACCCGGCCGGCGACACCAGGGTCGACCCGAAGCCGGACGCGGCCGAGCCCAAGACGAAGGCGGCCGACCCGAAGCCGGAGCCGGCCGAGCCCGAGACGAAGGCGGCCGATCCGAAGACCGAGGCGGTCGACCCGAAGACCGAGGCGGTCGACCCGAAGACCGAGGCGGTCGAGCCGAAGCCGGAGCCGGCCGAGCCGAAGACGCAGGCGGAGCCGGCCGAGCCGAAGGCGGCGCTGGCTGGCGCGGAGGCCACCCCGACTACGAAGCCGGTGGCCGGCCGACGGCGGCGGGTGCCGTTCGCGCACGCGGTCCGGCTGCCACCGCCCCGGCAGCTCGCCGTCGGCGCGGCCCGGGCCACCCGCGCCTGGTCGCGCCGGCCGAGTGGGCGCACCACCCTGCCCGGCCTGTTCCTGCTTGTCCTGGTCGCGGCCACCGCCGCGGCCGGCGCGCTGCTGGTGCCCACGGCGGTCCGCAAGCCGCAGCCGGTGGCCGTCGACGCCACCACGAACGCCCCGGCCCAGGGCGTCCCCCAGGCCGGCGTGGTGCCCGGGGCGACCGGCGTGCCGGTCGGCCCCGGCGCGACCGGGGTGCCGGGCACCTTCGGCCCGACCGGCACGGCGACGCCCGGCGGCACGCCGACGGGTCCGATCGTCGGCACGGCGGTCCCCGGCCGCCCGGCCGACGCGCTGGCCGACTGGGCGCAACGGGTCAGCGCGACGACCCACATCCCGCCGGTCGCCATGCAGGCGTACGGCTACGCCGAGCTGGTGCTCGCCCAGACGAACCGCAGCTGCCAGCTGAGCTGGACCACGCTGGCCGCGATCGGCTACGTCGAGTCCGGGCACGGGTCGCACGACAAGTCCTCCCTCCGGCCCGACGGGGTCGCCGCCCCGGAGATCCTCGGCGCCCCGCTGGACGGGCAGGGCGGCCGGTCCCGGATCCTCGACACCGACCAGGGGCAGCTCGACCACGACCGGGTCTACGACAAGGCGCTCGGCCCGATGCAGTTCATCCCGAGCACCTGGCAGGAGATCGGCGCGGACGCCGACAACGACGGCGTCAAGAACCCGCACGACATCGACGACGCGGCCCTGGCCGCCGGCCGTTACCTCTGCAAGGGCGGCCGGAACATGACCATCCCGGGCGACTGGTGGGGCGCCATCCTCTCCTACAACGATGTGCGCCGCTACGCCCAGGACGTCTTCGACAAGGCCGACGAGTACGGGCGGCTGAGCGGTACGTGACGTGACCGGTCGCATACATTCGCGGACCAGACCCTTCCCCCGGGCTGCCGTTGACGGCAAGCTAGACGGGTGATGGTGCGCGAGTGGGACCCTCGGACCGCGTCGTCCGCCGAGATAGCGTCGCTGCTGGACACGCTGAACGCGGTGTTGGCGGCCGACCTGCCGCAGGATCCGCCCTGGCGGGAGAACTCCCTGCGGGAGTACCTCTCCGAGGTGATGCCGGGTGAACGCCGGATCTCCTGGGTCGCCGAGGCCGACCCCGCCGCCGACGGCAGCCCCGGGCCGATGCTCGGTCACGTCAACGTGCTGCTCCTCGGCGGCATCGGCGTGCTGGAGGTGCTGGTGCACCCGAGTGTCCGGCGCGGCCGGCTGGGCCGTGAGCTGGTCCGGGTGGCCGCCCGCCGGGTCTGGGACGAGGGCTTCCAGTCGATCGGTGTGGAGGTGGTCGGCGGCACCCCGGCCGTGGCGTTCTACGAGGCGCTGGGCTTCGCCCGGGAATATGTCGAGACCCGCAGCGTGCTCGACCTGGGCGCGGTGGAGTGGCCGGCGCTGGCCGAGATGGCCACCGAGGTGGGCGCTGGCTACCACGTCGAGTTCTGCCCGGGCGGGCCGCCGGACGACCTGATCGAGGCGTACGCGCGGGCCAAGGCCGAGGTGCGCGACGTGGACGACGGTGAGCTGCGGCCCAGTTCCTACGACCCGGAGCGGCTGCGGGACAGCCTCGACACGCTGCACCGGCGGGGCATGAAGCCGTACATCGTGCTGGCCCGGCACGAGCAGACCGGCGAGGTGGCCGGGCTGACCGAGGTGGTGGTGCCGGCGCAGCACCCGACCCGGGCCGACCAGTACGACACGATCGTGGTCCGGGACCACCGGGGCTACGGGATCGACCGGGCCATCAAGGCCCGGATGCTGCTGGAGCTGCGCTCCGCCGAGCCGGAGCTGGCCGAGGTGCAGACCTGGAACGCGCAGGCCAACGAGGCGATGCTGAAGGTCAACGCGGAGCTGGGCTACCGCCCCGACCGGGACTGGTGCGAATACAGTGTCGACGTGGCCGAGCTGGTGCACCGGCTCGACAGCCCGCGCTGACAGATATTCACCAAACGGCTGCTCGGGGGATGGACGGCGGACCGGAAGGGCACTTAACGTGCGTTAGTTCCTGTCCACCCATCGTGGAGGCTCCATGCGCCCGCGCCGCACCTTCGCCGCGCTCGCGACCACCGCCGCCGTCTCCGTCACGGCCATCGGGATCGCGCCCCCTGCGGCCAGCGCCGCGCCCACCGACCTGTTCATCTCCGAGTACGTCGAGGGCCTGTCCAACAACAAGGCCGTCGAGCTCTACAACGGCACCGGGGCCCCGATCGACCTGGCCGCCGCCGGCTACCAGCTCCAGCTCTACTTCAACGGCGCCACCACGTCGACCAACGTGCCGCTGACCGGCACGGTCGCCGCCGGTGACGTCTTCGTCTTCGCCGCCTCGGCGGCCGCGCCGGCGATCCTCGCCCAGGCCGACCAGACCTACGGCGGCTCGCTCTACAACGGCGACGACGCGATCGTGCTGCGCAAGGGCACGACCGTGGTCGACTCGATCGGCCAGGTCGGCGTCGACCCGGGCAGCGAGTGGGGCACCGGGCTCACCAGCACGGCCGACAACACCCTGCGCCGGCTCCCCTCGGTGAGCGGCGGCGACACCAACCCGGCGGACCCGTTCGACCCGGCCGTGCAGTGGGCCGGCTTCGCCACCGACACCTTCGACGGGCTGGGCAGCCACAGCATCGACGGCGGCGGCCCGGTCGACCAGGCGCCGACGCTGACCTGCGGCGGCACGCTGACCCTGGAGGCGGGCGCCACCGCGACCCGCCAGGTCACCGCCATCGACGCCGACGACACCGTCACCGACCTCGCGGTCACCGCGGTCAATCCGACGCCGGCGAGCGGCTCGATCAGCCGTACCGCGTTCACCCCGGCCGCCGCGGTCGGTGGCACGGCCACCGCCACGCTGACTGCCACCGGCCTCCCGGCCGGCGCCTATTCGGTCACCGTCACCTCCACCGACGCCGAGGGCGGCACCGCGGCCTGCACGCTGACCGTGCAGGCCACCGCCGTGCTGTCGGTGGGCGAGGTGCAGGGCCGCACCGGTGACGACGAGGACGGCCGCACCGACCGGTCGCCGCTCGCCCCGGCCAGTGGCAACGGCACCAGCTCCATGCTCTACGACGTGCGCGGCGTGATCACCCAGAAGTCGCTGACCCGCAGCTCCGCCGGCGCCGACCAGTGGGGCTTCTACCTGCAGAGCCGCACCGGCGCCGAGGACGGCGACCCGCTCACCTCGGACGGCATCTTCGTCTTCATGGGCTCGTTCACCACGCTGATCGGCGGCTACGCCCCGACCGTGGGCGACGAGGTGGTGCTGCGCGGCCGGGTCTCCGAGTACTTCAACCAGACCCAGCTCTCCAGCGCCTCGCTGGTGCGCAAGCTCGACTCCGGGCTGGACGTGGACAGCGCCGTGCGGCTGGACGACGCCCGGCCGCCGGCCGACGCGGCCGCCGCCGGCCTGTTCTGGGAGCGGCACGAGGGCGAGCGGATGCGGGTCCGTTCCGGCAGCGGGGTCTCCGCCCCGCGGCACATCTTCGCGTCCACCCTGGACTCGGAGATCTACGTGCTGGACCGCGAGGACCCGATCATGAAGCGGTCCGACCCGTACGCCCGTCGGGTGTTCCGGGACGCGCACCCGCTGGACGATATCCCGGGCACGCTGTTCGACAACGGCAACTACCAGCGGATCCTGCTGGGCGCCGGCGGCGTGAAGGCGACCGCCGGGGACTCGGCCGCGCTGCTGCCCGAGGCCCGCACCTACGACACGCTGACCGAGGACGCCTACGGCGCCATCTCGTACGCGTTCAGCAAGTACAGCGTGCAGCCCGAGCAGCTGACCCTGACCGGCGGCGCGGACCCGGCGGAGAACAACCCGCCGCTGCCGGCCGACCGGAACAGCGAGGTCGCGGTCGCCACCTACAACGTGGAGAACCTGTACGACTACCGGGACGACCCGTTCGACGGCTGCGACTTCGCCGGCAACTCGGGCTGCACCGGGGTCAGCCCGCCGTTCGACTACGTGCCGGCCAGCGAGGCGGCGTACACCGAGAAGCTGGGCGTGCAGGCGCGGCAGATCACCGGCGCCCTGCACAGCCCGGACCTGGTGCTCGTGCAGGAGGCCGAGGACCAGGACATCTGCGCGGTGGCCGACGGCAAGCTGGTCTGTGGCGACACGAACAACGCCGACGGCGCGCCGGACACCATCCAGGAGCTGGCGTTGACCATCGCGGCCAACGGCGGCCCCGCCTACGCGGCGGCGTACGACCGGACCGGCGCGGACGCCCGGGGCATCGCCTCGGCGTTCCTCTACCGCACCGACCGGCTGACGCTGGCCGAGGCGAGCGCCACCGACCCGCTGCTGGGCTCGGCGCCGACCGTGCAGTACCGCTCGGCGGCCCTGCCGTCGAACGCCGATGTGCAGAACCCGAAGGGGTTCAACGCCGTGCTGCCGGCCGACGTCGACCGCTCGACCGGGGTGGACGGCAGCAACGTCTACACCCGGGCGGTCCAGCTGGCCAAGTTCACCGTGGCGGCGGCACCGGGCTCGGCGGAGCACTTCACGCTCTGGGCGGCTACCAACCACTTCTCGTCCGGTCCGGACAGCCGGGTCGGGCAGCGGCGGGAGCAGGCCGCGTACGGGGCGGCGCTGGTGCAGGCCGTCGAGGCGGCCGACCCGAACGCGCGGGTGATCTACGGCGGTGACCTGAACGTCTTCCCGCGCCCGGACGACCCGATCGCCACGGCGGCGAACCCGACGCCGTCGGACCAGCTCGCCCCGCTCTACCAGGCCGGGCTGCACAACCTCTGGGACGACCTGGTGGCGGACGTGCCGGCGGCGGCCTACTCGTACACCTACGACGGGCAGGCGCAGACGCTGGACAACCTCTTCGTCAACGACCCGCTGCACGAGGACCTCGTCCAGGTCCGCACGGCGCACATCAACGCCGACTACCCCACCGACGCCGAGGACCTGGGCGACCGGGGGGCCAGCGACCACGACCCGCAGGTGGCCCGGTTCCGCTCCCGCGCGTCGCTGAGCGTCTCCGACGCGGCGGTGGCCGAGGGCGACAAGGGCGACAGCACCGTGACGTTCACGGTGACCGTCTCCCGCCCGCTCTCAGAGCCGGCCCTGCTCTGCGCCACCACCTACGGCACCACGGCGCAGGCCGGGTCGGACTACGACCCGTACGTGGGCTGCCGGACCCTGGCCGCCGGCCAGACCTCGCTGACCTTCCCGGTGAGCGTCCGCGGTGACCGGAAGCCCGAGGCGGACGAGCAGCTCAAGCTGTACGTGGCGGGCGTGCCGGGGCTCCGGCTCACCGACCCGGTCGGCGTCGGCACCATCCGCGACGACGACTGACGGCCGCCCCCGCGAAGCGGCCCGTCGCCCGGCTCACCGGCCGGACGGCGGGCCGTTTCCGTCCGCCCGGGTCACAGCTCGCAGAGCCGGCGCCCGGAGCGGATGTCGTCGAGCGCGGCGTGCAGCTCGCGGATCCGGCGTTCCGCCTCGCCGGTCAGTTTCTCGTGCAGGGCCTGCCAGTCGGCGAGGCCGGGCTCGGGCGGCAGGGCGGCGAGCAAACCCCGGATCTCGGTGACGCTGAGGCCGATCCGCTGGGCCACCCGGGCGACCCGCACCCGGCAGGCCGCGTCCGAGCCGAACCGGCGCTGGTTGCCGCCGGTCCGGGTGGCCTCGATGAGGCCCTGCCGCTCGTAGAAGCGGATCGCGGAGCCGCTCACCCCGCTCTCCCGGGCCACCTCGCCCACCGTGAACGTGCCCACCGTCACTCCTCCGCGCGGGTTGACTTCAACAATTGTTTCGGTTTTAGCGTCGAGCGCATGACGACGCAAGAACTCCGGACCCCGCTCACCCTCGCCGTGCTCGTCGGCAGCGTCCGCCAGCCCCGGATGGGCCGGCTCATCGCCGACTGGTTCACCGACCGGGCCGCCCGCCGCGACGACCTGCGGGTGGACCTGGTCGACCTGGCCGAGGTGCCACTCCCGCTCGCCGACACCCCGCCCGGCGGCAACCCGGCCAGCCCGATCGCAGAGCGGCTGGCCGCCGCGGACGCGTTCGTGGTGGTGACCCCGGAGTACAACCACAGCTTCCCGGCCGCGCTGAAGAACGCCATCGACTGGCACCACCGGGAGTGGACCGCCAAGCCGGTCGCTTTCGTCTCGTACGGCGCCGGGTCCGGCGGGATCCGCGCGGTCGAGCAGCTCCGGCTGGTCTTCGCCGAACTGCACGCCACCACCACCCGCACCGGGGTGGTGCTCACCGCCCCCTGGGAGCGCCTCGACTGGCAGGGCCGGCTGGTCGACGACGGGCCGCTGGGTCGGGCCGCCGACGCCACCCTCGACGAGCTGGCCTGGTGGGGCGAGGCGCTGCGCACCGCCCGCCGCGACCGGCCGTACGGGAGCTGACGTGGATCGCACCGCATACCGCCTCGGCTGGTACCTGACCCTCGGTGGCCTCCTCGCGGTCATCGACACCACCGTGACGGTGATCGCCGTGCCCCGGCTGGTCGAGGAGTTCGACGCCGGCATCGCCACGATCGGCTGGGTCACCAGCGCGTACGCGCTGGCCCTGGTCGCGGTGATGCCCGCCGCCGCCTGGGTGGCCGGCCGGTTCGGCGCCCGCCGGGCCTACCTGGCCGCGCTGGCCCTGTTCACCGCCGGCTCGCTGCTGGCCGGGTGCGCCTGGGCGGTCGGCCCGCTGATCGCGTTCCGGGTCGTCCAGGGCATCGGCGGCGGCCTGCTCAACCCGGTGGGGATGGCGATCGCGCTGGCCGCCGTGCCGCCGGACCGACGCGGCCGGATGATGAGCCTGGCCGGGCTGCCGGTCCTGGTCGGCCCGCTGGTCGGGCCGGTGCTCGGGGGCGCGCTGCTGGATCACGCCTCCTGGCGGTGGATCTTCTGGATCAACCTGCCCGTCGGGGTGGCGGCGCTGCTGCTCGGCCGGCGGATGCTGCCTGCCACCGACGCCCGGCCGGCCGCTCGGCTCGACCTGCCCGGCCTGCTGCTGCTCTGCCCCGGCCTGGCCCTGGCCGTCTACGGGCTCAGCGTCACCGGCGAGCGGGGCGGGCTGCGCACCGCGCCGGTGCTGGTGCCGCTCCTGGTCGGCGGCGTGCTGGTGGCCGGGTTCGTCGCACGGGCCGGCCGGGTGCCGCACCCGCTGCTGCGGCTGTCCGTGCTGCGGGTGCCCGGGATGGCGGCCGGCGCCGCCACGGTGGGGCTCTTCGCCGCCGGCTACTTCGGCTCGTTCCTGATCCTGCCGGCCTACGTGCAGCTGGTCAGGGGTGACTCGGCCACCCTGGCCGGCACGCTGGGCATCCCGCAGGCGGTGGCCACCGGACTGATGCTCCAGGTCGCCACCCGGCTGGTGGACCGGGTCTCGCCGCGGCTGGTGGTCGGGCTCGGCATCGCGACCGCGCTGGCCGGCACGGCGGCCCGGGTGGCGGTACTAGACGCCGACACCTCCTATCCGCTGCTCGCGGTGCTCGGGGTGGTCACCGGGCTGGGCACCGGCGCCACCCTGATGCCCACCATGGCCGCCGCCAGCCGCGCCCTGGCCCGCGACGACATCCCGGCCGGCAGCACCCTGCTCACCACCGTGTCGAACAGCGCGATGGCCGTGGGCACGGCACTGCTCGCCGCCACGCTCTCCTGGCTGGTCGGCCGGTTCGCCCCGGGCCTCGGCGAGGATGGGCTCGTCGCCGCCGCTCGGCTCGCGCCCGCCGACCGGACGGCGTACGCCGCCGACCTGGCCCGGGCCGTACGGTTCGCGCTGGCGACGTCGGGGGTGCTGCTCGCGCTGGCCTGGCTGACCAGCCGGCGCCTGCCCGCCGGCACGGGCGACCGCCGCCCCGGACCCGCGCCGAACGAAGTCGGGAGCCGTCACGTGGATTCGGCGGGAACGCCCGGGGCCCCTCGCGCGTGAACCTGACATGGGCAACCATCCCGCCACGCCGGCCACACGGACGCCGGTGCTGACGCGCCGCGACGTGCCCCCCGCCGAGCTGCCGTTCGAGCAGTTCTACCGGGACCACGTCGACCGGGTCCACCGCGCGCTCGCACTGGCCGTCGGGGACGGCGCGGTGGCCCGGGAGGCGACCGACGAGGCGATGGCCCGGGCGTACGCCCGCTGGGACCGGGTGCGCCGGCTGGACAACCCGGGCGGCTGGGTGTTCCGGGTCGGGCTGAACTGGGCCACCTCCTGGTGGCGGAAGGTGCGCCGGGAACGGCCGCCGGCCGAGGACCCGCACCCGGCCACGGCCGCCCCGGACCCGGCCGGGCTGGCCGCCCGGTCCGCCCTGGAGCGGCTGCCCGCCGCCCGGCGCACCGTCATCGTCTGCCGGGTGCTGCTGGACCTCTCCACCGCCGAGACCGCCGCCGTGCTGGACCTGACCGAGGGCACCGTCCGCAGCCGCCTCTCCCGGGGGCTGGCCGAACTGCGAGCCGCCCTAACCGAGGAGGAGTGACCGTGGACGTCGTACCCGAGGACCTTGCCGAGCTGGTCCACCGCGCCGCACGCGCGACCGCTCCGCACCCGGCGGACCTGGCGACCATCCGCCGGCGGGCCCGCGCCCGGCGTCGCCGCCGGAGCGTGACCGGCGTGGCGGGGCTGGTCGCGCTGGTCGCTTTCACCGGCGGTGCCGTCCCGCTGCTCGCCCGCGACGACCGGGCGGCCGGCCCGGTGTCCGCCCCATCGGTCCGACCGGCGGGGACGAGGCCGGCCATGCCGGCGCCCACGCGCGGGCCCGCGCAACGCCTGATCCTCGCCGGCGAGGACGGCAGCGTCCGGCCGGTCCGGAACGGTCCGGAGATCGGCCTGGTCGCCGGCACCGCGAACGAGCTGACCGCCGAGGGCTCGGTGGTCCGGCACCGGGTCCCCGCCGGCTGGGAGCAGACCGTGCCGCTGCCGGACGGGCGGCTGGTGGGCCTCAAGCTCACCGACCTCATGCCCGGCGTGCGACGGCCGGATGGCCCGGACGTGGCGGGCCTCTCGATCCGGCTCATGGTGCTCGGGCCGGAGGACCGGGTGCAGGTGAGCCGGGAGGTCCGGGTCAAGGGGCAGGCCCTCAGCCTCGTCGGGGCGGACGCCCGGTACGCCTACCTGGTCCGCGATGGGATGGGTCTGGTGACCCACGAGCTGGCCACCGGAAGGGAGAGGACCCTCATCCGCGTCGCCGCGAAGGCCGACGGCGAGCTGCCCTTCCGGGGTGCCGACGTGGCGGCGGGCCTGGTGGTGTCGGTGACGGGCGCGCCGGACATGACCCGTTGCCGGCTGGAAGTACGGCGGCTGGCCGGCGGCGCCCGGCTGTCCCGTCCCACGGTGGACGGCGACTGCGCGCCGTCGATCCGGCTCTCCCCGGACGGCACCCTCGTGGCGGTCCCCTACCGCCGGCCGGTCGCCGAACGGTCGCTGGAGTACCGGGTGGCGATCCTCGACACCGCGACCGGGCAGCGCCGGGCCGACCAGGTCATCGGGACGGCGGACACCATCGCGGGCCTGACGTCCGGCGGGATCTGGGGGGTCGCCTGGGTCGACGACACCACCGTCCGGGTGGTCTGGGCGCAGCTACCGGACCCGCCCCGGAAGGTCTACTCCGTCGGGGAGCTGGCCCGGGTGGTGACGGTCGGCGTTCAGTAGCGCTGGCGGAGCAGCTGGGCCGCCTCGACCGCCCAGTAGGTGAGGATGATCTGCGCGCCGGCCCGGCGGATCGAGGTGAGCGTCTCCAGGATCGTCCGCTCGCGGTCGATCCAGCCGTTCGCGGCGGCCGCCTCGACCATCGCGTACTCGCCGGAGACCTGGTAGGCGGCGACCGGGACATCGACCGCGGCCCGGACCGCCGCGACCACGTCGAGGTAGGGCAGGGCCGGCTTGACCATCACCATGTCGGCGCCCTCGGCGACGTCCAGCTCGACCTCGCGCAGCGACTCGCGCAGGTTGGCCGGGTCCTGCTGGTAGGTGCTCCGGTCGCCCTCCAGGGCCGACTCGACGGCGTCGCGGAACGGGCCGAAGAAGGCGGAGGCGTACTTGACCGCGTACGCGAGGATCGAGACGTCCTGGTGCCCGGCTCCGTCGAGGGCCCGGCGGACCACGCCGACCTGGCCGTCCATCATCCCGGACGGCCCGACCACATGGACCCCGGCGTCGGCCTGGGCGACCGCCATCCGGGCGTACGCCGCCAGGGTGGCGTCGTTGTCCACGGCGCCGTCGGGGGTGAGCAGGCCGCAGTGCCCGTGCGAGGTGAACTCGTCCAGGCAGAGGTCGCTCATCACCACGGTGGCGTCGCCGACCTCGGCGATCACGTCCCGGATGGCCACGTTGAGGATGCCGTCCGGGTCGATGCCGCCCGACCCGGTCTCGTCCCGCGCCGCGGGCACCCCGAAGAGCATGATCCCGCCGACCCCGGCCTGGACCGCCTCGACGGCGGCCTTGCGCAGCGAGTCCCGGGAGTGCTGGAGCACCCCCGGGAGCGACGCCACGGCCCGCGGCTCGGTCAGCCCCTCCTTGACGAACATCGGCACGACCAGCTCGGCCGGGTCGACGCGGGTCTCGGAGACCAGCCGCCGCACGGCCGCGTTACGGCGCAGCCGGCGGGGCCGGATCTCGGGATACGACATGGGGGGCCTCCTGTCAGCGGAACCTCAGGGCGGTCGGGCCCTGCACCTTCGAGCCGCGGCGCTGCTTGGCCGGCATGGCGGCGAGCTTCTCGCGCAGCTCGACGGCGTAGGCGGCGAGCGCCTCCACCAGGTCGGGCACCGAGGCGTGCGGCGGCTGCACGTCGACCCGCAGGCCGAACTCCGTGGCGGTCTCCGCCGTCTTGGGCCCGATAACGGCAACAACGGTACGCGCGTGCGGCTTCCCGGCGATTCCGACCAGGTTCCGAACGGTCGAGGACGAGGTGAAGAGCACCGCGTCGAACCCGCCCGACTTGATCGCGTCGCGGATCTCGGCGGGCGGCGGCGCGGCCCGGACGGTCCGGTACGCGGTCACGTCGTCGACCTCCCAGCCCCGCTCGGTGAGCCCGGCGGCCAGGGTCTCGGTGGCGATGTCGGCGCGCGGCAGCAGCACCCGGCCGACCGGGTCGAGGATCTCGTCGTGCGGCGAGAACTCGGCCAGCAGGCCCTCGGAGGACTGCTCCCCGGAGGGGATCAGCTCCGGCTGGATGCCGAAGGCGCGGACCGCCTCGGCGGTGGCCTCGCCGATGCAGGCGATCTTGACGCCGCCGAAGTGGCGGGCGTCCAGGCCGTGCTCGGCGAACTTCTCCCAGACCGCCCGGACCGCGTTCACCGAGGTGAAGATCACCCAGGCGTACCGGCCGTCGACCAGGCCCTTGACCGCCCGCTCCATCTGGGCCGGGGTGCGCGGCGGCTCGACCGCGATGGTCGGCACCTCGCACGGGATCGCCCCGTACGCGCGCAGCCGCGCGCTCATGGCGCCGGCCTGCTCCTTGGTGCGGGGGACGAGCACCTTCCAGCCGTACAGCGGCCGGTTCTCCCACCAGCTCAGCTTGTCGCGGTCGGAGACGCCCGCGCCGACGGTGAGCACGACCCGGCCGGTGAAGCCGAGCGCCGCCGCGACGAAGGAGTCCACGGTCGACGTGGTGGTGTACTGCGTCTCGCCGGTGCCGTCGCCGGTCACCCCGACGGCGGTGGCGCCGTCCACCCCGGCGGCAAGCAGGCCGTCCCGGATGGCGGCCAGGTCACCGGCGTCCACCGCGATCGCCAGCGAGCCCCGGGCCACGGCGGCGGCCAGCGCGTCGAAGTCCAGCGTGGTGACGTCCTCGACGTCGGCGGCGGTGCGCACGCCCGGCAGCGGCACGCCGGCGTAGGTGGCCACGCCCTCGGCCTGGCCGACGCCCGGCACCACCTCGAAGTGCGCGGCGGTACGCGCCACCGCCTGCACCTCCTTGACCACCGAGTCGTGGCCGAACGGGTCGCCGGCGACCAGGTGCACGGCGTTCTGGCCGGACCGGGCCGCGGAGATCAGCACCTTCGCCACGTCCCCCGGCACGCCCTCGGCGGGGCTGAACTCGGCGTCGGGCCTGGCCTGGGCGCGGACGTACTCGAGCAACGACTCGGGGACTCCCCGGTCGTACACCACCTGGTCGGCCTCGACCAGGGCGTCCACCGCCCGGCGGGTCAGCAGGCCCGGGTCGCCGGGGCCGGCCCCGACGAACGCGATCCGGCCTACGGGCTTACGGGTGCGGGTCATTCTGTGCTCCCAAATTGCTGGGTCCCCGGGCCGGTGTGTCCTTCTTGGCCGAGGATCGAGTCGGCGCCGAGTTCGAGGAGTTCGGCGGCGAGTGCCTTGCCGATCTCCGCCGCGTCGGCGGGCGTTCCGGTGCGGGACAGCCGGAGGTCACGGGTACCGTCCGGGCTGATCACCGCCCCGCGCAGGTAGATCTCCTCACCGGCGTCACCCTCGGCGAGTTCGCCGTAGGCGGCGACGGGCGCGCTGCACCCGGCCTCCAGGGTGGCCAGCAGTGCCCGCTCCGCGACGACCGCGGCGCGGGACGGTGCGTGGTCGAGCACGCCGAGCAGCTCGACCAGGTCCTGATCGTCGATCCGGCACTCCACCGCCAGCGCGCCCTGGGCGGGCGCGGGCAGCATCAGCATCGGATCGAGCGTCTCGGTGATCACGCCGGTCCGGCCGAGGCGGGCGAGCCCGGCCCGGGCCAGCACGACCGCGTCGAGGTCGGCGTCCGGGCCGAGCACCCGGCCGAGGCGGGTGTCGACGTTGCCCCGGATCGGGGTGACCTCCAGCTGCAGTCCGAGGGCGTGCAGCTGGGCGATGCGGCGCAGCGCGCCGGTGCCGACCCGGGCGCCGGGCGGCAGCTCGGCGAGGGTCCGGCCGTCGCGGGCGATCAGCGCGTCCCGCGGGTCCTGCCGGGGCGGCACGGCGGCGATGTGCAGGCCGGGCGCCGCCGCGGTGGGCAGGTCCTTGTACGAGTGGACGGCGAAGTCGATCTCCCGGGCGGCCAGCGCGTCCCGCAGCGCGGAGACGAAGACGCCGACGCCGAGCCGGTGCACCGGGGCCGCGGAGCGGTCGCCGGCGGTCACCACCTCGACCAGCTCGACCGGGCGGCCGGTGGCCGCGGTGAGGGCCTCGGCGACGTGGCCGGACTGGGCCATCGCCAGGGCGCTGCCCCGGGTGCCGAGACGCAGGGGGGCGGTCATCGCGCACCTCCGGTGGGCTGGATCGGGTCGGCCGGCATGACGATCTCCGCTTCCACCACGTCGGGGACGGTGTCGACCGGGGAGGTCTGCTGCGGCACCTCGAGGTCGAACAGCTCGCGCAGCAGCGCGGCGTACTGGTCGCCGCCGGGCTCGGCGGCGAGCTGGCGGACCCGGACGGTCGGCTGGTGCAGCAGCCGCTGCACCACCCGGTGCACGGTGCGGGCCACCTCGGCGCGCTGGTCGTCGGTGAGGTCCGGGCGGCGCTGGGCGAGCCGGCGCAGCTCGGCGGAGACCACGTCGTCGGCGCGCCCGCGCAGGGCCGCCACGGTGGGCGCCACGTCGGCGCCGCGCAGCCAGCTCAGGAACGCCTCGACCTCGCCGGCCACGATCCGGGCCACCTCGGCGGCGTCGGCGGCGGCCGGTCCGTCGGCGAGGATCGCCGCCATCCGGTCGATGTCGATCACCTCGACGCCGGGGAGCGCGGCGACGCCCTCCTCGACGTCGCGCGGGACGGCCAGGTCGAGCAGGACCAGCGGGCCCCGGGCGGCGTCCCGGCGGGCCAGCGCCCGGGTCACCACGTCGCGGGTGAGGACCGGCTCGGTGGCCGCGGTGGCGGCCACCACGACGTCGACCGTGGTGAGCGCGTCGACCAGCTGGGTCATCGGCACGGCGGTCGCGCCGTAGGACGCGGCCAGCCGGACGGCCCGCTCGGCGCCCCGGTTGGTGACGGTGAGCGGGCCGGCGCCCAGCCGGGAGAGGGTGGCCACGCCCAGCGAGCCCATCGCCCCCGCGCCGACCACCATGGCGGGCCGCCCGGTCAGGTCGCCGTCGAGCAGGTCGGCGGCCAGGTCGAGGGCGGCGGTGACCACGCTCTGCCCGGCCCGGTCGATGTTGGTCTCGGCGTGCGCGCGCTTGCCCACCCGCAGCGCCTGCTGCATCAGCTCGTGCAGCAGCCGGCCGGCCGAGTCCGCGCCGCTGGCCGAGTGGTACGCGTCGCGGAGCTGGCCGAGGATCTGCGCCTCGCCGACCACCATCGAGTCCAGCCCGGAGGCGACCCGGAAGACGTGATCCACGGCGGCGGCGTCGTAGTGCACGTAGAGGTGGTTGGCGAGCGCTGCCGGCGTGGCGCCGGCCTGGTCGGCCAGGACCGCGCAGATGTCCCCGAGGCCGCCGTGGAAGCCGGAGACGGCCGCGTAGACCTCGACGCGGTTGCAGGTGGAGACGATCACGGCCTCGGCCACGTACGGCTGGGCGACCAGGCGGTCCAGGGTGCGGATGAGGTCCGCGGGCGGGACCGCCAGCTGCTCCAGCGTGGCGACGGGGGCGGTGCGGTAGGACGCGCCGACGACGAGCAGTTTCACGTGCCGATCGCCTCCTGGGTATCGGTCGCCACGAGCCCGCCGGGGAGCGCGGTCAGCGACGCCTTGCGGTGCTCGTGGAAGGACAGGATCTGCAGCTCGATCGCGAGGTCGACCTTGCGCACGTCGACTCCCTCCGGAACCGAGAGTACGCAGGGCGCGAAGTTGAGGATGCTCGTCACGCCGACCGCCACGAGCTGATCGGCGACCGCCTGGGCGGCCGGGGCGGGGGTGGCGATCACGCCGATCGAGATCGACTCCTCGACGGCGACCCGGGCCAGCTCGTCGACGTGCCGGACGACCAGCCCGTTGATCTCCTCGCCGACCCGGGACGGATCCGCGTCGAAGAGCGCGGCGATCCGGAAGCCGCGGCTGGCGAAGCCGTCGTAGCCGGCCAGGGCGTGACCGAGATTACCCACGCCGACCAGCGCGACCGAGCGGCACTGGGTGAGCCCGAGCACCGACTCGATCTGGTCGATCAGCAGCGTGACGTCGTAGCCGACGCCCCGGGTGCCGTACGAGCCGAGGTGGGAGAGGTCCTTGCGGAGCTTCGCCGAGTTGACCCCGGCGGCGTTGGCGAGCCCCTCGCTGGAGACCGTGTCGTGACCGGTCTCGGCGATCGCGTGCAGGGCACGGAGGTATTCCGGGAGCCGCGCGACGGTCGCCTCGGGCAGATCCGGAAGCGCCGGTACGGCACCGGCGCGGCCGGTCGCGCCAGGGTGACGGTGCTGACTCATGAGACTCCGTGCGGTGCGATCCTCGACCAGCGACGGTGACCGGTCGTTCCGGGGCTCCCGCTGGCGACCGATGTTGCCGGCTGTGCTAGCAGGGCGCGTCGGAACTACAGAGTAGGCGCTTGTGAAGAGGTGCACAAATCGCGATCTTGATAGCTCGCGACGCGCCTTCACCTGCCCCTCCATTCCAACAAGATCGATAGACGGAGCTCCCTCGGCGCCGCGTGGCGATTATTGCTCAATCCAGACTTCTCTGACCAATCGCGCGCGCCCGGTAGCGCTGTGTCACCGTCGCGAAGAGGCGTGAGTCACTCCGGCAGGTAGGGAGAACCCCACCCCGGAGAGGCCCGCGCACGGGATGGGTCGGGCCGCTCCCGGCCCATAGCCTCGGAGCATGACCGCCGTACCGCTGGGCGCCGCGCCCACCCCCACCACCCCCGTCCGGGGCCTCGTCCGCCAACTCGTGCGCGACTCCGGCTACGTGCTCTTCAGCCTCCCGCTGGCACTGGTCGGCTTCGTGCTGGCCGTGGCCGGGATCTCGCTCACCGCCGGGTTGCTGGTCACCACGCTCGGCCTGCCGGTCCTCGCCGGCGTCCTGTACGCGGCCCGGGGGCTCGCCGACCTGGAACGGCTGCGGCTGCCCGCCGTGCTGCGCCAGCCCCGGGTCCGCCCGGTCTACCTGGCCCCTGAGCGGGGCGCGGGCTTCTGGCGGCGGGTCCTGACCCCGATGCGCGACCCGCAGTCCTGGCTCGACCTGCTGCACGCCTTCGTCCGGCTGCTGGTGACCCTGCCCACCTTCGTGGTGGTGCTGGTCTGGTGGGCGCTGGCCCTCACCGGGACGCTGTACGGCGCGTACGACTGGGCCATCCCGCGCGGCCCCAACGACCAGGACCTGAGCCAGCTGCTCGGGATGGGCGACGGGGCCGGGGCGCGGGTCGCCCTGAACACCGCGATCGGCGTGTTCGCCCTGTTCACCCTGCCCCTGGTGGCCCGGGCGTGTGCCCGGATCCAGGCCGCCCTGGCGTACTCGCTGCTCACCGGGGTGGCCGAGATGCGGCAGCGGATCACCACGCTGGAGGAGCAGAAGCGGGCCGCCGCGTCCGCCGAGGCGTCCGCCCTGCGCCGGCTGGAGCGGGACATCCACGACGGCCCCCAGCAGCGCCTGGTCCGCCTCGCCATGGACCTCAGCCGGGCCCGCCAGCAGCTCGCCGCCGACCCGGAGGCGGCCCGCCGGACCCTGGACGAGGCGGTCAGCCAGACCCGGGACACCCTCGACGAGCTGCGCGCCCTGTCCAGGGGCATCGCCCCGCCGATCCTGGTCGACCGGGGCCTGCCCAGCGCGCTGGCCGCGCTGGCCGCCCGCGCCCTGGTCCCCACCGAGCTGGTGATCGACGACGAGCTGGGCACCGCCGCCGGGCGGCTGGACCCAGGGCTGGAGAGCACCGCCTACTTCGTGGTGGCCGAGGCGCTGACCAACGTGGCCAAGCACAGCCGGGCCGCCGCCTGCCGGGTCGAGGTGACCCGGAAGGTCGGCCGGCTGGAGATCACCGTCGCAGACGACGGGATCGGCGGCGCCCACCTGGCCAAGGGGCACGGGCTGAGCGGCATCGCCGACCGGGTCCGGGCCGCTGGCGGGACCCTGGAGGTGGCCAGCCCGACCGGCGGGCCGACCCGGATCCACGCGGAACTTCCCCGGTGACGTCCCCTCAGTGGGTCCAGGACGTGGTAGACACCGGACCCATGCGGGTGGTGATCGCGGACGACGCCGTACTGCTCCGGGAGGGGCTGGTGCGGCTGCTGACCGAGTCGGGGCACGAGGTGGTGGCCGCCGTCGGTGACGGGGACGCCCTGGTCGAGGCGGTGGTGGCGCACCGGCCGGACGTCTCGGTGGTGGACGTGCGGATGCCGCCGTCGCACACCGACGAGGGGCTCCGGGCGGCCGTGGAGGCCCGGCGGCGGGTGCCGCGTACGCCGGTCCTGGTGCTTTCCCAGTACGTCGAGGTGTCGTACGCCGACGACCTGCTCGCCACCACCGGCGGCGGGGCCGGCGGGGGCGGGATCGGCTACCTGCTCAAGGACCGGGTGGCCGCGATCGACGAGTTCCTGGACGCGCTGGCCCGGGTGGCCGCCGGCGGCACGGTGCTGGACCCGGAGGTGATCAGCCAGCTCCTGGTCCGGCGCCGCCGGAACGACCCGCTGGCCGAGCTGACCCCGCGCGAACGCGAGGTGCTCGCCCTGATGGCCGAGGGCCGCTCGAACACCGCCATCGCCCGCGCCCTGGTGGTCAGCGACGGCGCCGTCGAGAAGCACGTCCGGAACATCTTCACCAAGCTGGACCTGCCCCCCGACGCCACCAACCACCACCGCCGGGTCCTCGCCGTCCTCACCCACCTCCGCGCCTGAGGCCGCGGCCTCGCGCTGGCCGGCAGGCACTAGTCGATCACCGCGCCTGGGCGAGGGTGACCGCCTCGGTGAGGGTGTCGGCCACCGGGTGGCCGGAGGTGCGCAGGCGGGCGGGGTCGGAGAGGCCGCCGGTGTAGAGGACGCAGCGGGCGCCGACGGAGAGCGCGGCGTCGGCGTCATCGAGCGAGTCGCCGATGAGCACCACCTGCCGGCCGTCGAGGCCCAGCTCGGCCAGGTGCTTCGCCAGCCACTCCGCCTTCGGCCCGCCGCCGACCGCCGCGCGCAGCCCGTCCACCCTGGTGAAGTGCGGCGTCAGCCCGTAGGTGTGCACCGTGGGCACCAGTTCGTCGTGGAACCACATGGACAGCAGCGACTGGCTGCCCGGCCAGGCGGCGATCGCGGCCGTGGCGTCGGCGGCCAGCGCGCAGCTCGTCAATCCGGCCCGGTACGCCTCGTGGAAGATCCGGTCGAGCCGGCCGAACGCCTCGTCGTCGATCGCCCGGCCGAGCATCTCGGCGTAGTAGTCGGCGATCGGGCGGCGGAACCGGACCCGGTGCTCGTCGGTCGTGACCACCGGACCGCCGGCGCTGGCGAAGGCGACGTTGGTGGCCCGCACCACCAGGTCGAGGTCGTCGAGGAGGGTTCCGTTCCAGTCCCACACCAGGTGGCGGCGCACAGCGGTCATCGCTGCACTGTAAGGGGCGGCTCAGAGCTGCGGGGTGGTCAGGTCCCGCAGCAGCCGATCCTCCTCGACCCGCCAGTAGCCGTGCTCCTTGCCGTCGAGCAGCACCACGGGCAGCCGGTCGCCGTACTCGCGCTCCAGCTCGATGTCGCCGGTCACGTCCTTCTCGATCCAGCGGTCCCCGGTGACCGCCACCACCCGGTCGAGCGCCGCCTTCGCGTCCTCGCAGAGGTGGCAGTCGGGCCGGGTGATCAGGGCGAGCCGGGCGTCACTGGACATCGGATACCTCCGTGCGGATCTCGGTCGGCGGCGCCGGCGCGGGCACCGGGGGCACCGCCGGGCGGAGCTCGGTCTTGCGTACCTTGCCGATCGCCGAGTGGGGCAGGCGTTCGACGAACTCGACGGCGGTCGGGCACTTGAACCGGGCCAGGTTACGCGCGCAGTGGGCGAGCAGCTCCTCCGTCGTCACCGTCGAGCCGGCCGCCCGCACCACGTACGCCCGGACAGTCTCCCCGGTCCGCGGGTGCGGCACCCCCAGGACGGCCGACTCGGCCACCCCGGGGTGCGCCTGGAGCACCAGCTCCACCTCGTGCGGGTAGACGTTGAAGCCGTTGACCAGGATCAGCTCGCCGAGCCGGTCGACCAGGAAGAGGTCGCCGTCCTCGTCCGCGTACGCCACGTCGCCGGTGGGCCACCAGCCGTCCGCGTCGGGGCCGCCGCGCCCGTCCGGCCAGTAGCCGTCGAACAGGTTGTCGCCGCGCACCACTATCTGCCCCGGGTCGGTGCCCGTCGGGTCGTCGGAGAGGTCCAGCTCGTCGGCGTCCTCCTCGGCCGCCGGCACCCCGTCGCGCCACAGCTCCGTGCCGTCGGACCCGACCAGCCGCAGCTCGACGCCGGGCAGCGGGCGGCCGATGGAGCCCGGCTTCGGCTCGCCGCCGACCAGCGTGGAAGTGAGCACCGGGGCGGTCTCGGTGAGCCCGTACCCGACGTGCACGGAGTGCCCGGTCACCTCGGTGAAGCGCGCTCCGGCGGCCGACGGCAGCGGCGCCGCGCCGCACACCGCGACCCGCACCGAGGCCAGCGCCGCGGCCGGGTCGCCCGCCGCGTCGGCCCAGGCCAGGAACATCGACGGTACGCCGACCAGCACGCTGACCCGGTGCCGGGCGATCTCGTCGAGCGCCCCGGCCGGGCCGGGCTCGTCGACCAGCACCCCGGTCGCGCCGTGGTGCACCACGGCCCCGAGCCCGGAGTTCAACCCGTACGCGTGGAAGAGCGGCAGGGCGAGCAGCACGGTGTCGTCGGGGCCGACCACCGGCGGGTCGATCCGGTCGACCTGGGCGTGGTTGGCGGCCAGGGCCCGGTGCGACAGCATGGCGCCCTTGGGCCGGCCCTCGGTGCCCGAGGTGTAGAGCAGGACGGCGAGTTCGTCCCCGCCCCGGACCGGGAAGCCGGTCGCCTCGTCACCGTCGGTGACCGGCGGGGCGGTGTGCACCGCGGTGAGCGCGGGCAGTTCGTCGGCGGACACCCGGCGGGTCACCTCCGCCGCGCCGACCAGCACGGCGGCCCCGGAGTCGGCGAGCAGGTGCCGCAGCTCCCGGGCGGTGAAGCCCGGGTTGACCGGCACCGCCACCAGGCCGGCCCGGAGCACGGCCAGGTAGGTGACCACGAAGTTCGGGGTGTTGCCGAAGGCGATCGCCACCCGGGGCGGATGGCCGTCGGGTGCGGACGGTGGCGCGGTCGCGGCCAGCGCGCGGGCGGTCGCGGTGACCGAGGCGTCCAGAGCCGACCAGGTCAGCGTCCGGTCGCGCCAGTGCAGCGCGGGACGGTCAGCGTGGACGGCGGCCGCCCGGCGGAGCCGGTCGGCGAGGTTCGGCGCTGAACTGTCGGCTGCGTCCTGCACGGTGGCTGAGTCTGGCACAGCCGCGTCCGCCCGGCCACGCCCGAACACCGGGCCGCGACGCGTGGCGGACGCCGACGCGCCACCGGACACGCCGGACGCGTCCCCTCCACGGGACTGTCCACCCCGGCAGCCGGGATTCCCGAATGTGGGACGGGGCTCTCCGCCGGTCGGCCGACGGGGTCGTCCGGGCAGCCGGAACCGACCCGGCCGGGCCGCTGCCGCGACACGCCGAGGGCGCAACAAAATTGGCTCCGACCAGGACTTTCCACTCCGGACCAGCTACCGGCGTGAAAGTCAACCGCACACGACGGACAAGGCGTCCGCCATTTGTGCGACGCGACCGGAAATACTTCCGCTCTGTGTAACGGACTTGCCACGCGCGGGTGACGTTGGCCCTATCATCACTCGGGTCGGCTCACCCCGTTTGCCGTGAGTCGACACCCCTCAGCCCGAGGAGGCCCCCGTGCCTGTGAGCGCATTGGACCAGCACCTCAAGGAGACCTGCCGCCCGTCGGCACGTCCCGGAACGGCCGCGCCCGGGGAGGTGCGGTGACCACCTTCGGTTACGCGGACCGGCCGGCCGGGGTGACCGGCCCGACCCAGCGAACACCCGTCAACGAGCGCCTGGAGCCCGCTCCACGGACCGCCGCCGACGGGACCCGCGGTCTCGCGGTGCGCGGCGAGGGGCGGCGGATCCGCAACCGCACGCACCACAACGAGGCGCCACCGCGCCCGACGGTGCCCGGCGGCAACGCGAAACCCGCCGCCGGCCGGCTCGGCGCCCCGTCCCGGCCGGCCATGCCGGCCCAGGGCCGGCGCGGTGAGGCCGGGGCCAACAGCGAGCCCTCGGCCGCCGAGACCGCCGTCCTGCCCGCCGTGACCGCCGCCGACACGGCGGTGCTGCCGGCCGTCCCGGCGACCGCCGCCCCGGCCACCGGCTACCCGAGCCGCCCCGACCCGTCCGACCCGGCCACCGAGGTCTGGGCGCTGGTCGAGCGGGCGCAGGCCGGCGAGGCCGAGGCGTTCGGCCTGATCTACGACCGGTACGTCGACACCGTCTTCCGGTTCGTCTACTTCCGGGTCGGCAACCGCCAGCTCGCCGAAGACCTCACCTCGGACACGTTCCTCCGGGCGCTCAAGCGGATCGGCAGCTTCACCTGGCAGGGGCGCGACCTCGGCGCCTGGCTGGTCACCATCGCCCGCAACCTGGTCGCCGACCACTTCAAGTCCGGCCGCTACCGGCTGGAGGTGACCACCGGCGACGTGCTCGACGCCGACCGGGAGGACCGGGGACCCGAGGGCAGCCCGGAGGCGGCGGTGGTCGAGCACATCACCAACGTCGCCCTGCTCACCGCCGTCAAGCAGCTCAACCCGGAGCAGCAGGAGTGCATCGTGCTCCGCTTCCTCCAAGGCTTCTCGGTGGCCGAGACGGCCCGCGCCATGGGCAAGAACGAGGGCGCCATCAAGGCGTTGCAGTACCGGGCGGTCCGGGCCCTGGCCCGGCTGCTGCCCGACGGCTTCCAGCCCTGACCCGACCCGCTTCCACCCGCCCGGCGACCCCACCGGGCGCGACCACGCGCGCCCTCCGCACCTCGCGACCGCGATCACTCTTGGTGATTTCGTCACCGACCGGCCCGTAACCGGCGACCGGCGCGGACCGTTTCTCCGGGTGCGACCAGTGGTTGTCCCGGCGTCCCCCGGGCCATCCGGTCCGGTGGGTCAGGTCGGCCGTCCCGGTCGACCGTCGGCCGCACGCTGCCACCGGTCGCTGGTGACGACGACGGCCAGAGCGGCCGTGACCAGCGAGAGGGGGTGCCTGCGGTGGACAGCGACCTCTTCTCCCGTCGGCGTGCCGAGCGCTTCGCGCAGCTCCTCGACGAGGCCAACGGCGGCCGGCGGCACCACGTCCGTTCCCGGGCCGACGACGAACTCACCGCGCTCGTCGCGGTGAGCCGGCGGCTCACCGCCGAGCGGCCGGACGCCGAGGTGGACGCGGAATTCCGTACCGGGCTGCGGGCGATGCTCGTCGCCACCGCCGAGCGCGAGGGCGTTCCCGCCCGGGCGAAGGCCGGCGCCGCCAGCGGCATACGCGGCTCGCTGCTGCCGGCGATGACCGGGCGACGGGCCCGGGCCCGCGGCGCGATCCTGGTCGGCGTGGCCGCCGGGGCGATCGCGCTCTCCGGCATCTCCGCCGCCAGCGAGAACGCGCTGCCCGGCGACGCCCTCTACGGCATGAAGCGCTCGACCGAGCGCGCCCAGCTCGCCCTGGCCAGTTCCGACATCAGCCGGGGCCAGCTCTTCCTCGACTTCGCCCGCACCCGGCTCGACGAGGCCGCCACGGTCCGCCACGACCGGCTCGGCTTCAGCGCCGTGCTGGACGACATGGACGCCGACACCCGGCAGGGCGTACGCCTGCTGACCACGGTGGGCGCGCAGCGCTCCGACCCGGCGGCGCTGGACGCCCTCGACACGTTCCTCGGCGGCCAGCGCCGGGCGGTCAGCGGGCTGCTCGACCGGTCGGACCAGGCCGACCGGGACCGCACCCGCCACTCGCTCGCCCTGCTCGACGCGGCCGGCCGGCGTGCCGACGCGCTCCGCGAGGCGATCGCCTGCGGGCTGCCGGCCCCGGAGGCCAGCGACGCGCTCGGGCCCGCCCCGACCACCTGCCCCGCCGACCGCTGAGCCGCGCGGACAGCCGTCCACGCCACACTTCTCCCGCCGGACACCCGTCCGTCACATCCCGCCGGATAGGCTCGGATGGGCGTACGTGGGGTCGTCGAGGGGAGGACGTCGTGACCGGGAGCCGGAAGGTGACCGTCAGCACCGACGTCCACGGGCACACCGCCGGCTGGTCCGAGACCCCGGAGGCACCCCCGGCCACCGTCACCCCCGACCCGACGGCCGCCGCCTTCTTCGACGTGGACAACACGATGATGCAGGGCGCGTCGATCTACTGGTTCGCCCGCGGGCTGGCCGCCCGGAAGTACTTCACCACCGGCGACCTGGCCCGGTTCGCCTGGCAGCAGGCGAAGTTCCGGCTGCTCGCCACCGAGCACGCCGGGGACATGTCGCAGGCCAAGGAGGCGGCGCTCGCCTTCATCGAAGGCTGGCGGGTGGACGACGTGGAGCGCCTCGCCGAGGAGATCTTCGACGAGCTGATGGCACCGCGCATCTGGGCCGGCACCCGCAAGCTGGCCCAGCGCCACCTCGACGCGGGCGAGCGGGTCTGGCTGGTCAGCGCCGCCCCGGTGGAGATCGGGCGGGTGATCGCGACCCGGCTCGGCCTGACCGGGGCGATCGGCACGGTCGCCGAGGTGGTCGACGGGGCGTACACCGGCCGGCTGGTCGGCGACCTCATGCACGGGCCGGCCAAGGCCGAGGCCATCACCCAGCTCGCCGCGGTCGAGGGGCTGGAGCTGGGCCGCTGCGCGGCGTACAGCGACTCCGCCAACGACCTGCCGATGCTCTCCACGGTGGGGCGCCCGGTGGCGGTCAACCCGGATCCCGCGCTGCTCCGGCGGGCCCGCGAGCGGGGCTGGGACGTCCGCGACTTCCGCACCGGCCGGCGGGCCGTGAAGATCGCCGTGCCGTCCACGGCCGCCGCCGGGCTGGTCGCCGGCGCGGTCACCGCCGGGCTGGCCCTGCACCGCCGCCGCCAGCGCGTCGACTGACCCCGGGCCGCAGCCGGTCGGTCAGGGGCCGAACGGGTCCGGGCGGCGTTCGAGCAGCCGGTGCAGGGTCTGCTGGATGGTCTCCCGCACCTGGTCGGCGAGGTTGAACACGACCAGCGGATCGTCGGCCGAGTCGCGCAGGTGCGCGGTCGGGATCGGCGGGCAGAACTCGATCAGCCACTTGCTCGGCAGCGGCACCATGCCCAGCGGCCCCAGCCAGGGGAAGGTCGGCGTGACCGGGAAGTATGGCAGCTTGAGCAGCCGGGCCAGCGGCTTGATGTCGGCGAGCATCGGATAGATCTCCTCGCCGCCGACGATCGCCACCGGCACGATCGGCGTGCCGGTCCGCAGCGCCGCCGAGACGAACCCGCCCCGCCCGAAGCGCTGGAGCTTGTAGCGGTCGGCGTAGAGCTTGCCGACCCCCTTGAAGCCCTCCGGGAAGACACCGACCAGCTCGCCGTTGCCGAGCAGCCGTTCCGCGTCCGGGTTGCAGGCCACCGTGCCGCCGGTCTTACGGGCGATCTCGGAGACCACCGGCATCCGGAAGACCAGGTCGGCGCCGAGCAGCCGCAGGTAGCGGCGCGCCGGGTGCCGGTCGTGCAGCGCGGTGGCGAGCACCAGCGCGTCCAGCGCCACCGTGCCGGAGTGGTTGCCGACCACCAGGCCGGCCCCCTCGGCGGGAACGTGCTCGACGCCACCGACCTCGGTGCGGAACCAGTCCCGGTAGAGCAGCCGGACCAGCGGGTGGAAGACGGCGTCGGTGAGGTCAGGGTCGAAGCCGAACTCGTCCACCTCGTAGTCGCCGGCGAGCCGTCGCCGCAGGAAGGCCAGCCCCTTGGCGACCTTCCGGTCCCAGTGGTCCCCCGGCCGGTCCGCCACCGCCGGCCCGGGCGGGGTCACGTCGCCCGGCCGGTCCTGCGCCCCGACCGGCTCGCCCGTCGGCTTCTTGGCAACGGCCTTCTTGGCGACGGCCTTCTTCGCAACCGCCTTCTTGGCCATGGTCTTCTTCGGGGCGGCCTCGCCCGGCGCGCCCGTCCTCGGGGTCGGCGCCGGCTCGTCGGTGGAGGTGTCCGGCTCGTCCGCGGGGGCCGACGCCGCCTTCATCGTCGGCTCGGCGGCGGCCGCCGTGGCCCGCCGGTGCCCGTTGCGCCGCGCCGGCTCCGCGTCCGGCCCGGGCACGGTCAGCGGTACGTCGTACCGCGCCTCGCCCCGCTCCTCCGCCGCGCTCACGAGCGCTCCCGCACGGCCGACCGGACCTGCCGGATGCCCTCCAGCACCAACTGCTCGGCCGCGGCGAGCTGGTCCCGGGTCACCACCACGCCGCCGTGGTGGGCGCGGATGAAGTCGTCGAAGGCGGCCGCGGTGGTGCGGGGTGTGAAGCCGTACTCGCGCTCCAGTCTGGTGGTGTCCACCACCCGACCGTGCACGAAGAGGTCGACCTGGTCCAGTCCGTAGCGGCCGAAGCCGAGGCTGCGGGCGATCGCGGCGAACCCGGCGAGGCCCGGCTCCAGCACCGGCACGGCCACCCGGCCGGCCCGGCGGATCGCCTGCGACAGCGAGAGCACGCCCGGCCCGGCGACGTTGTACGTCCCGGCGTGCTCCTCGGCGACCGACCGGTGCAGCACCTCCAGGGCGTCGTCGAAGTGGACGAACTGCAGCCGCGGGTCGCGGCCGAAGACGGTGGGCACCACGGGCTGGGCGAAGTATCGGGTGAGCGTGGTGTCGGCGGTCGAGCCGATGAACGGCGCGAAGCGCAGCACGGTCGCGGTGACGTCGGGCCGGCGGCGACGGAAGCCGCGGACGTACCCCTCGATGTCGAGGATGTCGCGGCCGAAACCGCCGCGCGGCACCTCGCGTGGCTCGGTCTCCTCGGTGAAGACGGCCGGATCCCGGAACGACACCCCGTAGGCGGCGGTCGACGAGCGGACCACCAGCTTGCGTAGCCGGGGCGCCCGCTGGCAGGCGGCGAGGAGCTGCATGGTGCCGATGACGTTCTGTTCCTTCATCGCCGCCCGGCCGCCCTGCTGGGGGTCGGGGGCGGTGACCAGCGCCAGGTGCACCACGGCGTCGACGTCGAGGTCGACCAGGAGGCCGCCGAGCGAGTCGAGGTCGAGCCGGACCCGCTCGACCCCGGCGAGCAGGTCGGTGAGCTCGGGGCTCGGCGTGGCCGGGTCGACGCCGATGACGCGTTCGATGCGCGGGTCGGCGGCGAGCCGGGCGGCGACGTGCGCGCCGAGATAGCGACCGACCCCGGTCACGACGACGACCCCCGGAGCACCTGAGGTGCCACCGGGGGTCATGTCGTGCGCCTTGTCCGGCAGGCGGGATCGAGCCGGGACGTCCACGGCCTGATCAACTGAGCCTCCGAGGGTCGACAGTTGGCAAGTGGTGCCGGGTGCCGGGCCGCAGCCCGGCCCCGGTCACTTGCCGAGACGGCGACGCTGGACGCGGGTCTTGCGCAGCAGCTTGCGGTGCTTCTTCTTAGCCATGCGCTTGCGGCGCTTCTTGACCACCGAGCCCATACGACAGCCTTTCGATGCAACGTGCGGGGCGGACCGGGAGACACCACGGGGGGTGGTGTCGTGACCGCTTGCGGACAACGGACCGGACCCGCGTGGTGGGCAGGGCACACCAGGGTGCGGTCACGGTCGGGGTCCAGGGTAGCCGGAGTGCATCAGCAGGACCAACGCGCCCCCGTCGATGCCCGTTACGTCGCACTCGCCGGCCTGGCCGGCGACGTGTCAGGCGGTTTCCTGGAACGCGCCCCGGAGGTATTCGTGCACGGCGTGCTCGGGCACCCGGAACGACCGACCGACCCGCACCGCGGTCAGCTCACCGCTGTGCACGAGACGGTAGACCGTCATCTTGGACACCCGCATGACCGTCGCCACCTCGGCGACGGTCAGGAACCTGACATCCGACAGTCGAGCGTCGGACTGCGACCCGGCCATGGCTCACCGACCCATTCCCATGCCCGGCGCGTGCCGCCGAGCAGGTTGTTTCCCGCCACGACGAGCGACGCGCGTGTTACCAGTACGGTAGCGGGGCGGCTGTGACCGGCGCGATCCCTTCCTTCGTTTGATCATGGATGGGCTCCTGGTCACCCCGTGTTGAGCTGGTGTTTTTCGCCCGGACGGGTGGCCTGTCCCGATCCCGGGAGCCCGCCTTGGTTTCCGGGACGTCACTCGGCGCGCAGCGCCACCACGGGGTCGAGCCGGCCGGCGCGCTGGGCGGGCACCACCCCGAAGACGATGCCGACGGCCGCCGAGACGCCGAAGGCGAGCGCCAGGGACCACCAGGTGATCGCCGCCGGGATCGGCGAGACCGCGTCGACCAGCAGCGCGGTGCCCACCCCGAGCGCCATCCCGGTCAGCCCGCCGATCGAGGTGAGCAGCACCGCCTCCAGCAGGAACTGCACGCCGATGTCCCGGGGCCGCGCGCCGACCGCCTTGCGCAGGCCGATCTCGCGGGTCCGTTCGCGTACCGAGACCAGCATGATGTTGGAGACGCCGACACCGCCGACCAGCAGCGAGATGCCGGCGATGGCGGCCAGCACCCCGGTGAGCACGCCGAGGATGTCGCCGAGCACGCCGAGGATCTGCTGCTGGGTGACCGCGCTGAACTCGGTGTCCGGGTGCCGGCGAGCCAGTTCGGCGACGATCCGCTCGCCGAGCTGGTCGATCCGCTCCCGGTCGGGCGCCTTCACCGCGATGCCGTCGATCCGCTGGGTCCCCCAGAGCCGCTGCGCGGCGGTCACCGGGATGTGCACCTCGTCGTCCCGGTCCACGCCGAGGCTCTGCCCGAGCGGGGTGAAGACGCCGATCACCCGGAACCGGACCCCGGCCAGGGTGACCTGCTGGCCGAGCGGGTCCCGGTCGGGAAAGAGCGCCCGGGCCACGGACGCGCCGAGCACCGCCACCCGGCGGCTGGTGTCCACGTCGGCCCCGCTCAGGTAGCGGCCCCGGGCCAGCGAGCGGGTGAAGACCGTCGGGGTGGTCTCCAGCACGCCCTGGACGGTGGTGAAGTCGGACCGGGTCCCGGCCCGCGCGGTCGCGCCGGAGGCGATCGTGACGGCCACCCGGCCGGGGTCACCGACCACCCGGGAGACGGCGTCCACGTCCTTGAGGTCCAGCGGCGAGACCACCGGGGCGGTGCCGACGTCGAGCTTGCCGGGCACCACCAGGAGCAGGTTCGAGCCGAGGCCCTCCACCTGCTGTTCGACCTTCTGCTTGGTGCCGGTGCCGATGGCCACCAGCAGCACCACCGAGGCGACCCCGATGATCACCCCGAGCATGGTCAGCGCGCTGCGCATCCGGTTGGCCCGCAGCGCGTCCAACGCGACCCGCCAGGCCTCGGCCAGCCTCACCGGGCACCCCCGGCCGCGGCCGGCCCGCCGTTGCGCGGAAGGCGTCCGGTGGCTCCGGTGGCGCCACCGGAGCCACCGGACGGGTGCCCCGGGCCGCTTCCGGACGCGGACCGGGGCTCCGCGCTGGGAGCGGCGTCCAGTGTCTCAGGTCGACCGTCGCCGCCCGACAGCGGTCGATCATGAACGGTGTCAGACCGGATCAGCCCGTCCCGGACCGCGATCCGCCGGCGGGCCCGGGCTGCCACCTCCGGGTCGTGGGTCACCATCACCAGCGCCACCCCGGACTCGGCGTTCAACTGTTCCAGCAGCTCCAGCACCGCCTCGCCGGTGGCGCTGTCCAGGTTGCCGGTGGGCTCGTCGGCGAGCAGCACCGCCGGGTCGGTGACCAGGGCCCGGGCGATCGCCACCCGCTGCTGCTCGCCGCCGGAGAGCTGGTTGGGGCGGTGGCCCAGCCGGTGCCCCAGCCCGACCCGGCCGAGCATCGCCGCCGCGCGTTCCCGCCGCTGTCGCGCCCCGAGGCCCCGGTAGACCAGGGGCAGCGCCACGTTGTCCACCGCGGACGTCCGGGGCAGCAAGTGGAACGCCTGGAAGACGAAGCCGATGGTCTCGTTGCGCAGCGTCGCCAGCTCCGGCGCGGTCAGGGTGGTCACGTCCCGGCCACCGATCACCAGCCGGCCGCCGGTCGGCCGATCCAGCCCGCCGAGCAGGTGCATCAGCGTGGACTTGCCCGAGCCGGAGGGCCCGATCACCGCCACGTACTCGCCCTGCTCGATGGTGAGCGACACGCCGCGCAGCGCGGGCACCGAGACCCCGTCCAGCTCGTACGTGCGGGACACGTCGACCGCCTCGATCGCGGCGACGCTCACGGCAGTTCCTGGCCGTCGTGGACCTGGTCGGCGCCGCGCACCACGATCCGGTCGCCGGCCCGTACCCCGCTGACGATCTGCACCAGGTCCTGCCCCTGCACGCCCACGGTCACCGGCACCCGGTCGGCCTTCCCGTCCTGCAGCAGCCAGACCGCGTCCCGCCCGTCGGCGGAGAAGACCGCCGAGGCGGGTACGGCCACCGCGTCGGCCGCCTCGCGGACCCGGAGGTGGACCACGGCGTTCATGCCGGGGCGCGGCGTCGGGGCGGCCTCCCCCTCGCCGAGCCGCCCGGCGCCGAGGCCGAGCCGGACCCGGTAGGTGACCCCGCCCCGGGCCGAGCTGGTCGGCAGCACGTCCACCGAGCGGACCGTGGCGTCGTACGTCGCGCCGGTCACCGCGTCCAGCTCAACCGTGGCGGTCAGCCCGGCCCGGACCAGCAGCACGTCGGTCTCGTCAACCTCGGCGAGCAGGCCGAGCTGCCCGGTGTCCACCACGGTCAGCACCGGCGTGCCCGCGGTGACCCGGCCACCGGCCGGCACCGCGTCGTCCACCCCCGCCGGCGGGCCGCCCTGCCCGGCCGCCCCGAGGGCCGACGGGTCGAGGCCGGGCACCGCGCCCCCGGCCGCGCCGAGCAGTCCGGTGAGGTCGGTCGGGGTGGCCGCCCGGGTACCGCCCGGCTGCACCACCCCGGCGATCGGGGCGCGCAGGGTCAGCGCGTCGACCGTCGCCTTGGCCAGGTCGTACGCCTGCTGGGCCTGGAGGCGCTGTGCGGTCGACAGTGCGCCGACGGCGCTGTTCAGCCCGGTTACCCCGCGCTGCACGGCACTGACCGCCCGATCGGCGGCGCGGGCGGCCGACGCGTACTGCTGCTGCGCCGACTCGACCTGGAGCAGCAGCGCGGACCGCAACTGCGGGTCGCCGATCTTCCCGGCCGCCTTGCGGGCTGCGGCGAACGCCTCGGTCGCGGCCTGGTCGGTGTCCCGCCGGCGGCCGCCCAGGTCGCCGACGCCGACGCCCCGGCCGGCCCGCTTCGCCGCGCGCAGCGCCGCCCGGGCCTGCGTCAACCGGTCCCGCGCGGACGGCGAGTCGATCACGGCGAGCACCTGCCCCCGGGCGACCCGCTGTCCGGGCTGAACGCGCAGGCTGACCACGGTGCCCTCGGCGGGGGCGGTGAGGGTGGCGGCGGCGCGGGCGGTCACCGTGGCCGGCGCGTCGATCACCTCGGTCACCGGGGAGCGGCCCACCTGGGCCACGCTGACGGTGGCCGGATCGTCGCCGCACGAGGCGGCGGTGGCGCCGGTCAGCGCGACGACGGCGAGGAGGGCGGTGTGGAGGCGGAGGCGGCGGGCCGCGGGCAGCCGCGGCGAGGGGGTGCGGGCCACCCGGCCCATGCTACGACCCGTCGACCAGCATCGACGCCTCAGCCGGCGACCGCCCGGAGGTAGGCGACGCAGTCGTCGTGCAGCCCCGACCAGGGCTCGCCGAACACCTCGTCGGCGGCCTCGGCCATCGACCGGCGTTCGTGCACCACGGCCCGGAAGAAGTCCAGCACCCGCTGCTCGCCGTACCGGTCGACCAGGTGACGCACCGCCAGGTAACCGATGCCGTAGGCGCCGCCGACCCGGTCGTCCGCCGCGTCGTCGGCCGGCGCCAGCGCGTCGAGCCGGCCGTTCCACCCGCCGCGGACGAGCTTGCGCACCTCGGCCAGGCCCTCGTAGCGGTCCACCGGCTGGCCGTCCGCGCCCGCGTACTCGGCCAACCCCTCCACCAGCCACCAGCTCGACCGGTCCGCATAGCCCCCGTCGGGCAGCGACGCGGCGTGGGTCAGCTCATGCCGGAGCAGGTCGTCGACGCCGGTCGGCGTCAGGCTCTGCGCGTTGAGCACGATGTCGTGGCGCCCGCCGCCGACGCCGACCGCGTACCCGGCGGTCCACTTCGGCCGGCCACCGCCGTACCAGCGCTGCCACTCGGCACGGCCGGCGTAGTAGACGAGGTAGCGGTCCGGCGGCGGGCCGGCCACCGCGTACCCGTCGGCGACCCGGGCGGCGGCCTCGGCCTGGGCGAGCAGGCCGGGCAGCTTGGCCCGCAGCGCCGGCGTGGTGGCGACCACGGCCCGCTTCCCGACCGCCACGGCCAGGTCGCTGACCTCCCAGGGCCGCGCGCCGGCCGGCGTCGCCCGGGACTCCTCGACCGCGGTCAGCCGGGGTTCGGCGTCCCCCACCACCCGCCACCGGGTGCCCAGCTCGACGCTGCTCGGTGCGCAGCCCGGCACCACAAAGCAGTAGCCGACCGTCACCGTCAGCCGCCACTCCCCCGGCCGCCGGTCGACCGCCGCCGGCACCCCGTCCGCCGCCGGTCGCCAGGCGGTGACCCGGAGCGCGCGCAGCGCGGCGTACCGCCGGGTGAGCGCGGGTCGGGCGGCGGGCTCGGCGACGGCGAGGAAGCCGGCCCGGTCACCGTTGAGCAGGGCGGCGGCCTGCCGGTCGAGCTGGGCCGCCATCCGCTCGCCGAGGCGCCGCTCGGCCGCCGTGCCGCGGTCGTCCCGGCCCGCCGCCGGCCGTCCGGCCGCGTCGCGCACCAGCCCGAGCAGGAGTACGCCGGGAACGCCGCACGCCACCAGCACGAGGACCAGCCCCAGCACGGTCCAGAGCCGCCAACGCCGACGCCGGCCCGAGAGCTGCGGTTCGATCCCCGGCGTCGGCCCGCCAGGGGCGACGAGCGGGTGAACGCCGGGCGGGTGATCGGTCGGGCCGGACTGCGGCCGGGGCGCCGGGGCGACATCCTCGGCACCGTCGAGCGCGCGCCGGACGGCTGGCTCGTCGGCCTCGGGCCCGTCGTTCCCGGCTGGCCCGTCGTTCCCGGCTGGCTCGT